>JABFXX010000715.1 GCA_013368795.1 Kofleriaceae bacterium
ACCGCCGCGCCCGACCGGCTCGCCGCGGATGTCGCGAACGCCGTGCTCGGCGGCATCGGCTCGCGTCTCGATCGCAAGCTCCACGACGAGCTCGCGGTCACGCTCGGCGCTGGCTCGAGCTTCTGGCGCGGCGAGTGGGCGGGCACATGGGCCGTCGCGACGACGTTTCGCACCGAGCGCGCCGCCGAGGGTCTGCGCGCGACCCTCGAGGTGATCGAGTCCGCGCGCACGACGCCGATGACCGACGACGAGCTCGCCAGCGCTCGCACCACCCTCACCCGCGCGCTCGCGCAGCAGCTCGAGACCGTCGCGGGGACCGCGCGCGCCACCGAGCGTGTCGCGATCCAGCCGCTGCCGCTCACGTACTACGACACCTACGAGGCGCGCCTCGCCGCGATCACGCCCGCCGCCGCGCAGGCCGCCGTGCAGACCGCCTGGGCAGAGCCGTCGATCGTGATCGTCGGCGACTGGACGAAGCTCGCACCCGCGCTGGCGTCGCTCGGCCTTCCCGCGGTGACGTACGAGGCGGCGCCGTGAACACCCCCGGTCCGCGCGTGGTGATCGACGAGCGTGTCAGCGAGTCGCGCGCGATGCTGCTTCTCGCCGGGCCGCTCGCGGTGCAGCAGGTCGGCAATCACCTGATGGGCCTCGTCGATGCCGCGATGCTCGGCCGCTACAGCGATGCCGCGCTCGCCGGCGCGGGCGTCGGCAACAACCTGAACTTCGCGATCACGTGCATCGGCCTCGGCATCATCATGGGCATGGACACGATCGTCCCGCAGGCGCTCGGCGCGGGACGGACCGAGGAGGCGCGCCGCGCGGTCGGCGCCGGCCTCAGGCTCGCGGTCCTCGTCGGCCTGCTGACGACGCTCGTCGTGTTCGCCTCGCCGCTCGTGCTGAAGCTCGCCGACGTCGAGCCCGACGTGCTGCACGAGGCGCGCGTGTTCATCTACCTGCGCGCACTGGGCGCGGTGCCGTTCCTCGGCATGGTCGCGCTGCGCTCGTACCTCGCCGCGCATGGCAAGACGCGGCCGCTCGTGCTCGCGGTCGTGATCGGCAACATCGCGAACGCCGGGCTCGATCTGGCCCTCATCTACGGCGTGCCCGCGCTCGGGATCCCGTCATTGGGCGTGCTCGGCGCCGCGCTCGCGACGACGTTCGTCCAGATCATGATGCTCCTCGTCTACTGGCTCGCGGTGCGCGCGATCGATGCCGGCACGCCGCGCCCGCCGTCGACGAGCGCCGACATGCTGACGATCCTCAAGTACGGAGGTCCCGTCGGCGGCCAGCTGTTCCTCGAGGTCGGCATCTTCGGCGCGGCGACCGTGATGTGCGCGCACATCGGCAAGCTCGCGGCGGGTGCGCACTCGATCGCGCTCAACCTGTCGAGCTTGACGTTCGCGTTCGCGCTCGGCGTCGCCAGTGCGACGAGCGTGCGTGTCGGTCATGCGGTCGGCGCCGGCGACCTCGCGCTCGCCCGAAGGCGCGGCCTGCTCGGCCTCCAGCTCGGTCTCGCGGTCATGGCGTGCTTCGCCGCGACGTTCGTGCTCCTCCCACGGCTGCTCGCCGGCCTGTTCACCGCAGAGACGGCGATGGTCGCGTCGGCGATCCCGCTGCTGCAGATAGCGGCGCTGTTCCAGCTCTCCGACGGTGCCCAGGCGGTCACCGCGGGCGCGCTGCGCGGTCTCGGCGATACGCACGCGACGATGATCGGCAACCTGATCGGTCACTACGCCGTCGGTCTGCCGCTGATCCTCGCGCTCGCGTTCGGCGCGGGCCTCGGCGCACCCGGCATCTGGTTCGGGCTGTCGGCGGGCCTCACGGCGACCGCGCTCTACCTCATCTATCGCTTCCTCAAAGGCACGCGTCAGAAGTAGGAATCGAAGCCGGCCGAGAACCGCGGCACGCCCGCCGTGATGCCCGGCGCGTCGACGAGCGGGAACGCGAGGTCGAACCGGAACAGCTGGCGCGACGACTGCGGAATCAGCATGCGCATGCCGAAGCCGACGTCGTGATAGAGCTGCATCTGGCCGAACGAGCTCGCGAGGCCGCCGCCGTCGTAGAACGCGACGCCGCCGACGCGCAGCACCCAGAACGGGAACGGCACGCTGCGCGCCTCGACCTGACCGACGACGCGGCGATTGCCGTCGAACTGCCCGATGCCGTAGCCGCGCAGGCCGCTATCGGAGCCGAGCGTGTAGAACGCGTTCTGCGTGTCGTTCCACCGCGTCTCCATGTGGACCTGCGTCAGGATGCGCAGGTAGCGATACGTCGGCGAGGCGGCGCGAATCTGCGCGGTCGCGGTGTTGTCGATCGTCTTGCCATCCTGGATCCGGATCGAGCCGCCCGCCGACAGCCGCACGAAGCCATCGCGACACCACGGAAGCGTCCAGCCCGCGGTGATCGACGGGCGCGTGAAGTTCTGGTCGGAGCCGAGCCCCTTCAGGCCCTGCGAGAGGGTGACGCTGGCGTCGGGGCCGAACCGGACGTCTTCGGCAAGCTCGAACGTGTCGACGTTGCGGATCGTCGCGTACTTCGCGCGAAACAGCGTCCAGCTGATGTACGGCGCCGATACGAGCTCGGTGCGCGGGAACACATCGCGGATGAAGTCCGCCTCGACCATCGGGTCGAGGTTGAGCGTGCCGAGCAGCGACGGCGTCGTGCTCGACACCGTGTGACCGATCTCGAGCTGCTGCTTGTACGCACCGCCCCACTGGCGCGTGACGTTCGCGCTCGTCGACCACGTCTTCAGCCGGTACTCGCGCGGGATGTTGTCGCGCTCCGTCGTGCTCGGAGCATCGTAGGGCCGCAGCCCGGTGCGCAGGAACGACCGCGACACCGCATTGCGATAGCTGAACGACGCGCCGGCGCCCCACTTGCTCGCGAGCGACCACAGCGTCTTCGACAGCGTGACCGTCGCCGCGCTGCCCTCGGAGCGCAGCACGCCGTCGTCCTGGATGCCGCCGGGGTCGCCCGTCGGGATCGGCGCCGCCATCGGGTTCATCGCGTTCGCCGTGATCACGTCGAGCGACTTGCGGACGAAGATCTTGTCGAGCCGGAACCGGAAATCGAGGTGCTTGCCGAGGAAGTTCTTGTCGATGTAGAGCGGCCCGACCGCGATCGAGCCCTGATCCATCGTGAGACCGATCGCGACGGTCTTTCGCCGGCCGAGGAAGTTGTTCTCGGACAGCGACATGATGAAGTTGGTGAGCGAGGTCTCCTGGATCGTGTACTGCGTGTTGAGACGCAGGCTCCACACGTCGCGCGTGACGACGAGGACGTCGACCTTTCCGTCCTCGGCCGATTTCACCGGCACGATCGCGACGACCGTCGTGAACACCGGATCCTTGAGGCGCCGCGAGCTCTCGCCGATGCGCTCGTCGTCCCAGATCTCGCCTTCGTTGATCGTCAGCTCGTTGCGGATCGAAGGCGAGCGCGTCGTGACGTGAAACAGGTTGAAGAACTGCAGCCAGTTCCGCTCGGCGAACACGTCCTCGTTGTGGACGTGGATCTTGCCGATCACCTTGCCCCACGGCGCGGGCTCGACCGCGAAGCCGTGCGCCTCGAGCGTGCGCCGGATCGACGCCTTCTCGAGCGAGCTGAACGTGCTCACCCAGTCGCACGACGGTTCGTGCGCGGCGCACGCGGCCTCGGCGGCGAGCCGGCGCTCGGTCGCCGTCTTCTTGTCGACAACCTCGGGCGCGGGCAGCGTCTTCTCTGCCTGCGTCGTCGTCGCGGGCTCGGTCGGCGGAAGCGCCTGCGCCGATGCCTGTGCTCCGCACGCGAGCACTGCACAGACGATAGCCCGACGCACGATCGCGAATGTACACCGAGGTCGGGACGCTCAGGGTGCGATGCCCCACGTCACCCGCGGGTTCTTCGCGAGATCGTGGACGAGCGTGACCTTCAGAAATCCGCTTGCGACAAAGCGTTCGTGAACCGCGTCGGCCTGGTCGAAGCCGTGCTCGACGACGAGCGCCCCACCCGGCTCGAGATGCTCGCGAGCGGCACTACAGATCCGATCGTAGAAGAGAAGGCCGTTCGCGCCACCGTCGAGCGCGAGCATCGGCTCCCGGCGAACTTCGGCAGAAAGCGTCGCGATCACGTCGGTCGCGATGTACGGCGGGTTCGAGCAGATGAGGTCGAATCGCTCGCCCGCGACGGGCGCCCAGAGGTCGCCGAGGCGGACGTCGACGCGGTCGCCAACCTGGTTCCGCTCGGCGTTGCGCCTGGCGATCGCGACGGCCGCCTCGCTGACGTCGGTCGCGACGACGGTTGCCGCCGGGAGCTCGCGCGCGAGGCTGACCGCGATCGCGCCCGAACCGGTGCACAGATCGAGCACGCGGCACGCCGCCGCGCGGTCGGCCCGCAGCGAGCGCGCGACCTCGATCACGGTCTCGGTGTCGGGGCGCGGCACGAGGACGTTCGGATCGACGTAGAACGGCAGGCCCCAGAACTCGTGCTCGCTCACCAGATATGCGACGGGTTCGCCGGCGAGGCGCCGCTTGATCAGCTCGCGATAGCCGGTCAGCTCCGCCTCGCCGAGCGGCTTATCGAAGCCGGTATAGAGCTGCATCCGGCTGCACTGCAGGACGTGCGCGAGGAGCAGCTGCGCCTCGAGCCGCGGTGACGCGATCCCAGCGTCGGTGAAACGCTTGGTCGTCCAGTCCAGCACCGAGAGCGTGGTCCACGTCGCCACGCCCTCGTATAGCACCCTCACCCGACGATCATCACGTCGGCGTGGTTGATCCCCGTCGGTCCGGTGATCACCAGGGCGCCGATCGCGGCAAGCGCCGTTCCGGCATCGCAGCGGGCGAGTGCACCCTCGGGGTCGAGGACCGCCTCCCAGGTCAGGCCGTCGACGAACGCGCCGGCGGCGTTGCCCGGCCCGTCGATCCCGTCGCTGCCGGCGATGAACCCCGCGCGGTCGCTGCCGCGAATCTCGCGGGCGAGCTCGAGCGCGAGCTGCTGGGCGCGACCGCCGAGGCCGTGCAGGTCGGGCACGACGACCGACGGCTCGCCCCACGCGACGACGACACCCGGCTCGGCCGCGAGGCGACGCGCGACATCGGCGACGTCGCCGGCGAGCGGCTCGACGATGCGGCGGCTCGCGATCCCTCGCGCGGTCAGGCCCGCGTGCACCGCCTCGCCGAAGCTCGTCATCGGCGCGACGATCTCGACCCGATCCGGTCTCACGGCCGAATCGGGTCGCTCCATGACACGGGGGCGATCGCCGTCGCGCACCGTCGGTCCCGAGCCGACGAACCGAGGGTCGTCGCCGATCACGTCGCTGACGACGAGCGTGACGACCGGCGCCTTCGAGCGATCGGCGAGCTGGCCGCCCTTGATGCCAGACAGCGAGATCCTGAGCGTGTTGAGCTCGTGGATCGACGCGCCGCTCGCCATCTTCTCGGCGGCCTTCGCGCGCAGCTCGTCGGGCGATACGCCCGGCCGGCACTCCTCGATCAGCGCCGAGGCGCCGCCGGAGATCAGCGCGAGCACGACGTCGTCGGGTTCCGCGCTCTTCATCAGGATCACGGCCTCGGCGCCCGCGTGAAAGCTGCGCTCGTCGGCGACCGGATGACCGGCGACCATCACGCGCCAGCCCGCCGGCACCCCGAGCCCGTCGTCGGCGTTCGTGACGACGAGGCCGCGCGTGACATCACCTGCGCCGCGCGCCATCGCGAGCGCCGCCTTGCCCACGGCGAGGCCGATGACCGCCTTGCCCTGCACGGGTTCGCGCTGCAACGCGACGCGCACGCGCGCCGCCGGATCGCACTCGATCACCGCCTCGCGAAACACTTCCTCGCAGAGCGCGCGGTCGAGCATCACCAATCCGCGAGCACGGCGTTGATCCGATCGATGCCCTCGTCGAGCCTCGGCTCGGCGACGCCGGTGAAGCACAGGCGCGCGTACGCGTGGCACGCATCGCCGAACGCGCTGCCCGGCGCGAGCAGCACGCCCTTCTCGGCGACGCGCTCGAGCACCGGCATGCAGTCGCCCGGCGACCACCGCGAGAAGTCGACCCACAGGTACGCGCCGCCGGGAGGACACGCCGCCGGTGCGACGAGCCGCGCCCTCGCGCGATCGCGCGCGCCGCGGTAGCGCTCGCGTGCCGCCTGGAGAAACGGCGCGCCTGCGTGCATCGCGCCGAGCGCCGCGCGCTGCATCGCGACGGGCACGTTGTAGACGCTGTGGTTGACGAGCTTCTTCATCGCCGCCGCGACCGGCTCCGGTGCGAGCGCGTAGCCGACGCGAAGCCCGGCCTGCGCGTAGCTCTTCGCGAACGAGAACACGGTCACGGTGCGCGGCGCGGCCAGCGGGTGCGTCGCGATCGACACGTGCTCGGCGTCGTAGCCGTAGTCCTCGTAGACCTCGTCGGCGAGGATCCACAGCGAGTGCCGCTCGGCGACGCGCGCGAGCCCATCGAGCTGTGCGGCGGTCAGCATCACGCCGTCGGGATTGTTCGGCGTCGCGACGTAGATCGCGGCGGTGCGCGGCGTGATCGCCGCCTCGAGCACGGGCTCGAGATCCGGCGCGAATGGAACCTCGACCGGCACCGCGCCGTGGCCGATCGCCATGCCCTTGATGAGCGGCCAGTGCGGCGTCACGAGGATCAGCTCCTCGCCGCGGTCGCACAGCGCCTGCACGGCGGCCGACAGTGCGTGCGTCGCGCCACACGCGACCTGGACGTTCGCCTCGCCGATGGACAGCCGGTTCTTCGTCCGCGCCTTCTCGACGATCGCGGCGACGAGCGGCGCCCAGCCGGCCGGCGTGCCGTACGAGTAGACGTCGCCGAGCGTCAGCTCCGCCCACGCGACCGCCTCGAGCGTCGCCGGCGGGTGAAGGTGCGTATCGCCGATCTGGAGCGGGATGACGTCCCCGGGGAACCGAGCCAGATGCTCTCTGAGCTTCGCGAAGATCGAGGCCGGTACGTTCTCGCCCGCATTCGACAGGCCCGGGAATCGCGACACGTGGCGACCGTATCAAACTTTGATACCGTCCCGTCGATGTCGACCGAGCCTCTCGCGCCTGCCACGGTGGCCTCGCCGCGCCCGCGTCCGCTCGGTTTCGAGCTTGCCCTCGTGATCCTGCTCGCGCTCGCGGTGCTGGTCCCCGGCATCTGGCGCTACACGCTCGTCGACCCGTGGGAGACCCACTACGGCGAGGTCGCGCGGATGATGCTCCAGGACAACGACTGGGTGCACACCGACTGGCCCGGCGGCATGGATCCGAAGGACCACGAGGGATTCCGCTCCAAGCCCGTCCTGTCGTTCTGGCTGATGGCGACGAGCATGTCGGCGTTCGGCGTCGCGGATAACGGCGGCTACTCGGGCGAGATGGTCGACAGCCCGATGGTGATGGTCGCCATCCGCATGCCGTTCATCTTGTTCGCGGTCATGGGCCTCGTGCTCATGTGGTGGATGCTCGCGCGGCTCGTCAGTCGAAGGCTCGCGTGGCTATCGGTGCTCGTCGTCGGGACGACCCCGTTCTTCTGCATGGTCGCCAGACAGGCGATCCCCGACATGCCGCTCGTCGCCTGCATCATGGGCGCGCTCGCGATGTTCACGATGGCGACCGAGGACGGCGAACGCCCGATCCTGCCGTCGTTCACGCTGCGGCTCCGCCGGTTCCGGTTCGGCGTCACGCCGCTGCATTTGTTCCTGCTCGTCGTCGGCGGGTTCGTGCTCGTCCAGTGCGCCTACTACGTCCTCTACTTCCTCGCGTCGCCGAGGATCGCGGTCCGCCAGTTCCCGAACCCCGTCATCTTCTTCCCGCTGCTGATGGGCCTCTTGTTCGGCGGCATGTCGCGCATCGGCTGGATGATCGTGCGGTTCCCGTTCGTCATCCTCGGCACACTGATCGCGCTCGTCGCGATCTCGATCCGGCAGAAGCGGCTCGCGCTCGAGGCGTTCGACGAGTGGGAGACCTACGCGCCGGACCGCCTGATCGTCCGCGCGATCACGTATCCGATCGTGTGGGCGTTCGGCGGCGAGTGGCGCGACACCGACGCGGTCGCCGAGCGCATCTGGGGCATCCGGCCGCTGACGTCGATGCGCCAGATCTACATGTTGTGGGCGTACACGCTGCTCGGCGTGAGCGTCCTCGCGAAGGGACCGCCGGGCATCGCGGTGTTCGCGCTCGTCGCGGCGTTCCACGTGATCCTCCTCGGCAAGTGGCGCGACCTCTACGAGGGCAAGTTCGAGATCAAGCGCGGCCTGATGCTGATGATCGTCATCTTCCTGCCGTGGCACATCGGCATGTACCTCAAGGAAGGTGTCCGCTTCGTCGACGAGTACTTGTTCACGCACATCCTGAACCGCGCCGCGGTCGGCGTCGACAACTCGCCTGGCACGCTCGCCGTGCTCGCGACGGGCGGCGGCGGCTACACGACGGTCATCGGCAGCGGCATGTGGCTGTGGGCGTCGCTCCTGCCCGCGTCGGTCGCGACGTCGCTGCTCAAGGCGCGCCTCGACACGCGCGAGGGCCGGGTTCGCTTCATGGTCGCGCTATGGGCGATCACGAGCGTCGCGTTCTTCTTCATCATCCAGACGAAGTTCCACCACTACATCCTCCCGGCGATCGTGCCGCTCGGCCTGCTCGTCGCGTTCTTCCTCGACGACCTGATCGCGAGGCGCGAGCGCCTGCATCCGCTCTACGCCGCGCTCGGCGTCGGCATCGTCCTGCTCGTCGCGCGCGACCTCGCGTGGGAGCCGGAGCGCTGGATCGAGATGTTCGTGTTCCGCTACGACCGGCCGTGGCCCTCAGCGGATCCGTACAACATCGATCCGTCGGACGGCTTCCTCGTGCTCGGCATGATCGCGAGCCTCGCGCTGATCCTCGCCGCTGCCCTGCCCTGGCGCCGCATCGGCGTCGGGCTCATCGGCGCCGCCGGCCTCACGATCTGCATCTGGTGCCTTCAGGTGTACATGCCCGACGCGGGCACGCACTGGGGCATGCGCGACGCGATCCGCACCTACTACGAGCAGCGCACGATCTACGGCCAGAAGAACGTCTACTTCTCGTCACGCCAGGTCGCCGACGACTGGGCGAACGTGACGGACAGCTGGACGTTCGAGACGTTCATCCCCGACACGCTGCACATCGGCCAGCCGATGATGATCCGCGTCCAGCTGAACAAGGCCGACGCCGAGCAGACGATGGAGACCGAGATGGGGATGATCGGCACCGTGAAGCGCATCGGCGCGCACGAGGTCGAGGTCTCGATCCCGAAGTCCGAGCGCGCGAAGATCGATGCGCTCGTCGATGCCGGCAAGAAGGCGAAGAAGAAGCGCGTGCGCCCGCCGGTGCGCGCCGTCGACGCCGACCGCCTGATCGCGTGGAACCTCTACTGGCGCGGCGAGAACTTCTGGTCCGCCGACGAGATCTTCGGCTGGCTGCCCGAGATGAAGACCGGCTTCAACAAGGTCGACAACGTCGACTTCAACAAGTACATGGCCGACCGCACGAGGGCGCCGCTCGGCCGCCGCTACTTCATCGTGACCGAGTCCGGCCGCGCAACGAGCGTGCGCTCGCTGCTGCCGACCCCGCGCGCGAAGGAGACGTTCGAGGTGCTCGACACGACCTCGAACAAGTTCTCGCTCGTCGGCTTCGATCTCTAGAAACTCCGCGGGAAGGCCGAAGGCCGTTCCCCGCGTGAGTGCTGACCCGAGCCCGCGCGGCGCGAAGCGACGCGTGCCCGGAGGGCACGGCCTGCGAAGCAGGCCGCGGGCGACGCGGTCAGAAGCGGAAAGCCCAGCCAACCGCGGCACCGCCGCGCGTCGGGGCGACGCTGACCGTGCTCGTCTCTGCGGTCGCCTTCGGACCGCCGATCGCGACCATCACACCGCCGGCGACGATCGCCGCGAGGCCGACGCCGCCCATCACGTACGCGAGCTTCTCGCTGCGCTGGCCCTTCGACTCGAGATCGATCTGCTCCTGGCCCCACTCGCCCATGTAGCCGTCGAGGTCGTCCGCCTTCTTGCCCGCGTCGAGCGCGAAGTACACGCCGACACCGGCGAGCACGACGCCGGCCGCGCCGACACCGATGCCGATCTTGCGCATGCCGCCGCCGGTCGTCTCCGGCGTGTCGATGGGCTCGCTGCCGCCGTCGGGCAGTTGCTCGTGCGTCGCGACCTCGGTGCCGCCCGCCGGCGTTGCCGTCACGGGCTTGTCGGTCACCGGCTTGTCGATCGGCTTGTCCGTCACCGGCTTGTCGATCGGCTTGTCGTTCGCCTTGTCCTTGCAGAGCGAGAGCGCCTGATCGAGCTCGTTCTGGTTCTTCGGGTTCGGCTCCTCGCGCTGGTAGCTGTCGTAGAACGTCAGCGCCTGCTTGCAGTCACCCGACAGGCGATACGCCTGGCCGATGTTGAACAACAGCAGCGGCTTCTTCGAGATCAGGTAGGACTCTTTCCACGCCTTGATCGCGTCGGTCCACTCCGCGAGGTTGTAGTGCTTGAGGCCCTCCTCGTAGAGCGCCTTGGCCTTCGCCTTGTTGTCAGCGTGCGCCTCGGGCGCACGGACCGCGAACGCGGCGGCAGCGAGCAGCAACGAGGACAGGAGCGGTGCGCGCATCGTTACGATTCTCCTCAATCGGCAAACGGATCTTCGACCGCGTTGACGCTGGTCTTCTTCTTTTCGAGCGTGAGCCTGACGTCGCGGCTCCCACCGGCCTCGACGCGGACCTTCGAAGCATCGGGCCTGTAGCCCTTCGCCTGGACGCGGATCGTGTGCTCGCCCGGCGGGAGCTCGAGCGTCACGCGCCCCGACGTCTCGCGGCCGTACGGCCTGCCATCGACGACGATCTGCGCGCGCGGCGCGCCCGAGAACGCGACGACGACGCGGCCGAGCTTGGGCTTCTTCACCGGATCTTTGGTCGTCTCGGTCGGATCCTTCGGCGCGATCGCCGGATCGGGATCCTTCGGCGCGATCGCCGGATCACTCGGCGGATCCTTCGGCGCCGTCGCGGGATCACCGGCTGGATTCTTCGGCGGATCGCTCGGCGGATTCGTCGCAGCCGGATCCTTCGGGGCGGTCGCTGGGTCCTTCGGCGCGGTCGCCGGATCGCTTGGCGGATTCGCGGCTGTCGGCGGCTCGACCGGTGTCGGCTGCGGATCGGTCACCGGCGGCTCGGTGGCCGCGACCTGCTCGGTCTTCTTCTTCCCCGACACGACGACGAACGCGCCGACGCCGAGGCCGACGACCGCGAGCGCGAGTCCCGCGATGAGCAGGCCGCGCTTGCTCTTCGGCGGCGTCATCCCCATCGCCGACGGCGTCATGCCCGAGATCGGCGGCCGCGAGTCGATGCCGACGGTCGGCGCGTACGCAGGCGCCGGCGTCGGGACGTGAGGCACCGGCGTCACGCCCGGCGTCATCTGGTGGGGCATGCCCGGCGCCGGCGTCCACGGCGGCTGCGACGACGGCGACATCGGCACGCCGATCGTCACCGCACCCGCAGTCACGCGCGCACCGGCGAGCAGCTCGCGGACCTGCTGCGTCGTCGGGCGATTGCGAGGCTCCTTCTCGAGCATCGCCATGATCAGGTTGTTGATCTCGTGCGGCACCCACGGCGCGAGCTGGATGAGCGGGTTGGCCCGCAGCGAGATGTGCATCGCCATGATCTCGACCGCGCTGTCGGCCTTGAACGGGACGACGCCGGAGAGCATCTCGTACGCCATCGCGCCGAGCGAGTAGACGTCGGTCGACGCGTCGATCTTCTGGCCCTTCGCCTGCTCGGGCGAGAGGTAGAGCGGCGTGCCCATCACCATGCCGGTGCGCGTGCGATCGAACGTCTGCTGGTTGTCCTTGCCGGTCAGCTTCGCGAGGCCGAAGTCGAGCAGCTTGACCTGCGGCTTCTCGCCCTTGCGGCTCGTCAGGTAGACGTTGTCGGGCTTGAGATCGCGGTGGACGACGCCGGCATCGTGCGCCGCCTGCAGCGCCTTCGCGATCGACTCGAGGTACTCGAGCGCCTCCGGAAACACGAGCGGACGCAGCATCCGATCGCGCAGGCTCTCGCCCTCGAGCCACTCCATCACGAAGTAGCTGCGCCCGTCGGGGAGCTGGCCGAAGCCGAACACATCGACGATGTTCGGATGGCCGATCTGGTTGACCGACTGCGCTTCGAGCACGAACCGGTCGACCGCCTCCTGGCTCGTCGACAGCTCGCGACGGATGACCTTGATCGCGGCGCGCTTGCCGATCAGCGGATGGCGCGCGCCGTACACCGAGCCCATGCCGCCCTCGCCGATCTTCTTCTCGATCCTGTACTCGCCCGCGAGGCTGCCCGCCGGCAGATCCTCGTCGGACTGTGGCGCGAGTGCGAGCGCGCCGCTGTTGGTCGCGGCTGTCATCATCATCGGCGCGAGGGTCGAGCCATCTTCGGGGCACCGCTGATAGCCATCGGGCCACTGACGGCCACAGCGAGGACACGCTCCCATCTGTAACGATTGTATCCTGGCGCGCGTCGCGGATCACGCGCACGCGCCTCACGAAGCGGGTGCGTGTGTGCCCAAGGTCTTCGTGTCTGCAGGTGTCAGGTCGACGGTGCCTTCGCGAGCGCGGCCGCGCGGCGCTCGAGGCTCTCGGCCGGCCACACCTTCGACGAATCGTAGTACTCGACGAACGCGAGTGAGCTCGGCGGGAGCTCGAACCACTGCTGCTTCGACATCGTGAAGATGTGCACGTCGGGCGGCGCGATGTCGGGGTCATCGAGTGTGCCGACGCGAACGAACCGGAACATCGGCATGCTGTACGTGCTCCACACCGCGACCTTGCAGGTCGGGCAACGCGCGATCTTCTGGCCGCGGCCGCTATTCGACGGCGTGTCGATCACTTCGGGCGTCCCCGCGAGGAGCTCGACGCGATCTGCCTCGAGGATCGCGTTGATCACGAATGCCGATCCGGTCTCGCGCTGGCACCAACGACAGTGACAGCAGTGGACGAACATCGGCTTCGCCGTCACGCGATAGCGGATCGCTTTGCAGTCACATCCGCCTTCGCTCGGATACTGCGCCGTCCTCACCCGGTGGTTGTATCACTGAGGTAGGCTCTCGGGGTGCGAGCTCTTGGACTGGCGATCGGGTTGGTCGTCGCGGCGTGTTATTCGCCGAGCTATCGCGATTGCGAGATCACGTGCGCGTCCGGTGCATGCCCGAGCGGCTACGTGTGCGATCTGGGCGTGTGTCGCGTCGAGGGCTTCAGCGGCGCATGCGGCGGTAACACGGCGGACGACCGCGACGGCGATGGCGTGGCGGACGATCGCGACAACTGCCCGGACACGCCGAACGCGAACCAGGCGAACGAAGACATGGATGCGTACGGCGACGTCTGTGATCCGTGCCCGATCTCGGCGGAGCCGAATGGCGATGCCGATCCGGACGGCGACGGCGTCGGCAACGCTTGCGATCCGACGCCCGACACGGAGGGCGACTCGATCGCGCTGTTCGAGGGCTTCGCCGACCCGGTGCTCCCCGCGGGCGCCGAGGCCGTGCCCACCACGGGCTGGACGTTCGCAGATGGCTCCGCGTTCGGTACGTCGATGGGATTCAACCCCGCTGTGCTCGCGTGGCCCGTCGCGAACGAGCATCAGACGATTCGCGCGAAGATCACGATCAACCGGCTCGACGGCAGCTCGTTCCGTGGCGCGGGTGTCGCCACGCCGGTAGACGCGAGCACGAACGACGGCATCATGTGCTGGATCGTCGACTCGACGTACCAGGTGGCGACGCCGCTCACCGTGACGAACCCCTACGCGATGGTGCAGACGTCGCCGATCGAGGCGGGCAAGCAGTACGAATTCACCCTGTCTCGAGCGAACGCCGACATGCAGTGCAGCGACGCCATCCTGTCGGCGCCGCTCACCGCGACCGTGCCCGAAACCCAGCTGACCGGGACTCGCGCGGGAGTCTTCGTAGTCAGCGTCGACGCGAAGATCGACTGGATCCTCGTCGTGAATCAGTAGCGACAATGTAGGTGTGCGCCGAGGGCAACCGAATGAGGCCTTGGGTGTCGAACCCTTAGATCGCCCGCTCGGGTGGCGCGTGGAATGTTGATGCTATCCTCAACCGTTGGAGCTCTCGGACCCGCGAGGAGCCATGGCGCAACCACTTGATACGTCGGCGATCCAGCGGCTCGTTCGCGGCGCCCGCTTCCGCATCCGAGGCCAGTGGGCGCTCGAGGGTGCAGCCACCGCGACGATCCTCGCCGCGGTCACGGCGCTCGCATCGATCTTTGCCGTCCGGACGCAGGCGATCGCGCCCGCGACCGGCATCTACCTGCTGATCGCGTCGGGCCTGATCATCGTCGTCGGCGCGATCGTGTCGGCAAGCCGCCGGATCGACGACGAGACGATCGCGCGTCGCATCGATCGCGCATCGAACCTGTCGGACCGTTTGTCGACCGCCATCGCGTTCGAGCGCGCGCTCGCGAGCGGCGCCAAGCCGAGCGACGTCGACGAGAACCTGACCTACGACCTCATGCACGCCGCGATTCGCGACGGCGTGCGTGCCGCACCTCGCGCGAACATCCGCGCCGCGACGCCGTTCGCGCTGCCGCGGGACACGCGCGCCGCGCTCGGCTTTCTCGCGGTGTCGGCGCTCGCCGCGGGCCTCGCGATTCCCAGTGCCGATCACACGCCGCACCTGTTCCGCGCGGTGCCCGATCGCGTGCGTCCCGGCGAGATGACGACGATCCAGGGCGAGCATCTGATGACCGGCCTGCGCAAGCCGCTCGCGAGCCTGCCGGTGTCGAACGTGCTCGGCGCGCCGAACGCGCCGGCGAGCGCGACGGCGGGCAAGCGCGGCTACGTTCCCGCGGAGGCAAGCGTGTTCCTCGGCGCGGCAGGCGCGGCACAGCCCGTCGAGGTGCTCGACTGGACCGCGACCGAGATCGACGTGCGCATCCCCGGCGACGCGGACATCGGCGACAAGAAGCTGATGGTCTACGTCGGTGGCAAGGGCATCGGCGAAGTCGACATCACGATCCTCAGCAAGAAGGACAAGGAAGGCTGGAAGGAAGACGCGGTCGCGCTCGATCCCGACGAGAAGGCGTACGTCGAGGCGATCCTCGCCGAGCTGAAGAACGTCGCGCAGCGCGACAAGGTCCCCGAGCTGGAGGACTTCGCGAAGAAGATCGAGAAGCTCCTCGAGAAGGCCGACAACGGCGAGCTGTCGAAGGAGCAGCTGCTCCAGGAGCTCGCGAAGGCCGAGGACGCGCTCGCGAAGGACGGCCGCGAGCCGAACCCCGAGGAGATCCAGAAGCAGCTTGGCGAGCTCGGCAAGGAGCTCAAGAAGAGCGAGATCACGAAGCCGCTCGGCGAGGCGCTCGAGAAGAACGATCTGCCGAAGGTCCAGCAGGAGCTCGAGAAGCTCGCCCAGAAGCTCGACGACAAGCAGCTCTCGGAGAAGCAGAAGGAAGAGCTCTCCAAGCAGCTCGACAAGGTCGCCAAGCAGATGGAGAAGCAGGAGAAGGATCAGAAGCAGAAGCAGGACCAGCAGCAGCAGAAGGTCCAGGAAGAGATCCGTCGCCTCGAGAAGCAGAAGGAACAGGCGAAGAACGAGCAGCAGCGCCAGGAGATGGAGCGCCGCCTCGAGGACAAGAAGCGCGAGCTCCAGAAGCTCCAGAAGGATCAAGAGGAGAAGGAGCAGTCCGAGCAGCGCCGCGCGCTCAAGCGCCTGCAGAAGGACATGGAGAAGGCCGCGGAGAACCTCCAGAAGCCGCAGAAGGATCCGAACCAGCAGCAGCAGGATCAACAGAGCCAGGAGCAGAAGGACCAGCAGGCGTCGCGCAACCTGAAGGACGCCGCGCGCGAGACCGGCCGCGTCGATCAGGATCGGCGCAAGCAGGCCACGCAGAAGAAGATGTCGTCGCAGATGGACGACCTGCGCGAGGCGATGCGGCGCGCGAAGCAGAAGGGCAACAAGGGCCCGAACGATCCGTTCAACAAGAACGGCAAGAACCAGGACTTCATCGCGCGTGCGCGCGGCCAGAAGGGATCAGGTCAGGCGTGGAAGCCCGGTCAGGGTCAGGGCCAGCAGGGGCAGGGGCAAGGGCAAGGTCAAGGTCAGGGGCAGAATGGACAGGGCTCGGGCTCCGGCGGCTCCGAGTGGGGCACCGGCCACGACGACAACCTGACCGGTGATCCGACCGCGAAGAGCGGCAACACGAAGGATGACGACCTGCAGGGCAAGCAAGGCGACAAGGGCGGCTCGACGCGCGAGACGATCCTCGCCGCGGCGCAGAAGGGCTTCGCCAGCAAGCGCTACGAAAAGGTTTATCAGGATTATCAGCGCATCGTCGAAGAGGTGATGCGT
Source organism: Kofleriaceae bacterium (assembly GCA_013368795.1). Lineage (GTDB taxonomy): Bacteria > Myxococcota_A > Polyangia > Haliangiales > Haliangiaceae > JABFXX01. The sequence continues at coordinate 16,311 of JABFXX010000715.1, forward strand.
ACCGAGAAGCTTCCGTCGAGCTACAAGTACTACGTCAAACGTTACTTCGCGAAGATTCACCCGAGCACGAGCGAAGCGACCGAGGGGAACCCGCAATGACCCAAGCTGCAGCCGTGGACGTCGAGTCCACCGTCTCCACGTTCACGACCGACCTCCGCCGACTGCGCCAGGAAATCGGCACGATGATCGTCGGCCAGGAAGAGATCGTCGAGGGCGTGCTCATGTGCCTCCTCGGCGGCGGCCACGCACTGCTCGAAGGCGTGCCCGGTCTCGGCAAGACGATGCTCGTGCGTACGCTCGCCGAGACGATCCACGCGACGTTCTCGCGCATCCAGTTCACGCCCGACCTGATGCCCGCCGACATCGTCGGCACGAACGTCATCACCGAGGTCGAAGGCGTGAAGAAGTTCGAGTTCGCGAAGGGACCGATCTTCGCGAACATCGTGCTCGCCGACGAGATCAACCGCGCGACGCCGAAGACGCAGTCGGCGCTGCTCGAGGCGATGAGCGAAGGCTCGGTCACCGTCGCGAAGCAGACGTACAAGCTCGAGAAGCCATTCTTCGTGCTCGCGACGCAGAACCCGCTCGAGATGGAGGGCACCTACCCTCTTCCCGAGGCGCAGCTCGATCGCTTCTTCTTCAAGCTGATCGTCGAGTATCCCGACAAGCAGGACCTCCACACGATCCTCGACCGCACGACGGCGGACTCGACGCCGAAGCCGCAGGTCGTGATCGACAAGGCGCGCATCACCGAGATGCGCGAGCTCGTGCGCAAGGTCCCGCTCGCGCGCCAGATCCAGGACTACGCGGTGCGCGTCGTGCTCGCGACGCACCCGGAGAACCAGGAAGCGACGCCGCTGTCGAAGCAGTTCATGCGCTACGGCGCATCGCCGCGCGGTCTGCAGGCGATCATCCTCGCCGCGAAGATCCGCGCGCTCCTCGAGGGCCGCTACGCGGTCGCGATCGACGACATCCGCCACGTCGCGTCGCCGGCGCTGCGCCACCGCCTCATCCTCAACTTCGAGGGTGAAGCCGAAGGCGTGAAGCCCGACACGATCATCGCCGAGATCCTCAAGGCCACGAAGGAAGCGTAGTGGTCGCTGCCAAGCCGGCTCCCCAGCGCCCGGCCCGCGGGCCCAATCCTGCGGCCGATCGCTCGGGTCTGTTCGACGAGCGGTTCCTGAAGACGCTCGAGCACCTGCACATGGTGTCTCGGAAGGTGTTCTCGGGGAACCTGCGCGCCGAGCGGCGTACGCGCAAGGTCGGCTCCGGCATCGAGTTCGCCGATCACCGCACGTACTCGCGCGGCGACGACTTTCGCTACATCGACTGGAACCTCTACGGCCGCCTCGACAAGCTGCTGCTGCGCCTGTTCGAGGAGGAAGAGGACCTCCACATCTACATCCTGATCGATTGCTCGGACTCGATGTCGATCGGCGCGCCACTGCCGAAGCTCCACTATGCGATGCAGGTCGGCGCGGCACTGACGTACGTCGGGCTCGCGAACCTCGACCGCGTCTCGATCATCCCGTTCGGCGACCGCCTGATCGATCGCCTGCCGCCGTCGCGCGGCAAGAACCGCATCTTCCGCGTGTTCGACTTCCTGCGGAAGTGCGACATCGGCGGCCAGACGCAGCTCGCCCAGTGCATGAAGGACTTCGTGACGCAGAACAAGCGGCGCGGCCTCGCGGTCGTGATCAGCGACTTCTACGATCCGGCGGGGTTCGAGCAGGGCATCAACACGCTCCGCTATCACAAGTTCGAGCCGTTCGTCCTGCAGGTCTACGACCTCAAGGAGGCGTCGCCGTCGCTGCACGGTGACCTGACGCTCGTCGACTGCGAGACCGGCGACACGCGCGAGGTCACGGTCACGAAGTCGCTGCTCGAGGCGTACGAGAAGGCGCACGCCGAGTACTGCGGCGAGCTCGAGGCGTACTGCACGAAGTACGCGATGCCGTTCTTCCGCACGCACACCGCGATCCCGTTCGACGAGCTCGTGCTCAAGATCTTCCGCTCGGGAGGCTTCTTGCGATGAGCTTCCTCGGCCCGCTCTCGTTCGGCCTGTGGACGTACTTCGCGATCGGCGGAGCGCTCCTCGTCGTCGGCGCCTACATCATCAAGATGCGGCGGCGCCGGTTCGAGGTGCCGTGGGTCCAGCTGTGGAAGCGCGTCCTCGAGCAGAAGGACGCCAACTCGCTGTGGAAGCAGCTGAAGCGGCTCATCTCGCTGATCCTGATCCTGCTCATCCTCGCGCTCGTCCTGTTCGCCGCGCTCGATCCGACGCTCGGCACCAGCGACCGCAGGGCGCGGAGTGTCGTGATCCTGCTCGATGCGTCCGCGTCGATGAAGACGATGGATGGCAACGAGGACGGCACGAGGAGCCGCATGGAGGCCGCGCGAGAGAAGGCAGACGCGCTGATCGACTCGATGGGCGGCGGCGACGTCGCGATGATCATCAAGGTCGACGGTCAGGCGACGCCGATGAGCCGGTTCACGAACGACAAGGCGATGCTCCACAAGCTGCTCCACGGCGTCGGCCGCGCTGCAGCGGCCAAGGATCAATCGCTGCTCCTCGACGGCATCCACGCGAGCGACACGCCCGCCGACCTGCCGCGCGCGCTCGGCGCCGCCGCCGATGCGCTCCGCGATCGCAAGAACCCGCTGATCGTGCTCATCAGCGACGGCGCGTTCCCCGAGCAGCAGCTCGGCCTCGTCGAGTGGGGTGCGGGAAGTGCGGCGCCGGTCGATCCGAAGGCGCCGCCGCAGAAGAACCTCGCGACGGTCGACCTGTCGAAGATCGACGTGCGGTTCATGTCGGTCGGCAAGCGCAGCGACAACGTCGGCATCGTCGCGTTCAACGTGCGCCGCTACATCGCGAACAAGGCGGCGTACGAGGTCTTCATCGAGATCCAGAACTTCGGCACGACGCCGGCCAAGCGCACGCTGACGCTCGAGAACGGCACGACGCCGGTCGATACCCAGACGATCGAGCTCGCGCCCGGCCAGCGCATCCGCCGCATCTACGCGAAGCTGCCGGCGAGCGACGACAACAAGCTGCGCGCCGCGCTCAAGCACATCGATGGGCCAGGCGGCAGCGACGCGTTCCCGCTCGACGACATCGCGTACGCGCTGTTGCCCGCGCGCAAGAAGTCGAAGGTCCTGATGGTCACGCAGGACAACCTGTTCCTCGAGGGCGCCCTGCTCGTCTACGACAACGTCGACCCGATGAAGGTGACGCCGGCCGAGTACACCGCGAAGCCGTCGATCGCCGATGGCATGGACGTCGTCGTGTTCGACGACTTCACTCCCGAGGTCGTGCCGCAGCCGCCGACGAGCCTGCTCTACTTCCATCCGTCAGGCCCCAATTCGCCGTTCACCGTGCGCGGCGAGCTGGCCGGCAACCCGAAGGTCACCGAGGTCGACGAGGACCACCCGGTCATGCGCTGGGTGACGATGAGCGACGTCAACACCGACAAGAGCGACGTGTTCACGATCGATCCCAAGAAGGGCGAGTCGGCGATCGCGTACTCGGTGCGCGACGCGATCATCGCGGCGAAGCGCGAGGGCCGCCGCAAGGTCCTCGCGATCGGGTTCTCGCTACCCGCCGCCGATCGCACGAACGGCAGCGATCTGCCGATGCGCGTCGCGTTCCCGATGCTGCTCGTGAACACGCTCGACTGGTTCGCCGGCGACCAGGCCGACCTCCTGACGACGTACCCGACCGGCTCGCGCGAGCGCATCCCGCTCGACGGTGTCGTCGGCGCCGTCGACGCGGAGGTCACCGGTCCCGACGGCCGCATGACGCACACGCCGGTCATCGATGGCCTCGCGACGTTCTACGGCTCGCAGGTCGGATACTACGACGTCGAGGCGAAGGGCCCCGACGGCCAGACGATGGCGCGCATCTCGCTCGCCGCGAACCTCGCGTCGATCACCGAGTCGGACATCGCGCCGGCCAGCGAGCTGACGCTCGGCGGCAAGAAGCTGCAGGCTCCCGAGGCGTTCGAGATCACGCGCAGCCAGAAGCTGTGGTGGTACTTCGTCGCGATCGCGATGCTCCTGATCGTGACCGAGTGGATCACCTATCACCGGAGGATCACGGTCTGATGGCGACCTCGGCTCGAAAGATCCTGCGCGATCTCGTGCGCCCGCGGAACCTCGTCTGGATCCTGCTGACGTGTGCGGCGGCGGTCGGCATCTACCTCGCGGTCTCGTCGTGGATCGACGGCCGGCCGACCGTGCCCGTCGATGTCACGGATCGACCGATCACGCTGCTCGATCCCGACAAGCTGCTCCTGATCGCGATCGTCCCGTTCTTCTACCTGCTCCGCCGGCTGTCGCTGACCGATCTGTCGGTGCTCCAGCAGTCGCTGCAGGCGACGCTGCGCTCGCTCGTCGTCGTCGCGCTCGCGATCGCGGCGGCGCGCCCATCTCGCATCACCGACACGAGCAAGGTGTCGACGATCGTGCTCGTCGACGTCAGCGACTCGATCTCCGACAAGCAGCTCGATGCCGCGCGCGCCTACGTCGACGATATCCAGAAGTCGCTCGGCGACGGCAATCTGCAGCTCGTCACGTTCGCGGAGAAGCCGCAGGTCGCGCGGCCCGCCGACGGCAAGAAGCTGTCGTCCGGCATCGAGCGCCACAAGGGCGCGGGCGCCGGCACCGACACGCAGTCGGCGATGCAGCTCGCGTACGGCCTCTACCCCGACGGCTACGTGCCGCGCATGGTGATCGTCTCCGACGGCAACCAGACGCAGGGCGACCTCGCCGTCGAGGCGTATCGCGCCAAGGAGCTCGGCGTTCGCGTCTCGTGGCGCACGTTCGAGGCCGACAAGACCGCCGAGGTCCGCGTCGTCGGCGTCACGGTCCCCGACGACATCAAGGTCGGCCAGCCGTTCGAGGTCACCGCCGAGGTGTGGTCGACCGAGGCGCAGACCGCGACCCTCGT
>JABFXX010000262.1 GCA_013368795.1 Kofleriaceae bacterium
GGGAACAGACTTCTCGCCGCACGCGTAGTTCCACCGTTCCCGAGCGCGGAACAACGTCCGGATGACGGACGTCTCGCCGCACGCGTCGTTGTCCGGATGAATCCGTGTTCGATGCAGCCGGTGCATCGAGATTCTCGACGGATAACTTACCCCGGTCCGGATCACCCCGCGTAGTTCCACCGTTCCCGAGCGCGGGACAACGTCCGGATAGCGGACGTCTCGCCGCACGCGTCGTTGTCCGGATGAATCCGTGTTCGATGCGGCCGGTGCATCGAGATTCTCGACGGATAACTTACCCCGGTCCGGATCCCGCCACGCGAGCGGCCTCGGCGCGGCGTGCCCGCTGCGAGCGCGTCCAGCGATTCCAGGCAGATAACTTACCCCGGTCCGGATCAGCCACGCAGACTCCGAACGCGAAGCAAGGAAACAAGCGGACGCTACGGCCCGCGAGAGCCGTTCGACGCGTAGGTCAGTCGACGGCGCAACGCCCGATGATCCGCGGGTGATACATGCCGTAGCCGCCGCCGTAAAGCACGGCGTAGCTCGAGGTACACGAGGGCTCTTCGATGAGCTGGTAGCACGGCGTCTCCGAGTCCCACGCCGAGCCGGAGCACTCGGGCAGCGGGTTCACGACGTGGTCGTGCGACGTGAAGAGCTCGCAACCGTGCGGGTCGGCAGGCGTGACCGGCAAGCAGTAGTCGTTCGGCGCGCTGTCAAACAACCACGAGAACACCGAGAGTGACTCCATGTTGTAGGCGTCGAGGTTCTGCGTGTAGCGCTTTGCGAACGCGTCGACGAACGACGCGAGGCGTGGTGCAGGCTGCGCGTAGACAGCAGAGACCATCACCTCGTTCGGAACGTTCTGGATCGCGCTCGCATACGACGCGATGTCATCGGGCGACTGGTCGTCGCTGGCGGTCACGACGAAGATCCCGACGCCCGAGCTCGGCCGCACGAACCCAGCACCGAGCGCCCTCTGTGCGCTCGCGGCGATAGCGTTGGGCTCGATGCTCGAGGTGCCGACGTTCATGATCGAACCGAGTGCCGAGTCGAGCGGCCCCTGGTAGTTGGTGCGCAGGACTCCGTCGGTGAAGTCGAGCCGATGCTCGATGAAGCCGTCGGGGACCTTGGCGGATGTGCGCAGTGTCCCGGTCGTGCTCGTCGTGACGGCAATCCGAACATCGGGAGCTCCGTTGTAGATCGCGGTGACGATTCCGACGGCGCCGGGCGGCGGTTGGCGCGGCAGGTGCGAGGCCATCGCCGGCGTATCGTCGAGCACGACGAGGACATCGATCGGGGTCGGCAGGGCAGGCTGGATCTCGAAGGGCTCGTACGACGTCGCGCACGCCGAGAGGCACGCGGCAATCTGGATCACGACAGCACGCATCGCGACACACATCAGCAAGTCAGTGACCAGCGCCGGTCGCGCGAAACCTGCAAGATCCCGCGCGCGCTCGCCAACGCTGTTGGCGATTCGCCAACACGCGTGGCGGAAGATCGCGCTCTAAGCTTCGATTAGCGGACGCTCGACGCGCGTGCGCTCGCGACCTGGTTGAGCTTCGCCTGCGCGATCGCATGCTCGATCATGCGGTCCTGCTCCGACGGGTTCTTCCACTTCTCCTGCATCTCCGGCGACAGGGTGTCGATCGGATCGTAGTAGAGGAAGAAGCCGGGCTTGACGCTCGGGGCGGCGAACACCGAGATGCCGGTCTCGCGGTCGTAATGCTCGAAGCTGTGGGCGACGCGCTTGCCACCGCCGCCCGGCGCGTCGACGACGAACGTCGGCGTGTGGAAGCCTGCGGTGACGCCGCGGACGGCCTTCTCGATGTCGAGCGCGGTCTGCAGCGTCGTACGCAGATCCTCGACGCCCTTCACGAGGTCGTGGACGTAGACGTAGTACGGGTGCACCTGGCAGTGACCGAGGCGCTTCACGAGCAGCTGCATCGTGGAGACGTTGTCGTTGACGCCGCGCTGCAGGACCGATTGGTTGCGCGTGATGATGCCGCGCTCGAACACACCGTCGAGAGCGCGCTTGGTGATCGCCGTGATCTCGTTCGGGTGATTGAAGTGCGTGTGGAGGACGACTTCCTTGTGGAGCTTGCGGCCGCGCTCGACGACCGCGGTGAGCGCATCGAGCCACTCGTGGTCGGTGATGAGCTTCATCGGCATCACGGCCGGACCCTTGGTCGCGAACCGGATGCGCCGGATGTTCGGCATCTCGAGGAGGCGGTTGCCGATCAGCGTGATCTGGCGAGCCTTGAGCTGATAGCTGTCACCGCCGGAGACGACGATGTCCTCGAGCTCGACGCGCTCGCTGATGTAGCGGAACGCGCGCTCCCAGCGCTCCTCGGTCGCCTTGAGCGAGACCTTGTCGACGAAGTCGGTGTCGACGCCGACCGCGTAGCTGCGCGTGCAGAACCGGCAGTAGACCGGGCACGTGTCGAGCGCGAGGAACAGCGCCTTGTCGGGATAGCGGTGCGTGAGGCCCGGGACGGGAGCGTCGGCCTGCTCGTGGAGCGAGTCGAGCGTCAGCTTCGGATGATCGGGCAGAAGGCGCGATGCGATCGGGATGAACTGGCGGCGCAGCGGATCGTTGTACGGATCCTGCCAGTCGATCAGCGAGAGCAGGTAGGGCGAGACGCGGATCGACATCGGCGCGCGGTGAAACCCCTGCGAGACGTCGTCGTAGAACGATTGCGGGACGAGATCCTGGACCGCGGCGAGCAGCTTCGCCGGGTTCGTGATCGTGTTCTTCGCCTGCCAGCTGTGATCGAGGAACGTCGCTTCATCGACGGTGCGGTAGGCAGGGATGCGCTGCCAGAACTCACCGTCGAGGAGGTTGCGGTGCTCGAGCGTCGACGCGTCGACGTGAGGCTTCAGGTGCTGGATCGGCTGCTCGTCGGAGGCAGTGGTGGCAGTGGTGGCGCGGCCGATGGTCTTGAGCGTGTCCATGTGGGTGTCCTGCAGTGGCGAAACGAGTGGAGGCGTAGACGGAGACGGAGGCGAACGAGAGCGCGAACCTCTACTCGACGTCAGGCTGGTGCGGGACGGTGCCCAGGTACCACATGATGATCCAACGACTATCACGGCCTGCCGATTCCGGCTAGGTGCCTTCACGAGAGGCTCGCGCTAACCTGTGGAGTGAAGCGGCTCCTGAAGCACGACGCGGCGCCGACGCGCCACGTGGTCCTCGCCGCGGTCACCCTCCTCGTGCTCGGAGGGATCGGCGCGGTAAGGGCCGGCCTCGCCGGCAGGGACTTCATGTTCGACCTCGAGCAGGTGACTCCGGCGCTCGCGCGCGCGAAGCCGTCGCTGCCCGACCCGCAAACGCCGCGCTTGGCGCGCCGCGTCTTCGTCGTGATCGTCGACGGTTTGCGGCTCGACAAGTCCTACGAGCTGCCGTTTCTCGACGAGCTGCGTCGTCGCGGCGTCGATTCCGAGGCGCAGTCTCACTATCCGAGCTGGTCGCGTCCCAACTACGTGTCGATCCTTGCGGGTGTGCCGCCGAGCGCCAGCGGCGTGCGTACGAACCATCACTCGACGCCTGTCGCACTCGATTCTCTGATGGACCGCGTCCGCGCAGCCGGCCTCCACGCCGCGATGGCGACGGACTACGACGTGTTGCCACGCCTGTTTCTGCGGCCCCGTGCACCTCGCATCACCGATGTCGTCGCGCCAATGCTGACCGGGACGACCAAGGAGGCGAAGGTCGAGACGAGCGACGTCGAGACCAACGATGTCGACGATACCGACGCCGTCGACGACGAGGAGACGGTCGCTGCCGTGCGCGCGCCGGACGCGAACCTCGAGTCGCCATTCGACGACGCGCGATATGCGCCGTGGCCGGGCGGATTCTCCGAGTCCGGTGACGCGCTCGCCGCGGGCCATGCCGAGCTCGTCGTCATGCTGCTCGGCGCGGTCGACGCCGCGGGTCACGCGCACGGCGGTGCCTCGGAAGAGTACCGAGATGCGTCTCTCATCGCCGATCACGCGCTTGCTCGCGCGCTCGCGCGGATCGATCTGACGCAGGACGCCGTCATCATCACCGCCGATCACGGCCACACCGACCGCGGCGGACACGGCGGCATCGAGCCCGAGGTCATGACCGTGCCGCTGATCGCAGCCGGCGCCGGTATCAAGAAGGGCTCGACCGCGGTCGACGCGCATCTGATCGACATCGCTCCGACCGTCGCCACGCTCCTCGGTATCGCGGCGCCCGGACACGGCCTCGGCCGCACGCTCGTCGAGATCCTTGCTGTCGACGGCGCGACCTCGACAGCGCGCCAGATCGCCGACCTCCAGCGCATCGCCACCAACCGTGCGGTCGTGGCGCGCGCGGAATCCAATGCCGCAGTCGACGTGCTCGAGAACCGCGCCCTTCGGATCAGCTTCGTGGTCGGCGGTGGCGTCATGGCGCTCCTGCTCGCCCTCCTGCTCGTCCGCCGGCGGGCCGTGATCTTTGACGCGCGCTTGCTCCTCGTCAGCGTGCCGGCGTTCTTCGTCGCCTACTACGCGATCATCGGCGCCGTCGGCAGCTTCTCGCCGTCGCTCCTCCCTGCACAGGGCCACCTCGCGGCGACCATGGCCAAGTACGGCCTCGCGGCGATGGTGATCCAGCTCGCGTTCAATCTGTGGGGCCTGCGCCGCCAGCAAACGCTCGCCGAACGCCTCGCCCGCGCCAACGGCATCGCGTGGATGGGCCTGATGCTGGCAATGATCCCGGCTGGCCTCGCGTGGGCATTCTTCCCGCCGCCGTACATCAGCGTGCCACCGCCCATGTGGCTTGTCCTGATTCCGGCCGTCGAGGTCGCGGTCGCCTGTGCCGCGGTCGATGTCGCGCTGACGCTGATGGTGGAGGTCATCATCTTTGTCGCGCGCGCGTACTACCGGCGCTGACGATCCGGACCGGGGTAAGTTACGGCCGCTGATCCACCGCGAAAACGGCGTCTCGTTGCGGGCGGCCGCGCACCTGACGATCGGCCGCGACGATCCGCACCGGGGTACGTTGAAGCTGCGGTCAAGAGACGAAACCGGCGTGGCGTCGTCTGCCGCCGCCGGTTGATGGCCGAAGCTCGGACGACAGCAGTGGACGATCCGGACCGGGGTAAGTTGAAGCTGCGAAATTTGGAGCGCGAGCAGCTTGTCGTCAGCCGGCGGCGGCAGACGACGGCCGAAACTCGGACGACAGCAGCGCCCCCAATGGGACGATCCGGACCGGGGTAAGTTGAAGCTGCGAAATTTGGAGCGCAAGCAGCTTGACGACAGACGGGGGCGGCAGACGATGGCCGAAACTCGGACGACAGCAGCGCCACCAATGGGACGATCCGGACCGGGGTAAGTTGAAGCTACGAATTTGGAGCGCGAGCAGCTTGTCGTCAGCCGGGGGCGGCAGACGATGGCCGAAACTCGGACGACAGCAGCGTCACCAATGACGCGGTCTTTTACCCCGGTCCGGAAGGCCGTTGTGGTCGGCCGCGCACGTGAGGATCGGCAGTGATCCGCACCGGGGTAAGTTGAAGCTGCGAAT
>JABFXX010000587.1 GCA_013368795.1 Kofleriaceae bacterium
GCACTCAGCCTCGGCATCGTGTACCGCCTGTAGCGATTGGCCGAACGGGCGGCCTGTAGCGTCGGCGAGAGTGTGGTAAACGCGGCCTGTGAATCTTCTCGACGAATGTTTCGCAGCGAACCGGCTCTGGGCCAAGGACGCGGTCGAGAACGACCCCGAGTTCTTCAAGCGCCTCGAGGCACTGCAGCGTCCAGAGATTCTCTGGATCGGCTGCTCCGATAGCCGCCTGCCGCCGAACGAGATCATCGGTCGCCGCTCCGGCGAGGTGTTTGTCCATCGCAATGTCGCAAACCTCGTCGAGCACACCGACGTCAATTGCTTGTCGGTGCTCCAGTACGCCATCGACGTGCTCCAGGTGAAGCACGTGATCGTCGTCGGCCATTACGGCTGCGGTGGCGTGCGTGCGGCGATGCAGTCGCAGCCGCTCGGCCTCATCGATAACTGGCTCCGCCACATCCGCGATGTCCACCTGTGGAACCGCGACGAGCTCAACGCGATCGCCGACCTCGAAGCACGCACCGATCGGCTCGCCGAGCTGAACGTCGAAGCGCAGGTCGCCAACGTCTGTCACACGACGATCGTCCAGGACGCGTGGCGGCGCGGCCAGACCGTCACCGTGCACGGCTGGATCTACTCGCTGCACGACGGCCTGCTCCGCGATCTCGGGATGGTCATCGAGAGTCCGGACCAGATTCCTCCGGAGTACCGCCTGTTCTACTGAACGCACGGACGGTGGGCTCTCGCGCACACCGCGCGGTCGCTCGCCGAACTGTTCGGCAAAACCCGTGGATCCTTTGCGCGACAGCGTTGCACGTCCGTTGCACCACGTAGGTCCGCCGTGCACTGCCCGAGTGGTCCACTTTGCGATGTATGTCTCTCCCAGCTGGAGCGACTTCGTCCGAGTGCACGCACGGTCGGCGAGCACCTCGCCGAGCTGCTCGCGAGTCATGTGGTGCCGGACGTGCCGTGGGTCGAGACGCTCGACGAGAAGAGCGAACCGATCATGAAGCGCGCGCTGACGCTGTCACGCGACGAGCGCATCGTCGGCGAGCTCGCCGCGATCGTCGCCCGCGCCGCGCGAAGCCGATGGGAAGCGCTGCGCGCCGAGCGAGCGAAGAAGTAGCGAGATCGCCCCAGTCGCGCTCGCACGAAGGTTGCACCGATTGAAGCTAATCGTGGCAACTGCGGTACTCGATAGGCTGAACGCAGCGACGCGACTCGACGCGTGTGTCGCCGACACCGACGTGGTTGCGTGTCTCGGCGACTTCTCGCGCGAACGCTACGTCGACTATCTCGTCCGTTCGTTCTGCTTCGAGGAGCCGTTCGAATGTGCGTGTGTGATGACACCCGCGCTCTCTCGCTACGCTGACCCGGCAAGCTGGTCGCGCACGCGCTTCATTGCCGAGGATCTCGTAGCGCTCGGCCTTCCGGCGGAGAAGCTTCTCGAGCTGGCGCCGTGTCAGCTCGCGGCGTTCGACAACGTCAGCGACGCGCTCGGCTGGCTGTTCGTCGCCGAGCGCAACGTGAAGACGAACAGCATCGTCCACCACCAGATGGTCCAGCGCGCTCCCGCGGTCGCTGCGGCCGCGAAGTACATGCGCTGCTATGGCACGGCGACGGGAGCGCGCTGGCGCGCGTTCGGCACCTCGCTCGACCAGGCGGTGGCCGACGGGGCCTCCGAGGACCGCATGATCGAGGCCGCATTTGCCGCGTTCGATTTCTTCCATCGCTGGTTGCAGCCGGAGGCTCCAGCCGCGACGGTAGAGGCAGGTTAGCGATGAGCACGCCATCCAAACCAGGTCCCGAGCAACGCCGCATGAACGTGTTTGTCGGCGAGTGGGATGCGCGCGGCGAGATCGAGCACGACGATCAGAGCTCCGGCGTCCGAACCCGCAACACGTACGAGTGGCTCCCCGGTGGATTCTTCCTCGTCCACAAGTTCCAGTCGCGCCTCGCCGGCGGCAAGGTGATCGAGGGGATCGAGATGATCGAGCACGATGGCGAGAAGTACGTCTCGCACTACTTCGACAGTAACGGCGTGTCGCGCCGCTACGAGGTCGAGGTGACCGGCACGACGTGGACGTTCTCGAGCGACGACGAGCGCGCGATCGTCGAGGTCGAACGCGACACGATGACCGTCACGTGGGAGCGCCCCGACGGCACGAAGTTCGGCGAGACGACCGCGACGCGCGTCCAGTAGTCACTTCGGCGGGCAGTCCGTCTTCTCGGTCGCGCAGCCCGTGTTCGTGCAGCCCTCGGGCACGATCACGCATGTCGCATCAGGCATCTCGGCGACGATCCGCTCGTGATCGTCGTCGACGCCCGGTGGACACGGGAACTGGCGCGGCGCCGGCGGATTGCAATCCGCGCCCGGCGGGCAGTCGTCGCCCGTCGGCTCGGCGTGGCACAGGTCGCCGTGCTTCTCGATCTTCCACAGGTTCGCCAGGGTGTGGACGACCGCCTTGCCAGGCGGCAGCGGACACGGCGTGTGGATCTTCGCGCACGCCGCGTCGGTGCAGCCCGCGGGCACGATCGCGCACTTGCCGTCGGGCAATGTGCCGACGGTGATCACGTTGTGCCCCGACATCCCGGGCGGGCACTCGATCTCGCGCGGTGCGGGCGGATTGGGGCCGACCTCGTTCGCGTAACACTTCATGTCGCGCATCACGACCTGCCACGTCTCGCCCGGAAAGCCCTTCTGCTTCGGCGCGTCCTTCGACGACGAGCAGCCCGCCGCGACGGTGATGATGACCGGGGCCGCAAACGCGGTGCGACGGCGAAACGCAGACATGGGCCATATCGTAATGCCCCGAGCGGCCTCTTGATGGATAATCGCCGCCAGGTGGGTCGACAGACCGTCCAGATAGGCGAAGTTGTCGAGGGCCGCTACAGGATCATCCGGCCCATCGCAGAAGGCGGCATGGGCACCGTCTTCCTCGCCGAGCACTGGCTGATCAAGCGTCGCGTCGCGATCAAGGTCCTCCACGCGGAGCTCGCGACCGATGCGGTGATGATTCGCCGCTTCATGAACGAGGCGCTCGCGGCCGGCACGCTCGGTCACCCCAACATCGTCGAGTCGACGGACATGGGGTTCACGAAGTCCGACATCCCGTACATCGTGTTCGAGTACCTCGAGGGCACGCCTCTCGCCGACGAGGTCAATCGCCTCGGCAGCCTGCCCGTCGCGCGCGCGCTCAAGATCGCCCACCAGATCGCGTCGGCACTCGAGGCCGCGCACGACGCCGACATCATTCATCGCGACCTGAAGAGCGACAACATCTTCCTCACCGACAAGGGCGAGGAGCACGACCACGTCAAGGTGCTCGACTTCGGCATCTCGCGCTTCCTCGCGGCGAGCGACAAGACCGGCGTCGGCGGCAACCTGCTCGGCACCCCCGAGTTCATGGCGCCCGAGCAGATCATGACGCCCGAGCAGATCGATCGACGCGCCGACATCTACGCGCTCGGCGTCGTGCTCTACGAGATGCTCGCCGGCAAGGTCCCGTTCGGCTACGACACGCCACCCAACGGCGCGAAGAAGACGCCGAGTCTCGACGTCGAGGCCGCACACCGCCTGCTCGGACGCATCGTCAACGAGCCGCCACCGCCGCTCGTGCGCGACGACGCACCGCCCGGCCTCGTCGAGATGCTCGGCGAGAAGCTGCTCGCGAAGAACCCCGACGAGCGCTACCAGTCGATGGCGGACGTGCAGGCATCGCTCGCCGCGTTCGCCGGCATCATGGCGAAGCCCGTCACCATCCCGCCGCCGCTCGGCAAGGCACCGCGCCCGGCGACCGATCCCATGATCGCCGAGATCTCGGACATGACGGTGAGCCGCTCGCGGCTCGAGCGCGCCGAGTTCCTGCGCGAGGTGCAGCAGCTCGGCAAGCGCTGGTCGCTCGCGGGCGACGACCTCGTCTGCGATGTCTACAGTCGCGAGATGGCGAAGCTCGCCGCCGCGGTCGGCTCGGCGGCGGCGATCGCCGACGAGATGGAGCACCATCCGAAAATCTCGATCCAGTTCCCCCACCTGCGCCTGACGATCACGCGGGCGACGAACGTCGTCGATCTCGTGTTCGCCGCGCGGCTCGAGGCATGGCTTCGCGATAACGGCTGGTGAGGACCTGCTCGGTGTGCGCTGCGGCCCGCGAGCAGCCGCGCGCACCCAGCACCGTCGAGCGCTTTCCCTACGTTCGCGCCCGCACGTCGCGGCACGGACCTCGCAAGGATCCGTCGGTATGCGGATTCGACACGCTTTGCTTGGCCTGCTCGTCGCCACGCCTGCGTTCGCCGGGAAGCACCACACCCCGGGCGTGCAGGAAGACGAGCTCAAGCGATCGAGCGAGATCCAGTCGAGCGTCGCCGCGGGCGACCTCCTGCCGTTCACGATCGGCGCGCGCCACCATCGCCAGGGCCTTCTGTTCAATACCTACGGCGGCTTCGACGACGCGAAGCGAGCGCCCGTCATGCAGGGCACGCTCGATGCGACGCTCGTCGATCGCGTCACGTTTCGCGTGACGAGCACGAACGCCGGCATGTCGGATCAGCTCAAGTTCGGCTTCGGCGCGCTGATCGACGTGACCCGCGCCGAGGACTACGGCGTCGACCTCGCGATCGGCGGGGACTACGACCTGCTCGGCTGGAATCGCATGCCGGCGGCCGTCGCGCGCGCTGCACTCGGCGCCAACGTCGGCCAGCTGCGCCTGCAGGGCAATGCGGGGTTCGGTCTGGACCTCGAGGGCTCCGATCAGTACGGCGACGTGCGCCTCTCCGGCCTCCATCCGATCAACGACCGCTGGTACGCGGGCGTCGACTCGCGCGCGCGGATCGACCTCGCGGGCAACGCGATGGTCGACGAGGACGTGCCGACCGGCAAGCTCGACTACGACGTGCAGGCGGGGCCGGTCGCGACCTACACGTACGGCCGCATCGCGGTCAGCGCGACCGGCGGCGTCTCGGCGTGGAAGCTGAAGTCGAGCGACACCGCGAAGGTCGGCGCGATCGGCGCGGTCGGCGTCGGCGCGGCCTTTTAGCGGCGACGGCGGCGCAGCACCAGCGCGGCGATCACGAGGACGACGAGCCCGCCGTCGCTGCCACCGGTTGCACAGCCCGCACAGCCGTGACGCCGGCTCTCGAGGCCGGAGGCCGTGATCGGCGCGCCCTCGCCCGCCTCCTCGTCTGCGCCGTCGTAGTCGCGCTTCGCCATCTCGCCCTGCGGCGCCTGCGGCGGCGGAAGGTTCCGCGCGTAGTTGCGATCGATCGTCACGCCCTGCGTCGTCGACGTCGGATCGATCGTCGGTGCGGCTCCCTGGACGAGGAAGTTCTGGGTCGAGCCCGCGGTGTCGAGCTTGCCGTCGCGCAGGTCGGCAGCGTCCTGGTTGTCGGCCATGATCTTCTGCTTCTGCGCCCGCGCGTTGTCGACGGTGCTCTTCATCGCGCCGAGCTCGCTCTCGGGAATCGCGAGGAACGACGTGTACGGCGTCACGAAGTTGTAGGCGAGCGCGAGCTC
>JABFXX010000513.1 GCA_013368795.1 Kofleriaceae bacterium
CTTCTTGCCCTCGGGGCCGGTCTGCGGCGTCACGAGCTGCATGCCGAAGATCTTCTTCACGGCGGCCTCGGCGTCGTCGCGCGTCTTGGCGACCTTGACGCCGCCGCCCTTGCCGCGGCCACCGGCGTGGATCTGCGCCTTGACCACGACGACATCGGTGCCCGCCTGTTGCTGCACCTTGGGGATCGCGGCGATTGCTTCCTCTGCGCTCATCGCGGGAATGCCGATCGGAACCGGCACGCCGTACTTCTGGAACAGCTGCTTGCCCTGGTACTCGTGGATCTTCACGGCGCCGGTGTATCACGAGATCGTCCTCGGCGGCTCGTTGCGCCGAGCGCTAAGGAACGCGGACGAGAAGCGGCGTCATCCCCGACGCGAACCGGCCGTCGCCGTGGTCGATGTCGAGCGTGCGGTGGACCGTGATGGTCTCGCACGCGACCGGCGCGTCCGGAGCCGCCGAGGCCGCCGCGCATGCGGTGACCGGGCCGTCGGCGTTGCCCGTGATCACGGCGTGGCGGTCGCCCGCGCTGTAGAGCTCGCGGCCGGCGTCGGTGTTGTCGGCACCGATCGGCCCGAGCGGCGCGACCGCGATCTCGGCTGACTTCTCGATGTCGGCGACGGTCTTGGCGACGAGCGTGCCGCGGACGAGCCACACGCGGGCGTCGTCGCCGAGCGTGCCGCGCACGATCACGTCGAGCGCCTCGCCGTAGGGCCAGACGAGCTTCGTCGGCGTTGCTCCCGCGAGCACGATGCGATGCGCATGGCCGGCGGCGCCAGATGCGCCGGTGACGAACCCACCGGGTGGCAGCCCGGCGAGATCGAACGTCTCGTCCTTCTCGATCGGCGTCTCGATCGTCAGCGTCGCGCTGCCGACGGCATACCGCGCGAACGCACGCACGCCGAACAGATTCTTGCCGCCGACCGTACCCGACAGCGTCGTCGTCGGCACGAGGTCGAGCGCGACCGGCCCGCTGCCGACGAGCTTGGGCCGCGAGCGCAGGCCCTTGGTCTCGGCGGCGATCGCCCAGCCGGGCTTCGCGTGGATCTTGAACGAGCCGTCGGGCCCAGCCTGGACGATGTCGCCGTCGACGGTCCGCGCGTCGGTGTAGAGACGTGCGCGATCGCCGACGAGGTCGCCGTGCCACGCGACGATCGTCACCGGCGTCGTCACGCCTGCAGGGATCGCGACGCGCCCGGTGATCTCGGCGGCGTCGTCGGGCGGCGCGTGCGTGCTCGCGAGCCGATCGAGCCGGCGATGCACCTCGGCGAAGTCGCGCCGCATGAACGCGACCTCGGCGCGCAGCTCCTCGAGCGCGGGCAGCGGCGCGAGCCCGTTCCTCTCGAGCAGCTCGTTGCCCTGGCGCGCCGCGAACAGCGCGTCGTCGAGTGCGCGATCGTCGGCGCGGCGCAGGTAGAGCGACGCCTCGGCCGCGAACACCTGCGCGATCCGCGGTGCGTCGCCGACCGCATCGAACCGCTTGCGCGCCTCGGCGGCCGCGGCGAGCGCGTCGGCGTACGCCTGGCGGTAGCGGCCCCACTGCGCGAGGTCGGCGCGCAGGTTCGCGTCGAGCAGCGACACGCTGCCGAGCAGCATGTCGTCGCTGCCGGCCGCGCCGCGCGCCGCTGCGAGCAGGCGGAACAGCTCGGGATGGAGCGTCGGCTTGCCGCGCGGGTCGCGCGCGTCGGGCGGCACCTGCGCGCCCGGGTTCTCGAGCTCGACGGCGCCAGCTTCGAGCAGGCCGAGCCGCGCGATCGCCTCGAGGCGCGCGTTGCGCGTCGTCGCGAGGCCCTCGAGCCCGCGCACGAACAGCGCGCGCGCCGCGACGAGATCCTGGCGACGGAGCACCTCGTTGCCGGCGAGCACCGAGATCGAAGCGACGAGCGGAGGCCAGCCGATCGCCTGCGCCTCGCTCTGCAGCGTCGCGATCTCGCCACCCAGCTGATCGCGAGGCACGCCGCGCAGGCCCATCACGCGCGCGAGCAGCGCGAGGCTCTTGCCGCGGCGCGGTTGATCCGCGGGCACCGGCGTCGATGCGACCGGCGTGTTCGACTCGCAGCCCTTGAAGTTGGGCAGGATGCCCGGCGCGTCGAACTGGTCGTAGACCTGCGGCGGCGCCGAGCGAAGCAAGAGGCTCAGCGCGCTGACCTCGTCGCGTACGCCGTCGAGACAGCCGAGCTTCGCCGAGCGCGTCTTGCCCGCCGGCGCGCGACACGTCGCGAGATAGCTCGCGACCCACTTGTCGCGAAACTGATCGAACGCACCGGCGACGCGCTCGAGCGACTCGTGCCGGACGCCGGGATTGCGTGCGAGCTCGGCCTTCACCGCCGGCGACCACGCCTCGGCGAACACCTGCTCGGGCGACGCGCACGCGCGCTCCTCGGCGCTCTTCTTGTGGTCGGCCCTGACGTTGGCGGCGATGACGAGCGACGCCATCACGAGCCCGAACACGGCGAACGCGATCCGTCGCCGCCGCACCGGTACCTTCGCGGCGCGCTCGAGCCCGTCGAGCAGCTCCTCGAGCGACGTCCAGCGCTTCGACGCCTCTGGATCGAGGCCTCGCGCGAGGACGGCTCGCACCGCGCGCGGCAGCTTCGCCGAGATGTGCGCGACGCCATTGCTCGCAGACGCACGCATCTCGTCGAGCGTCGCGCCCTTGAACGGCCGCTCGCCGGTCAGCGCCTGCCACGCGGTCACGCAAAACGCGAACTGATCGGTGCGCGGATCCGGCGGCGCACCGCGGTACTGCTCGGGCGCCATGTACGCGGGCGTGCCGATCAGCGCGCCGGTCTGCGTCAGCGGCGAGTCGAGCACCGAGTCGTTCTTGCGGTTCGGCGTCTGCGCGGCGTCGAGCGTCTCGTCGAGCGCGGGCGTGATCGAGTCGGTGGCCGGCGCGTGATCGGCGATCGCCGCGCCATCGCCCTCGCCGAGCAGGCCGCGCGCGAGCCCGAAGTCGGTGACGAGCACGCGGCCGTCGCGGCTGCGCAGCACGTTGTGCGGCTTGAAGTCGCGATGCACGACGCCGGCGGCGTGCGCGGCGGCGAGCCCCCGACCCGCGGCGAGCACCGCGTTCCAGCGCTCGTCGTAGGTCGCGTGACCGAACCAGGTGTCGAGCGTCGCGCCGTCGACGAGCTCCATCGCGATGTAATCGCGATCGTCGACGGTACCGACCTCGTACACGGTCAGCACGTTCGGGTGCTTGAGCTTCGCCATCGCGCGCGCCTCGCGCAGCAGGCGCTGGCGCAGCTGCGTCGACGCCTGCGCGTAGCGGAGCACCTTGATCGCGACCGCGCGCTCGAGATCCGGATCGTGCGCGGCCCACACGACGCCCATGCCGCCCTCGCCGAGCACGCGATCGAGCCGATACTTGCCGAGCTCGCCGCCGGCCCGGAGCGTCGCCTTCTCGGCCCTCGGCGCGGTGGCGGGCCTCGCGTCTGCGGTCTCGTCGAGCTCGCCGCTCACTCCGCCTCCCTCGCGCGCGGCCACCACAGATACGCCGACAGCGCGAACGTGATCGGGAGGGCCATCATCGCGACGGAGGACACGAGCACATCGTTCAGGTAGCCGAGCACCGTCGGCGACCACAGATCGCCGAACAGGTGGATCGCGAAGATCATCGCTGCCATCGCGCTCGCTCGCAGCTCGGGCGGCACCGCGCGAAGGCCGATCGCGTTGACCGGGGACGTCGACAGGAACACGCCCAGCTCGGCGAGGAACACGAACCCGAAGAACGCCCACGCCGACGGTGCCCAGAACGCCGCGGCGGTCAGCGGCGCCGCCCACACCATGCCGATCGCGCAGATGCGCAACAGCGCGTTGATGCCGAGCTTGTTCTCGCGCGAGTCGAACGCGGTCGTCTCGGTGATCTGCGGCATCCGCCGTTGCACGCGGTCGGCCCACTGACCACCGAGGATCGTCGCGATCGCGCCGGCGACCACGGTCACGAGCCCGAAGTACGTCGACGCCTGCTGGTCGGTGACCTGGCCCTGATACTGCTCGGCGATGAACTTCGGGCCCCAGTGCGCGAACGCGCCGAGCGCGGCGGTGTACGCGCAGTAGCCGAGCGTCGCGCGCCGGAACAACGGCAGCTTCGCGAGCGTCTTGAGCCCGTCGATGATCTTGCCGCGCGCCTCGCGCAGCTTGCGCGTCGGCTCGACGATGAACAGGGACAGCAGCGCGAGCAAGAGGCCCGGACCGCCGGCGACGTAGAACGCCGCGCGCCAGCCCCACGCTGCTTCGATCTGGCCGCCGATCACGTAGCCGAGCGCCGAGCCGACCGGGATCGCGAGATAGAAGATCGCGAGCGCGCGGCCCTTGGTCTCCGGCGGCGTCAGGTCGTCGATGATCGTCGGCGCCAGCGTCGCGTAGCTCGCCTCGCCAACACCGACGACGATGCGCGCGATGATCATCCACGAAAACGAGGTCGCGAAGCCGGTCGCGACCGTCGCGATGCTCCAGATCCCGACGCCGAGCGCGATGAGGGCCTTGCGCGAGCCCTTGTCCGCGCGCGCGCCGAACAGCGGCGACGTCAGGAAGTAGCCGAGCAGGAACGCGGTCGCGAGGAAGCCGGCCTGCGTGTTCGACAGTCCGAGTCCGCCCTGCGCCTCGGGCATCTGGATCTTGCGCAACACCGCCGCGACGATCGTGCGGTCGATGTAGTTGAGCAGATTGAGCCCGGTCAGCAGCGCGATGATGGCTGTGCGGTTCTTGATCATCGCCCCAGGCGACGAGCGTACCTGCGTTCAGGGATCGATGACGAGCGTCGCCAGCGGGAACTGCTCGCGCGGTAGCGCCGGGCCGACGCCGTGCATGACGTACCCCGCCGGGGGCACGAACGTGCGGCACCGGTCGCCCGTGGTGAGCTCGAATAGCTCGCCTGGGTAGGGCTCGCCGATCGCGTGAATGTCATTGCCGCTGACATACGGCCCGGTGACATCGCACTCGCGCTCCGGGACCAGGGCGATCGGAACCTCGGTCGCACAGGTATCGTCGGAGAACAGCGTCGTCAGCGAGCCCGTCGAGGTCGGGATGCAGCGCTCCTCGCCATCGGACAGCGCGACGCGATGGCAATCGGCTGCGAGCTGCGCGTCGTGCAGGAGCGTGTCGGCAAGCGAGAGCTCCCCGATCCGGATCTCCTGGACCCGGCCGGTACCGCTAGGCTCCCGCGCCAGGCTCGCCGGCTCGATCCGCTGGATGCCGAACGCGCGCGTACCCGCCGGCAGCGCGTCGAGCACGCATTGCTCGCCGATCCGCTCGTACACGGCTGCGGGCGTGACCTCGTCGGTCGGCGCGTAGTAGTCGACGCAGCTCGTCCCGGCGCGAATGCTCGCCGCGACGGAAGGCGTACCGAATGAGAGCATCACCGGCTCGGTGCAGCTCGCGTCGGTGTAGTGCGTGATCGAGCCGTCGAGCTGTGACGGCACGCACTCGGTCGCCGGTGCGTTGGGACGGACATCGAGCTGGCAGTCGAGCTCGAGCTGGTTGTCGTGGATCGCGGTCGCGAGCACGAGGCCGTCCTCGGTCGTCGCGAACAGCTCGCCGAGGCGCTCGCGGTCGCTCGGCGTCGTCAGCTTCACGCGGAGGTCGTCGACGGGCAGTGGGCCGCCGACGACGTAGTAGTGGTGGCCGTCGCCCTCCTCGGGAAAGAACGGGCCGACGCAGCCGAGCTCGGTCTTGCGCCAGAGCCGCGCGGGCGCCTCCGCCGACGTGAGGTTGCGATACAGCGCCGACACGCTCGACGTGCCGCCGAGCTCGTAGAACGTCGCGAAGTAGGGCGGCGGCTCGAGGCCGAGGCCGACGCCGATCGCCTTCGTGCAGAGCTCGTTCGTGTACACGGCCTCGGAGATCGGCGGCGTGCAGTAGTGCGCGCCGTCGGACCAGGTCTGGATGGCGCAGAACTGCTTCAGCTCGCTGTCGAAGAACCGCGTGCGATCGATCTCGATCGGCTCGCCGTCGTAGGCGTAGCGAACGAGCTTGAGCCGCGCGCCGCTGTGCCCGACATGCGGATCGACGAGGTTGTCGCCGCATGCCGCGAGCCCGACGACCAGCGCGATGACCGCCGTGCGCTTCATCCTGCGGCGGCGAGGGTACCGCGATCAGGGCTCGTAGCTCATCGTCGCGAGCGGGAACGTCTCGAGCGGTAGCGCGGGGCCGATCGCGTGCGGCAAGTAACCGGCCTGCAGGAGCAGCGGTCCGCACGTTCGGTCGGCCGTCAGCTCGTAGAGCGGTGCGGTGTAGACGCCTCCGATCGCGTGAATGGCGGCATCGCGGACGTACGTCTCGGGCCGGTCGCACGCGCGCGACGCGACGATCGCGACGTCGGTCGGCTGCCGGCACGCCGAGTCGGTGAACACCCGGTAGAGCCGTGCCGACGACACCGGCAAGCAGCGCAGGTCGCCCGCCGGCAGCAGCACGCGCTCGCAGTCGGTGCCGAGCTTCGCGTCGTAGAGCAAACGATCCGGCGTCGCGAGGTCGCCGAGCGCGATCGGATGCAGGCGCCCTTGCCCGACGTGCCGCCGCTCGACGCTCACGAGCTCCAGTGGCTCGGCGCCGTAGTAGTGCGCCGCGACGCGACTCGTCTGGCGCACGCAGCGATCGCCGATCAGCTGGTACACCGACGCCGGCTGCTGCTCCGACGTGATCCGGTAGTAGCTCGTGCATCCGGTCGCCGGGTCCTCGCGACGTGCGAGCAGCGGCGGCGGGCCGGTCACGGGCACGATCGGCGCGCTGCATGCTTCGTCGGTGAAGAACGATACGTAGCCGTCGGTAAGCGCGGGCTTGCACGTCGTCGGCATTTCGTTCGCATCGCCGTCGACCTGACAGGGCAGGCCGATCTCCTGATCGTAGATGTCGACGGCGATCTGCATCCCATCGCCGGTCGTCAGGAACAGATCGACGAGCCGATCGAGACCCTCGGGTACCGTGTGCTTGATGCGCGTGTCTGTGATCGCGACGGGCTCGCCGACCGTGTACCAGTGATGACTCGAGTTGTCGTCGACGAACGGCCCGACGCAGCCGAGGTCCGTCATGCGCCACACGACCGGTGGCGGCGTCGTCGGCTCGCCGATCCGGAACAGCGCCGAGACGAGCGGCTTGTCGTGGAGAAAGTAGTAGGTCGCGACGAACTTCGGCGCGCTTGGTCCGGTCACGACGCCGAGCATCTGCGAGCAGCGCTCGTTGGTGTACATCGCCTCGGAGGTCCTCGGTGTGCAGTAGCGCGCGCCGTCGGACCACGTCTCCTCGTAGCAGAGCGCGCCGAGGTCGTTGTCGTAGAAGAAGCCGCGCTCGCGCTCGATCGTACCGTCCTCGTACTCGTAGTGGACGAGCTTGATCCGGTCGCCGCTCCTGGGCGCGCGGAGATCGGCAGAGTCGTCGCGACACGCCCCGACGAGGAGGGCGAATGCGAGCACTACTTCTTCGGTGCGCCTGCTACTTCGACCACGGCCGCCGCATACGCCATCGCCGCCGCCTCGCATTCGTCCAGGCTACCGGTCAGCCATGCGGCCGCAAAGTTGGTTTCCGTCGGTGGAGTCATCACCTTCACCGTACGTACGTCTGCGGCCTTCAACGCAGCGTCGAGCGCGATCGATGCTTCGATCGGCGGCGCGACGAGGTACGCCATCGGATCGCCGGGAGCGAGCCCAGCCTCTCTCGAGAGGTACTCGCCGAGTGATGCGATCACGTGCGGGAACACCGTCACCGTGCGCTTGCCATCAGCGTCGTAGAAGCACGCATCGTGCTCGAGGCAACGGACGAGCGCGGCGAGCGCGTGCTCGATCGCCTCGGGCTCGGCTGCGCCGATCACGCCGAGGATCTCCCCGGACAGCCGGCCGCTCGCGTGCGCAGCTCCCGCGTAGAAGCTCTTCGCAAAGATCACGTCGACCGGCGCGTGCTTCGTGCACTCGTCGAGCGCGACGTAGGTCGGATCGTCCTGGTCGCACGTGACGAGGCCGAGCGAGATGTGTTTGCTCGGATCGCCGCCGTAGGCGCGGACGAGGTTCGGATCCGCGTGCGGCAGGCGGCGCACCGACAGCACCGTCGGAACGATCGGCTCGAGGATCATCTATCGCGCTCCACCCTTCCGCCTCTCCACGAGCTTTTGCCGGACCTGCGGAGCCCGAGGCGCGCGCTCGCCGGCCTCACCCAGTCGGGCGAGGTCGAGCGTGACGCCGCTCGTGCGCTGCTCGATCATCGCGGCGGCGAACGAGGCGAGCCGGTGGGCGGCGTCCTCGATCGGTGTACCGCGCGCGTGGATATTCGAGATCATGTTGCGGTCGCCATCGGTCTTGCCGCAGCGAGGGTCGTGGACGACGTACGCGGACAGGCCGTCGCCGGTACCCAGGCCGGGCCGCTCGCCGAGCAGGATCATCGCGACCTTCGCGCCGACCTCCTGGCCGATCTCGTCCTCGAGCCAGACCCGGGCGAACCGGGCGGCGATCGGCGAGCCGACCGACAGCCCGCGCGCCTGACAGGCCCGCGCGACCGCGTCGTAGAGCGCCTTGCCCGAGCCCATGCAGGCGACCGCCGACAGCCCATCGGCGACGATGATCTGGACGTCGGGCCCCTTGATGCACTTGCCCTGCACGATCGCGACCGACTCGTCGTCGAGTCGGCGGCCCAGGTCGGGGCGGAGCAGGAACTCGCGGTGGTCGTTCACCCGAGACTTGACCCCGATGAAGCCGTTCTGCGCCGCCCACTCCGCCGGCAACAGTGTGCCGACGGCGGCATGTGCCACCGCCAGCTCGGCCTGGAACTGGAGGACGACGTCGGTGGCATAGCGCGTGCCGACGTGACCGATGCCGAGGAGCGCGGTCGTGTGCCGTGCCGCCTCCGCCGCAAACGGGCGAGTTTCGGGTCGCGGCGTGTAGACGCGGGCAGGTGGAGCTGGGATCTCCGGCACCGTCGGCGGAGGAGGGAGGGGCTCGGCGCTGCCCAGGGCATCGCGCAGCGCGGCGACCAGCTGCCGGGTCCTACTCACGGACCGCTACGTCACCACGCGTCGAAGATTTTTTCTAGGCATCTGCGGTTCTTCCGGGGAAACTTGAAGGGTGCAGTACTCTGTACTCGGCGCTGCGCTGCTAGTCGCGCTGCTGTCGACGCCCGCATCGGCGAACACGCCCGGAACCGACGAGGCTCCGGTCGCGAAGAAGTCTCTGACCGAGATGGTGCTGACGCCGCCGCCCGTCGTCGATGTCGACGTCGCGCTGCCGGCTCCGCTTCCGCCGCCTGCGCCCGTCGAGGTACGGCTCGACGAGATCGTGCGCGCGGGCAGGTCGTGGCGCTTCGAGACGTCGCGCGGACCGATCCATGTCTGGGTGCCCGCGAGCTACGACCCCGACACCGCCGCGACCGTCGTGTTCGTCCACGGCTATCACGTCGACGTCGACACCGCGTGGAACGAGTACCGCTTGCCGCAGCAGTTCGCGCTCTCCGGCATCAACGCGATGTTCATCGCGCCCGAGGCGCCGGCCGGCAAGAACGCGGTGATCGCATGGCCGTCGCTGCGCGGCCTCGTCGCGAGCGTCGCGGCGCAGATCGACGTCCGCATGCCGACGAAGCGCCTCGTCGTGATGGGCCACTCCGGTGCCTATCGCACGCTCGCCGTGTGGCTCGCGAACGACGTGCTCGACACCGTCATCCTGCTCGACGCGGTCTACGGCGAGTACAGCTTCGCGCCGTGGGCGCGCGCATCGAAGTCGCGTCGCCTCATCAACATCGCGTACGAGACCGGCCGCTACTGCGACTACCTGCACCGCATGTTGCCGGGCACGGTGCGCATCGACGGTCTGCCGCTCGGCGGCTTTCCCGAGGGACGCATCCTGTACGCGAAGACCGACGTCGGCCACTGGCAGCTCGTCACCGACGGCGTCGCGATTCCGCTGACGCTGCGCGCGATCGCGGTGCCGTTACTGCCCGACGCGCCGAGCGACATCCCGCTCGGGCTGCCGCAGCGCTGCGACCCATCGAAGCAGCTGCCGACTGACGCCGCGCTCGCCGAGCGCGACGCGAAGGCCGCGGCCGCCGCCGAGATTGCCCGCGACGACGCCGCGACGAATTGATCCGACGCTCGGACGCGTGTCCGCACGTCGCCGGACGGCGTACGCGGCGCGCGTGACGATCCGCGGGCTTGTGCGTGGCTCGCACTCCGCAATGCGCGGAGGGCGCGCAGGTCGCCATGCTATGTTGGATCCGATGCTCGATCCCAAGCTGCTTGCACCCGAGAAGGTGCGGCCGCTCATGCGCCGCGAGTACGAGCGACTCGTCGATCTGGGCGTGTTCGAGGATGAGCGGATCGAGCTCCTGCGCGGGCAGCTCGTCACCATGAGCCCGCAGGGTGCTCCGCACTCGACGATCACGGCACGACTGGCTCAGCTGTTCAGTCGGAAGCTGGACATCGACGAGTTCGATGTTCGCGCTCACAGTCCGTTTGCCGCGACCGACGATTCCGAGCCGGAGCCGGACGTCTCGGTATCGCGGCGCCGCAGGCGCGGCGCGTATCACCCGAGCAAGGCGCTCTTGCTCGTGGAGGTCGCCGAGAGCTCGCTGCGCATCGATCGCAAGATCAAATCGGAGATCTACGCCGAGAACGGCGCGCCCGAGTACTGGATCGTAGACGTGCGAG
Organism: Kofleriaceae bacterium; assembly: GCA_013368795.1. Lineage (GTDB taxonomy): Bacteria > Myxococcota_A > Polyangia > Haliangiales > Haliangiaceae > JABFXX01. Next base: position 10,620 of record JABFXX010000513.1, read on the forward strand.
CGAAGCTCGTCCACGTTCACACCGAGCCGGTCGATGGCGAGTACACCAAGCTTCGTCAGGTGCCGCGTACCGGCGTGCTGCGGCCGACGAAGCTCCCCGGGATCCGCCTGCCGGTCGCGATGGTGTTCGGCGCTCGCTGACTACTTCCGCACGCAATCCATCGTCAGCGTGATCGGCGCGCTGTGCTGGACGACCTCGAAGTCGGTCACCTTGAGCGCGGCGAGGTCGCGCGGTCCGAGGAGGCCGGCCCACTTCGCGGTCGTGTGCTTGTCGCTCTGCGCGGTCAGCGCGATGTTGCCGCCGTCGGCGTGATACATGCCGTACTTCTGCATCGCGCGCGCGACGGTGCGAGCGCCCGCGGTCGGCAGCGAGTTGATCGGGTAGTCCGCGCGCAGGCGCAGATGGACGCCATAGGGCGGCAGGTTCGTGCCACCGGTCGTGTTCGTGCCGTGCGTCGCCGGCCGCGTGAAGCCCTTCTTGATGCGGTTGTTCGGCAGGATGAACCGGATCGCGTGATTGATCGTCCCCGACTTCACCTCGTCGGCGTTGATGAGCAGCGGCGCGATCGGGAAGCCGGCCGCGTCGGCGCTCGTGCACTGATCGCCGCGGAGCAGATCGGTGTACGCCTTGTTGCCGTCCCACACCGCGAGGCAGCCGCCGGTGAACGACGAGCTCGTCGCGCTCGCCTTGTACATCTCGTACAGCTTCTTCGCCGAGGTGTCGTAGACGATCAGGTGGCAGTCGCCGCCATTGGAGCACTGGTACGTGCTGTTGCCTTCGACGTTGCCGCCGCTCGGCAGCGGCACGGACGTGTAGTCACAGTCGGGGCTGTAGAACTCGCTGTTCTTCGTGAACGAGCGCTTCGGCGTCGTCGAGTTTGCCTTCACGACATCGAGCGTGAAGTCGATCTGCATCACGTTGCCGTTACCCCAACCACCCGCGGCCTTCAGCGCGTTGATGATCGTGGCACTGTTCGCGGCCTTCGGAACCGCACTGACGTCACGGTTGAAGAACATCGGCTGGGTGAAGTACGGCCCCGTCGATGCATAGGTACCGAGCTCGGACGTAGCCTCGCTCGTCGTCTCGTCGTCGATCGTCGCGTCATCCCCGGTGACGCAACCGACCGCGGCGAGAGAAATCAGGACACCCGTTGCGATTCGCATGCGCCGCACTGTGCGGATTTGCGTGTGCGCCGCAATCGGGCGAATTCCTTGCGCGCTGCGTTTGTCGTCGGTGAATCGACTATTTGATCGCCGCAACGTCGCCGAAATACGGGCCGGGCTGGTCGCCATCCCAGATGCGCTTTTCGGCGAGCCACGCGTCGAATTCTGGCGTCGGGCGTCTATCGAGCAGGCGGCGGACCGTCGGGATGTCGTGATAGCTCGTCGACTGATAGTTCAGCATGATGTCGTCGCCGACCGGCAGCGACATGAGGTACGAGCAGCCTGCAGCGCCGAGCAGGACCTTGAGGCTCTCGAGCTCGTCCTGGCTCATCTTCGCGTGATAGGTGAAGCACGCGTCGCAGCCCATCGGTAAGCCGAGCAGCTTGCCCATGAAGTGATCCTCGAGGGCGGCGCGCGTGATCTGCGGCCCGTCCTCGAGGTACTCGGGGCCGATGAAGCCGACGACGGTGTTGACGAGGAACGGCCGATAGCGGCGCGCGAGGCCGTAGCAGCGCGCTTCGATCGTGACCTGGTCGGCGCCGTGGTGCGCTGCGCTCGACAGCGCGGAGCCCTGGCCGGTCTCGAAGTACATCCGGTTCGGCCCCTTCGTCGAGCCCTTCTCCTTCATCATCGCCCACGCCTCGTCGAGGAGCTTCTTGCTGATGCCGAACGCGCGGTTGCCGGCCTCGGTGCCCGCGAGCGACTGGAACATCAGGTCCATCGGACAGCCGAGCGTCTCGAGCGCCTTCATCTGCACCGTGACGTGCGAGAGCACGCAGTGCTGGGTCGGGACCGCGTTGCGGCGGAGCACGTCGTCGATCGCGGTCAGGATCTCCGCGGTCGATTCCGGCGTGTCGGTCGCCGGGTTGACGCCGATGACCGCATCGCCGCAGCCGTACGCGAGGCCCTCGCGCATCGACGCGAGGATGCCCTGCACGTCGTCGGTCGGATGGTTCGGCTGGCAGCGCGACGACATCCGCTTCGGCAGGCCGAGCGTGTTGTTCGCGCGGACGACGACCTGGCACTTCGAGCCGACCGTCATCAGATCGAAATTGGACATCAGCTTCGCGGCGGCCGCGGCCATCTCCGGCGTGAGCCCCGGCGCGATCGCACGCAACGTCGGCCCGCTCGTCTCGATATCGAGCAGCCACTCGCGGAACTGGCCGACGCTCAGGTGGCTGATCGCGCGGTACGCCTGGTCGTCGAGATCGTCCTCGACGACGCGCGTGACCTCGTCCTGCTCGTACGGCACGACGGGGTTCATGCGCAGGTCGGCGAGCGTGAGATCGGCGAGCACCGCGCGCGCCGCTACGCGCTCGACCGCATCGCGCGCCGACACGCCGGCGAGATCGTCGCCACTCTTGGGCGGATTCGCCTTCGCGAGCACCTCCTTCACGGAGGCGAAGCGATACGTCACGCCCCGGATGGTCGACGCCAGCTGCACGGCCGCATCCTAGATCAACCGCACGGCGGATAAAAAACGCCGCCCATCGTTCGTCAGGTCCAGAGAGCCGACGAGGCGACGGGCGGCGGGGTGTAAAGCTAACTACGAAGCACTATCTAGCTGAGACCTACCTGGTGCAGTCGGCGTGCCTGATGTCGGACACGCGATTTCGGGCCTCTCCACTACGAATGGCGCGGAGAACGGTGGGCTGATCGCGCCGTGCACCCCGACGAGGACGCGCTTCGACGCGCGTTGCGTCGCACCCGCGCGTTGAACTCCGGTCGTCAGGATGACGATGCGCGCGCGAGACAGCACACCGAGCGTGCGGCTCCCGCGGCGACGCAATCCTGGTCTAGTGTGAGTGGTACGAGCGTGAGCGGAAGCGTGGCGACGATCGAGATCGCGGTGATGTCCGCGTTGCTCGAGGTAGATGACCTCGACGAGCTGGCGCCGTGTGCCGTCGCTGCGCTCGGAAGATCTCTGGGATGGGATGCCGGCTTCCTGTGGAACGTCGAGGCTGGTCAGCCGCAGCTCGTCGCGAGCTGGCCGAGCGGCGGTGCGCGTGACCCGCAGGCGTCGAGCCGCGAGCTGCGCTGGACCGACCACGTCCTGTCGCTGCCGATCCCGATCGACGATCACGTCGCCTGGCTCGTCGAGCTGCACGCGAACGAGCCGAAGCCGCCCGAGCCGGAGCTCGTGGAGCTCGTTCGCCGGCTCGCGCGCCTGATCGGCAGGACCCTGCGTCGTGCGCGCCGGCAGTCGCGGCTCGATGCCGAGCTCAAGCTCGACCGGGCCAAGCTCCAGCGCCTGCACACGTCCGACGTCATCGCGGTGATGGTGACGACGCACGACGGCCGGATCCTCGAGGCGAACGACGCCTTGCTCCAGATGGTCGGCTACACGCGCGACGAGCTCGCGCGCGGCGAGCTGCGGTGGGACGCGATCACGCCGCCGGGCTGGCAGGAGAGCGACGCGCGCATCCTCGAGGAGCTCGCGCAAGGCGCGGTCGTCCGCGCGTATCACAAGGAGTACATCCGCCGCGACGGCTCGCTCGTTCCGGTCATCATCGGCGCCGCGCCGCTCGGCGGCGACCCGTGCCAGCACATCGCGTTCGTCATCGATATCACCGCGCAGAAGCAGGTCGAGCGGCAGCTCGAGGCGCTCAATGTCGAGCTCGAGGATCGCGTCGCGAAGCGAAGCGAGGAGCTGCGAGCGCTCGCCCGGCAGCTGCAGAACGTACGCGAGGAGCAGCTCGCGGAGCTGTCGCGCGAGATCCACGACGTGTTTGGCCAGGACGTCGCCGTGCTGAAGGTCGACCTCAGCTGGCTCCAGCGGCGGTTCGCGGATGGCACGACCGACTTCGCGGCGCTGTCCGCCCGGACGACCGCGATGATGGAGCGCCTCGACGACCTCCACTCGACGATCCGCAGGATCGCGAGCCAGCTCCGTCCTCGTATCCTGGATGACCTCGGGCTCGTCGCCGCGATCGAGTCGCACGCGCGGGACCTCGCGAAGCGCACGGGGCTCGCGATCGAGCTCTCGCTGCCTGATGAAATCTCGGTGCCGCCCGAGCTAGCCACCGCGCTGTTTCGGATCTATCAGGAGCTGATGACCAACGTGCTGCGGCACGCCTCGGCCAGCCGTGTCGAGGTTTCGATGACTGCGACAGATTCCGAGATCGTGCTCGATTTCTTCGACGATGGTGTCGGCATCTCGCACGTCGCGCCGGACGAGGCGTCGCTCGGCCTTGTCGGCATCCGCGAGCGCGCGCTCGCGTTCGGTGGCGTGTTCCAGATCGCGCCGGCGCCCGGCGGCGGTACGGCGGCGACGGTGTGTCTGCCGCGCCAGGAAGCGGCACCGTGAAGGTCCTCCTGGTCGACGATCACGAGCTGCTCCGGCGCGGTGTCCGCGAGCTCCTCACCGAGACATTCACGGATGCCGAGTTCGGCGAAGCCGGGACCGGCGAAGACGCCGTCGCGATGGTCGCCGAGTCGCCGTGGGACCTGATCATCCTCGATCTCGCGATGCCCCGCCGCGGCGGGCTCGACGCGCTCCGCGAGATCCACGCCCGCTGTCCCGACGTTCCCGTGGTCGTGCTGAGCGCGTCCGAGGACGAGCACTACGCGGTGCGGGCGCTGCGCGGCGGTGCCAGAGGGTACGTCACGAAGCAGACGACCTCGAGCGAGCTCGTCGGCGCTGTGAAGAAGGCGATCGCCGGAACGCGCTATCTGAGCCCGTCGCTGATGGAGCGCATCGCCGACAGCGCGATCGAGCCGAAGCAGATGCCGCACGAGGATCTCTCGGACCGCGAGCTCCAGGTGCTGCGCATGATCGCGCTCGGCAAGTCGGTCAAGGACATCGGCGTCGAGCTCGCGCTCAGCGAGAAGACGATCAGCACGTACCGCGCGCGCATCCTGACGAAGATGAAGCTCGGCTCGAACGCGGAGCTCATGCGCTACGCACTCCGCTCCGGCCTCGTCGATTAGGCAGGCTCGTGCGCGTCATCGGCGCACACCCTCGTCGGCAGCGCGCTACGGAGATTTACGAAGCAAGGCTTAGCTGGCCGTGAGCTGCGCGCGCTCCGTCGCCCCGTCGAGCGAGGCCGCCACATGAGCGAGATACGCAATCGCATCGAGATCCGCGAACAGACCGAACTTTGATCCGAGCGCATTCGCTCGCGCTCGCGAACGTCGAGCGGCACATCGGTTGCTCTTGTCCGCTGCCATGTCCCGGCACGCAGTCCTCGCCCTGCTGCTGGCGGCCACGGGTTGCGTCGAGCAATCGGATGGGTCGCTCGCTCTCGGCGAGACCGATCAGTACATCGTCGGTGGTTCCGACGTCGCGGCCGGTGACTGGCCCGATGCCGTCGTCGTGCTCGGCAACAAGGGCTCGTGCAGCGGCACGCTGATCGCGCCCGATGTCGTGCTCACCGCGGGTCACTGCTCGAAGATCGAGCCGACGCAGATCATCGCGAACACGATCGACTACGCGCACGCCGGCGGCGTTCGCGTCAACGTCGCGAAGACGATCGCGTATCCCAACTGGGAGTCGACGTACGACGTCTCGGTGATCGTGCTCGCGTCGCCGATCACGAACGTCACGCCGCGCAATGTCGCGACGAGCTGCACGTTCAACAAGTTCAAGAAGGAGACGCAGGTCCATCTCGTCGGCTTCGGCGCGACGGACATGCAGGGCACGGCTGCGAACTCGCACCTCCGCGAGGCGATGGCCGCGGTGACCGACCCGACGTGCTCGGGCGGTAACGGTTGCAACTCTCGCGTCGCTCCGGGCGGCGAGTTCGTGGCAGGCGGCACTGGAAATGCCGACTCCTGCTTCGGCGACTCGGGCGGACCGGTCTATCTCGACACCGAGATGGGGACCGTCCTCGTCGGCGCAGTCTCGCGCGGTGTCGATAACTCGTCGACGCCGTGCGGCGGCGGCGGCATCTACGTGCGCACGGACAAGATCATCGACTGGCTCGAGTCGACCGCGGAGCGGACGATCGCGAAGGACGACTGCGTCGGCGGCAGCACGGAAGACGGCGGCACCGGTTCGGACTCGGATGGCAACTCCGGCGAGCAGTACGCGGGCACCGATGTCGGTTGCTCGGCCGGCGGCGGTGCGGGTGCCGGCACGATCGCGCTGCTCGCGCTGCTCGCGCTGCGCCGGCGTCGCTGATCCCGGCTGGATCGCGGACAGCCATCCGGTCATCGGACGAAGTTGTCCGCCGGCCAGACGACCGAGGTCGCAAGCGCGCGAAATCGCGAGAGCGCCGCGTGGCCTCGAGGTTGCTGAACGCGGCGGCCATGCTGCGTTCCCTCGCTCTCGTTCTTCTCCTGTCCTCGCCGGCTCTCGCCGGTAACCTCGCCTCGCCGGTCGTCGGCGGTACCACCGTCAAGCGCGGCGCGTACCCCGACGTCGTCGGGGTCTTCACAGCCGACGGCGGCATGTGCACCGGCACACTGCTCGCGGCCGACCTCGTGCTCACCGCCGGTCACTGCGCGAGCGCCCAGCCGATCGAGGTCGTCGTCGATTCGATCGACCTCGCGGAGCCTGACGGCCAGCACCGCAAGGTGAAGTGGTCCAAGGCCTACCCGAAGTGGCTCGACAGCTACGACGTCGGCATCGTCATGCTCGAGAACCCGGTGTCCGCGAAGAAGCGCGCGGTCGCGCAGGGCTGCACCGACAAGCAGCTCGCCGCCGGCACGAAGCTGAAGCTCGTCGGGTTCGGCCTGACGACGAAGAGCGGGCAGGGCGACAACACGCGCCTCCACCAGGCAACGCTCCCCGTCGACGACCCGACCTGCTCGGCGGATCCGTCCTGCCAGGAGTCGATCGCGCCGGGAGGTGAGTTCACCGCCGGTGGCAACGGCGTCGACGCGTGCTTCGGCGACTCCGGCGGCCCGGTCTACATCAAGACGCCGGCCGGCCTCGCACTGATCGGCGTCGTCTCGCGCGGCCTCGTGAGCTGGGGCGACCCGTGCGGCGAGGGCGGCGTCTTCGTGCGCGCCGACAAGGTCGTCAAATGGATCGAGGCCGAGAGTGGCCGCAAGCTCGACCGCGCCGCCTGCGACGGTCCCGCCGACGACGCCGGCGACGGCGACGCCATGGAGACCGGCGGCTGTAGCACCGGCGGCGGCATGCTCGAGAGCGGCTTCGCGGTCATCTTCGGCCTCGCGCTCCTCCTCGGCATGCGCCGTCGGTGATACAACTCGCCGGCATGCCCAAGATCAAGGTGAAGAATCCCGTCGTCGAGATGGACGGCGACGAGATGACGCGCATCATCTGGAAGTTCATCAAGGACAAGCTGATCCTCCCGTACCTCGAGATCGACCTGAAGTACTTCGACCTCGGGATCGAGAGTCGCGACCAGACGAACGATCAGGTCACGATCGACTCGGCGAACGCGACGAAGCAGTACGGCGTCGCCGTGAAGTGCGCGACGATCACGCCCGACGAGGCGCGCGTCAAAGAATTCAACTTGAAGGAGATGTGGAAGTCCCCCAACGGGACCATCCGCAACATCATCGGCGGCACGATCTTCCGCGAGCCGATCATCTGCAAGAACGTGCCGCGGCTCGTCCCGGGCTGGACGCGTCCGATCGTCGTCGGCCGTCACGCGTTCGGCGACCAGTACAAGGCGACGGACTTCGTCGTTCCGGGTCCCGGCACGCTGACGATGACGTACACGCCGAAAGACGGCGGCAAGCCGGTCGAGTACAAGGTCTTCGACTTCCCGGGCGGCGGCGTCGCGCTCGGCATGTACAACCTCGACGAGTCGATCATCGGCTTCGCGCGTAGTTGCATGAACTACGGCCTCAACCGCGGCTGGCCGGTCTACCTGTCGACGAAGAACACGATCCTCAAGAAGTACGACGGTCGCTTCAAGGACCTGTTCCAGAAGGTCTTCGACGAGGAGTTCGCCGCCAAGTTCAAGGAGAAGGGCATCGTCTACGAGCACCGCCTCATCGACGACATGGTCGCCTCCGCGCTCAAGTGGGACGGCGGCTTCGTCTGGGCCTGCAAGAACTACGACGGCGACGTCCAGTCCGACTCGGTCGCGCAGGGCTTCGGCTCGCTCGGCCTCATGACCTCGGTGCTGATGACGCCCGACGGCCACACCGTCGAGGCCGAGGCGGCGCACGGTACGGTGACGCGCCACTACCGCGAGCACCAGAAGGGCAAGCCGACGTCGACGAACCCGATCGCGTCGATCTACGCGTGGACGCAGGGCCTCAAGTACCGCGGTCAGTTCGACGGTACGCCCGACGTCGTGAACTTCGCCGACGCGCTCGAGAAGGTCTGCGTCGAGACGGTCGAGTCGGGCAAGATGACGAAGGACCTCGCGATCCTCGTCGGCCCGAACCAGGCCCACCTCACGACCGAGCAGTTCCTCGACGCGCTCGACGCGAACCTCAAGGCCAAGCTCTCGGCCTGAGGTGAGCGGCCGTTCGCTGCCGTGGCTCGCGCTGCTCGCGGCGCTTGCCGCGTGCGGCTCGGCAAGTCCTGCCGCGCGACCGGTCGGCGAGCCATCCTGCGAGGAATGGAGCTCGATCGTGACCCGCGACGGCGATCGCGGCGCGATCATCGAGATCCAGCGCACCGCCGCAGGCGGCATCGTCATGCTGTCCGGCTCTCCGGACGAGTCGATGCAGGTGGCAGGGCGGCAGATGAGAGCGAACTGTGCGCCGGGCGTATACGTGATCGTGAAGAACGGCATCGAGTCGTTCTGCGGTGGCGACGATAACGGCGTCGCCTTCGCGGTGCGCGTGCACTACCAGTGCAAGTCACTCCCTCGTCGTGAGTGAGTCGCGTGCTGTGCTCCCGCATGGCGGGAGCACGCGATCGACGTGTCGCACGAGTGATCGCGCGCACGCGCGTCGTCGGAATCGCGGATTTGCGCGCTGACAGATCCTGGCGCACTGCTTGAGCTGTGCTCACGCGTTTGCCTTTCTGCGCACTCGCTCTCAGGCTTGGCGATGGCACGAGGGGCTCCCGTGGGCGACGGAACTGGACATAGACGTGGCGAGGACGGCGACTGGGACGCGATCGAGATCGAGGTCTCGAGCGCCGATGTCACGCCGTATACCGATGCTGACGCACTCGTCCTCGATCGCCGCGAGCTCGCCGAGCTCGATGCCGAGCTCGACAGCGCATTCGTGCAGATCGATACGCCCGCGCCGATCGACTCGACGCGTATACCCGCGATCGGTTCCGCGCCAGCGCCGCTACCGCTGCCGCCTCTGTCGACACCGGTACCGGGATCGCACGTACCTGTGCCGCGCTCGTCGATCAGCACGCTGTCGTGCCCGACGTGCACCGGCCCCGTCGACGTGAAGAGCCGCCATGTCGCCGTCTCCGGCGGCGCGGTGCGCGTGTACTGCTCCCAGCTCTGCCTCGAACAACGCGACGCACCTCCTGCCGAGGCGATCACGCCCGCGCCCGTGCAGCCGCGGAAGTCGCGCAAGATCTGGTGGTTCGCCGCGACGCTGTTCGTCGGCGCGGGCTGCGCGACCGCGTTCTATCTGCATCGCTCGCAGCGCGAGTGGAAGGAGGAGCCGCTCGAGCCTCCCGCGCCCGCGGTCTCGGTCGTCCATATGCCCGCCGAGCCGACTCCGCCGGTCACCGCCGATCCGCAGAAGGAGGCGGACGCCGCGCTCACCGCCGAGCTCATGCACGACGCGTGGATCCATCCGCTCGCCGGTCCGAAGCGGCGAATGCCGGTGAACCACAATGGCGCGTTCGGTGCCGAGCGGGGAGGCGAGCGCCCGATCGAGTGCGTGTCGGGTCACTGCGGTGTCGACGTCGGCAGCGTCTGGGGCGAGCACGTCTACGCGGTGCACGACGGCGTGATCGAGTGGGTCAATCGCGGTCCCAACGACGAGCACGGCGGCATCTTCGTGCGTATCGCGCACAGGGACGGCACGCTGTTCAGCTGGTACTTCCATCTCGCCGCGGTACCGCGCTGGGTCAGGCCCGGCGTGCCGGTGCGCGCGGGACAGGTGATCGGCCTCCTCGGCGATACCGGCGTGAAACACTCCGCGCCGCATCTTCACTTCGCGCTGTCCGTGAGGACGTCGAAGCACACCTACGAGCGCTACCTCGATCCGGAGCCGCTGATCGCGATCTGGCCGCTGTGGATTCCGAACGAGAGCCGCACCGGTGGCAAGCTGTCGACCGATCCGGAGCCGGGCATGCCCGTTCGCGGCGGCGGCAAGCGGAGGCCGCGTGCGCCGGTGCCGGCGACCGTCGCCGCGCCGGCCGTGGTGCCGGTGGCACCACCCGAGCCCGCCGCTGGCACCGTGAATTAGCCGA
>JABFXX010000134.1 GCA_013368795.1 Kofleriaceae bacterium
CGCAGCCTACGCCGACCAGAACGAACGCGACCACGCAGCACTCGTCGCCGCCGTGCGCAGCGGCCGCGTCCACGCGGAGACTGGATAACTCGCTCGGGTCGCGCGTTGCTGCTCAGGTCGCCTCCGCAATCCGCGTCAAGCTATCGAGGCGCAGCAGACGTGCCGCGCTCGCCGCCGCGCGGCCGAGAATCCCCGTGTATGTGGGAAACGAGAGCGGAATACGCGCGAGGGTATCGACCCGCATCGAACCAGCCATCGCGATCGCAGCGACCTGAACTATCTCCACTGCTCGCTCACCCACGACATGGCAGCCGATGATCGCCGCGGTCGACCGGTCCACGATCAGCTTGCAGAAGCCATCGGTCCGGCCGTCGATGATCGTACGCGTCGTGACGTCGAACGGAACTGTCACGACGACGATGTCGCGTGTTTCGCGCGCCTTCGTCTCGGTGAGCCCGACTTGCGCGTATTCGGGGTCGGTGAAGCTGCCGATCGGATTCACGGGCTCGTCGATCGCGAGCAGCGCTCCTCGGACGGCGTTTGTCGCCGCGACGAAACCCGCCTGCATTGCCTGTGGCACCAGCATGAGCTCGCCGGTGATGTCACCTGCGGCGAAGATGTCGGTCGCGGTTGTTCGCAAGTTGCGGTCGACTCGAACGAACCCTCGACGATCCGTCTCGACACCGGAGGCCGCGAGGTCGAGTGCGGCGGTGTTGGCGACCCAGCCGACGGCCAGGACCACGAGCGCCGCCTCCGCGGACCTTCGCACCGCGTCCTTGGAGAACCACATCCGGACGCCGGTCGGTGTCTTCTCGAACGCCTCGATCGTCCCGAAGTTCTCGTGCACCGCGATTCCTGCGGTTCGGAACACGCGGGCAACGGCCGCGGACACGTCGTGGTCTTCCGTGGTCAAGATGCGGGGAGCAGCCTGGAACAGCTCCACCTTCGTTCCAAACGCGTTGAAGATGGAAGCGACCTGGACGCCGGTCGCTCCTCCGCCGACGACGATCATCGATGGCGGCAGCGACGGCAGGCTCCACGCATCGCTGTGCGTCGCCGTCAGCTCGAAACCGGGCACGGTGATCCGGCGGCTCGAACCGCCGGTGCAGAGAATGATCTTGTCGGCGGAGAGCCGCCGACCATCTGCCGTCTCGATCGTGTGTGGGTCGGCGAACCGGACGGTTCCAGCGTGCTCGAAGAGTCTCACGCGTGCGGCCTCGAGTTGTGGGCGCAGCGCCGCATGGTCTCTCACGCTCGCGACAACCTCGCGCACACGCGCGAGCAGACGAGCGTAGTCGAGCACCGGCTCACTCACCGCGATGCCGTAGCCGCCGAGCTGCCGCGCATCGCGGATCAGGCGTGCTGCATGTGCGAGAGTCCTCACCGGCACGGGGCCGTCGTTCGCGGCCATCCCTCCGAGCTCGTCGCGCGTGACGAGCGTGGTCCGTGCCCCGAGGTCGCCGGCGCGGAGCGCGGCTAGTAGTCCCGCGGGCCCGGCGCCGACGACGATGACATCCGTCATACGTGTCCTATGTCTCCAGCTCCGCGAGCCAGCGCAGTGCACGCAGGCCGGGCATGAAGCAGTACTCGCCGCCGCGCGTGACGACGAAGCGCGACAGGCCGTGCAAACGTTTCGGGACCGGCCGCCTCGGAATCGAGAACGAACCCGAACCGTCATGCGCTCCGACCACCGGATCTTTCACGTCACCGAGACCGAGGAAGTCGCCGCCATTGACCCATTCGGACTGGACGAACTCGAACTGTCGACCGATCTGCGCGCCGACGAACCCGAACATCAAGCCTCGATCGACGCCATCGTCCTCGAGAACGCCTGCCGGGAGCTCGGGGCCATAGACGGTACCGCGCCGGATCAACCGATGAAGCCGCACGACGCCCGCGACGGCGGTATCGCGCGGGTTCGTGCGCCGGGTATGCGATCCCGCTGGCGTCTTGTACCCGATCGGATCGTCTGCGTAGCTGAAGTCGTTGCTGCGCGCCCGATCAGCGCCGAGCGCGAGATCGTCGTGAAACGGACAGAGAGCGAGCGGCGCGCCACTGCGCCAGCGGCCCATCATCTTCGCCGCGATCAGCTCCTCCTCCGCCGGATCCTTTGCATTCGCCTTGAGGTATTGCCGGAATGCCGCAACGCGCTGATGCAGCTTGCGGAACACGACGTATGTCCCGTTGCGCCCGAGGATCTCCGGCTGCGGAATCGCGGGACGTGGATCGAGCTCGTCGGGATAGCCGAGCACGAGCTCGCCGGGCTCGAGCGGCGGCTCGTGCGGATTCGTGCCCGCATAGCCCTTGATCGCCGGGTGACTGATGCCATCGCGATAGCCAAACGGCTCGCGCTCTGTCGGCAGCGCATGACAGTTCTGCCGCCAGATCGCCTCGACGCCCGCCAGCGACTCGTACGCGGTGCGGGCGCGCCCGATTGCAGCCTCGAGCCGGTCGTGGTCGGGCGCGACGGCCGTGATCACGACGTGTATGGCCGCGCTGCCGAGTGGAGGCTCCCAGTGTTCGGGGCTGCTCTCGCCGGTATCGCCGAGCGCTTCCGCGCGCGCCGCCATCCCTTGCCGGAGCTCCCACGAGAAGCTGTCGAGCGAGCTCTGCGCCACGCCGAGCGCGCACAATCCCTGGAACGTGAGCGCGACGCTCACCCATGTGTCGCCTGCTGGGCTCATCGGATGCGCCGCACTTGCAACCACGCCGCACAGTCTGCGCAACAGCTCGCGGCCGGCGGCCGGCTCGTCAAACCGGAACGCGATGTACGTCGCAGCGTACGGGGTGGGCCGCGGGTTGAGCACTCCACTCTGGATGTCATCCAGCTCGAGCACGACCCGATCACATCGCCGTCGCGATGTTCCTCCAGAACTGTTCGAGGCTCTGATCGACGCCGAACAGCGTGCTGAACACCGTGGAATCCACGACGAGGACGTCGCCGGCACGGTTGCCGCTCGGCGGCAGCCACAGCAGTGTATTGAACTCGCGGTTTCCCGCCTCGGTGAACGGATGCGGCCTCGATAGATCGATCGGCTGGCGAGCGAGGACCTGGACCGACTTCGTGTCGTCCGTCGTCACCGCATAGTGCGGCAAGTGCATGTGGAAGTTGAACGTCGAGACGCCAGCGAGCCAGCCGCGGCGATCGAGATCGCGAGCGATCGATAACGGCGCGATCCGATCAGTACCTTTCGTCACCGCCGGCCGCAGTCCCCATCTGTTCTCGACCGGAATGCCGAGCCCCTTCATCAGCGAACGCGTGTAGCGACCGAACCGTTGCTGGCGCGGCACCAGCGCGTCACCATGGTGCGCGTACTCCATGACGCGGGTCTTCATGTCCTCTGCAGCACCGACATCGTGGTGAGGGCCGATCACGAGACAGGTTCCTTCGCGCGTCAAGAACTGACGCACAGCCTCGATCTCTTCGGGCGCAGCGTCCTGCTCGGTCACGTTGTGATCGAGACCGAACACGAACAGCGTGTCCGTATCGGCGAGGACGCGCTCGTCGAGCGGCAGCCGGAAGCCGGCCTGATCGATCCGCTGGAACACGGGGACGACGTAGCCGGTCGCCTCGGTCACGACTCGCTGAAACCGAACCCACGCCCAGAAGAACAGCTCGAGCGATCCGGAGATGCCTTGCTGAAAGCGCATCGGATCGGACCATTCCGGGGCCTCGTAGCTCGGCCACAGCACTCGACGGACTTCGGTCATCGTCGAGAACCGATTGTCGAGCTCGGTGATATCGCGGTTGGCCTCGCCGGGATACGACCAAGCGACGTACACGCTCACGCGACGGTGCCCCTTCTGGTATCCCCGCGCGACGTGGTCTTGGTTGTACGTCCGCGCTCCGATGACCAGGCTCATCGAGCTGTCTTCGAACCGTCGAGGAGTGCCGGTACTGGTGGGAGCATCTCGAACAACCTCACTCATGGCGCCCTCCTTGGGCTCACTGCATCTGTTCGAGCATCTCGGACAATGCCCCTTTGACCTTCAGCGCCTTCTTGATCTCGTCGCTGCTGGCATACGGATACTCCCCGTACTCCAGGAAGCTGTTGCACTGATGATCGCGGACGAACTTGATGAACGCCTCCGTGTTCGTCTTCCAGTCCGCCGGGAACCCCTCGAGGTTCTCGAACACGGTGTCGACACCGGCCTTGCGGAACAGCGCGACTGCGTCCTCGGTGTACTTGTCGAAATCGGTGTCGAAGATGCCCTGGTACATGAACCGGGTGTCGTTGTCGAACAGGACCCACCGCAGGTAGTGAAGCTTTAGCGGTGCGAGCAGCTGTGGATCGCTCTCGAGAGCCTTCGCGAGCTTGAATCCGTAGCCGCGGATCGTGTCCGCCGTGCCCGGTTTCACGTTCGCGATGATCGTGAACCCGTAGCACGCAGGTGTCTTCGGAAAGATCGGGCCGTACTTGCCCTTCGGGAGCTGCGCCGTGTCCTTCGGGATCACGGTCGCCTGAGGAATGATCTCCATTGGTCATCTCCTGTGGAGGTGTAGCGCTCCCGTCGGCGGCGAGAAGCGCGTTGCTCGGCGCCTGCTACCTCGGATGATGCGCGCAGGCCGATCTCGTCCTGCTGCCATGCGCGTGTCTCGCAGTGTCCCGAAGCTGCAGCGTAGACGCCGGTCGCTGGACGCTATCTCAACCGGGCACCGTCGAAGTCCGCTTGGAAGCCGAACCGCACGCTCGCCGTCTCGACGGAGACGTTGCTGCATTGCTCGTCTGGATAGCCGCCGCTTCCAGCCGTTCGACGGCGGCGACATGTACACGCACGCGGGGGTGACGTTCCCGATTCCGTACGCCGACGGGATGCAGCAGAGGTTCTGGGATGCGGGCGCCGAGCTCCGGGTCGGCTACCCGATCGGTGACGTGGTCGCGTGCGGCGGCCAGCAGAACGGTCACTACCAGAACTTCGACAACGGCGTGATCACGTCGAACTACAACGGCGCGTCGACGCCGTACACGACGTACTTCGCTGGCAAGCGCGGCGACTGCGCGAGGATGAATGGCTGGGCGTGCAGCGCCACGGAGTTCCACGTTTGCTATCCGATGGACGGTGGTGGCGAGCTCGATTGGATCGTCCAGGCGTGCGATGCGTCGGACGCGATCGCCAAGAAGAGCAGCTTGGTGCCGAACTCCAGCTTGCTGCACGTTGGCCCCTGCACCGCTCCGGGCAGCGGAACGACGACGCCGGGCACCGGCAGCACGTGCGATGAAGCGGGCGAGGCCTGCTGCGGCGAGTCGTGCATGGGCAACCTCGAGTGCGACAAGACGCGCAACGTCTGCTACACGCCGTGCGATATCGCCGGCGGCTGCGGCGACGGTGATACCGACGTTCCCGGCCCCTAGGTCCGTACTAGCCGGCGGCTGCGGTGGCGTGCCAGAGTGCGCGCCCCGATGGTCGCGCCCGCGTGGACACCGCCGCCCCGGCT
>JABFXX010000328.1 GCA_013368795.1 Kofleriaceae bacterium
GTCCTAGGGACGGCGCGCCTTCTCGTACATGACGCCGGCATTCGTCATCGCCTGCGCGGCGACCTTCGCGTCGGGCGTCTCCTTCGGAACGCGCAGGTAGAACGTCGCCGCCTGCTCGAACTTGCCGGCGTCGGCGTACTTGTCTCCGCTCTTCTGGATCGACTCGACGATCAGGCGCGCGAGGCGGTCTTGCTGATCCTTCGCCGCGAACGACGGCGCGCTCTTCAGCTTGCGCGCCCAGTTCTCGATGTTCTCGTAGTCCTGGGCCTTGTTGAGCGCCGAGAGGATGCGGTCGCCGGCGGGACCCGCGTTCGGATCCTTCGGGTACTTCGTGACGATCACGCCGAAGCGTTTGATCGCCTCGTCGTACTCGCCGTAGTCGTAGAACATCTGGCCGTTCTTGAAGATGACACCGACGAGCGTCGGGTCGGCCGGGAACAGCGTCGCGTAGAGGTCGATCGCCTCGCCGAACTTCTTGTCGACCTCGTAGAGCTTCGTGCGGCCGGCGGTGTCCTTCGGGCGGGCTGCCTCGAACGCGGCCATCGCGTTGAGGAGCGCATCCTTGTGGTACTTGCCGACGGGCGCGCTCTTGCCGACGCCGAGGTACTCGTCACCGGCGGCCTCGACCTTCGCGAGCTTGAAGCACAGGATGTCGGCGCGGTAGTAGCGCAGCTCGATCGACTTCTCGGCGGAGGTCTTGTCGGCGCTGAACGCTGCGA
Organism: Kofleriaceae bacterium; assembly: GCA_013368795.1. GTDB lineage: Bacteria > Myxococcota_A > Polyangia > Haliangiales > Haliangiaceae > JABFXX01. The sequence goes on from JABFXX010000328.1 coordinate 720, forward strand.
GGTACTGCTCGTACGCGTCGGCGGCCTTGCCGTACAGCGTCGCCAGCTCGGCGTTGCCGATCGGCCTCGTCGCGCAGCCGTTCTGCTTCGGCAGCTTCAGGAGCTTCTCGCGGCGCTGTGCCTCGCCGTGGATGTTCGTCGCGGTGACGCGAACGAGCTCCTCGGTGATCTGCAGCGAGCGCTCGAGCGCGTCGCGGTTGCGCTGTTCCTTCGCCCAGGTCGTCGATGGACCGTAGTTGTCGAGCAGGACCTTGATCTCGTCCTGCGCGCGCTCGACGTCGAGTGCGCTCGTCCAGTTCTGGACGATGTCGCGCTGGTACTCGGCCGACTTGATCGAGCCCGGATCCATCTTGATGAGGAAGCGGAACGCCTCGTTGCTGCGCTCCCACTCGGCCTGACCGGCGTAGCTCTCGGCGACCTTGATGAGGACGTCGCGCGAGTAGCGCTCGCCGCCGATCGACGCGAGGAAGTCGAACACCTCCTGCGCCGAGATCGAGCGATCCTCGGTGAACACGACGACGAGATACTCGAGAGCCTCGTCGCGCAAGGACGCGCTGCGGCGGCGCTGTGCCGCGGTGCCGGTGCGCTCGGCCTCGACGGCCTTGTCGAGCACGCGCTTGAAGTCGCGCGCGGCCTGGTCGGTGTTGCCGAGCTTCCAGTAGCACCACGCGGTCTTGAACGTCGCGAGGTCGCTCGTCGACGCGTTGTCGGGGATGTGCGTGTAGGCCTCGATCGCCTTCTGCCACTGCGTCGACGCGAAGTAGTGCTCGCCGACCATCATCCACGCATCGCCGTAGAGCGACGACTGCGGGTACTTGTCGATGACCTCCTGGAACCGCGCCATCGCGTCGTCTTCGCGGTCGTCTTCCTTGGCCGCGAAGCCGATCAGGTACGTGACGAGGTCCATGCGGCGGAACTGCGGATACTTGTCGTGCAGCTCGAGGTAGAGCTTCTCTGCCTCGGCGAGCTCGATGCGCGGCTCCTTCGGCTGAGTACAGTCGCCCTTGGTGTTGGCGCACTTCTCGAGCGCGCGGCCGTACGCCTCCATCTTGATGAGGTAGACGCGGCGCGACTCCTCCCACAGGAGCTCGGCGAGCTTGAACATGCCTTCGGCGCGGACCTCGCCGGTCGGGTTCGACGACAGAAAGCCGCGGAGCAGGCCGATCGCCTCGAGGCGCTTGTCGTCGCGGCGCTTCTCCGTCGACGCGAGCAGCTTCTTCAGCTCGGCGGACAGGACCGGCGCTTCCGGCGCGGGCGGACGCTTGCGGATGTACAGCTCGGCGGCGGGGCCGCGCTGGACGTCGATCTCTTGCTTCTGCTGCGCCGATGCGACCCCTGACCAAAGGGCAAGGGCAAGGGCAGGGGCAAGGGAAAGGGAAAGTCTCATCGGTACCCCGAGTATTCGTCGGACCAGTAGACGCCCTCGAACGGCCAGTACTCCTCGTCGTCGCCGATCATGCTGGCGTTCCACAGCCGGCCGATCAGCTCCTCGGGGAAGCGGCCCGCGGCGAGGTCCTGCACCTCGATGTCGAGCTTGCGCTTCTGGCCGATGATCGCGTCGACCTTGCCGAGCTTGGCCTTGTCGAGCACCTTGCGCGTGTCTTCGTAGAGCTTGTCGAGGCTCTGCTGCGCGAGCTTCTCGCCCTCGGCCTCGAGCTTCGCGGCGAGCGCGTGCGACGCCTTGTCGAGGCGGCGCGCGTCGGAGATGTCCGCCTGGATCATCGGCTTGATCCCGCCGCTCGTCTGCGTCGCCGCGGCCTCGGCGGCCTTGTCGGCGGCAGCGACCGCGTCGCGGAGCGCATTGCCGACCTTCTTCGACAGCGCACCCAGGCGCTCGAGCTCGGCGTTCGCGTCGGCGGCGGGCATGAGGCCCTCGCGCTTGGCGCGCGCGATCTCGCTCTGCTGCGCGCTCGCCTGCTTCGCGAGTCGGCGCAGATCCTCGACGAGCGAGTTCGCGTCGGCGAGCTGTTCCTGCTCGAGCGTTTTCTCCGTCGACACCTTGCCGACGCTTGTCTCCTTCACCTGGATCGCGAGGTTCTGCCACTGGCGCACGGCCCGCGGCGCGCTGTTCGCCAGCTCGTCGATGCCGGTGACCGCATCGTTCATGCGGAGAAACTTCGGATCGAGTCGGAGGAGCGCGAGCACTTGATCGGTGGGCGTCGCGGCGACGTCCTTGCCGGGCTTCGTTCCCGCGATCTCGCCGGTCGTCTTCACTTCCTTGAAGCGCGTGACCGCCTTCGCGAACAGCTGGCGGCGGAGGTCGGGATCCTTGCGGATGCGATCCATCTCCTGGACGATCGGCTGCAGCTTCGCGACGAGCGTGTCGTACCACTTCTGCGACTCGTCGAACTCGCAGTCCGCGAGCTCGACGTAGCCGGCGAGCAGGCTCGCCTCGGGCCACAGCGGCGAGCTCGGGAACTCCTTCAAGAACTCCTTCACGAGGTCGCGCGACGTCGCGAGCTCGCGCTTCTGGTACATCGACCACGCGGCCTCGAACAGCGCGTCGGGGAGGTACGAGCTGTCCTCGGGGATCTGGAAGTAGTGGTAGTACGCGTCGTCGTACTCGCCGGCCTCGTGCGCGAGTCGGCCAAGACCGAGGCGCGCGAGGTCCTTGATCGTGAAGTAGCGATCGTCGACGACGAACGTGTACTTGTCGTTGTCCTCGGTCGCGGCGATCTCGCACATCGCCTCGGCGGAGGCCTTGAGCTCGCCGCGGCGCGCGCGGATCACACCGCGCAGGTAGACCGCGGAGGAGTAGAGCCGGCTCTTCTTCGAGATCATCACGAGCTCGCCCTCGGCGTCGGCGAGCTTGTCCTTGTCGTAGGCGGCGCGGCCGCGCAGGTACGCGCGTTCGCCCGCCGCCGACGGCGGAATCGGTTCACTGGTCTTGATCGACTCGAGGCGCGCGAGGACACCGGCGTGATCGCGCGTCTCGAGCGCGATGTCGACGGCGCGGCGATGCGCGGGGCCCCAGTACGGCGCGGCGGGACCGCGCTTCATGATCTGATCGATGATCTCGAGCGCCGAGCTGTACGCGCCCGAGCGCGCGAGCGCGACCGAGAGGTCGTACTCCGCGTTCTGGTACTCGACGAAGTCGGTGAACGCCGAGTAGCGCGGCGACTTCACGATCGCGAACAGCGCGACCGCTGCGTTCGTGAACGCGCCGTCCTTCAGCAGCGTCTCGGCGGCCTGTAGCTCCGCGCGCAGTGTCTCGAGCGTGCCGCTCTCGGCATCGATGAGCTTCATCGACTCGAGCTCGGTGAAGTACCGGCTGATCGGATCGTCGGTCGGCTTCTCGGTCTCGCCGCCGCTCTACTCGGTCGCCGCGGCCTGGTGCGCCGCGATCGCCGAGCTCGCTGTCGCGGCGAGCGCCAGCCAGACCGTCGCGAGCCGCGCCTTCATTTCTTCGCCGCCTTCGCCGACGCGACGGTCTTCACGCCGACGTCGATGCCGAGGCCGTAGCTGCCGTGCTCGCTCTTCTTCCACTCGTATGCGATGTCGCCGCTGTCCTTGCCCTTGGCGCTGACGACGAGGTCCTTCTGCGCGACGGCCTTGACGACGATCTGCGCCTCGGTCGACGACGTGAACGAGTCGTCGTCCTTGCCGGTCGCGTCGACGTGGAACGTGATCAGGTGACGGCCGGGCGCGATGTAGCCGTCGAACCGCACACCGTCGTCGGTCGCGATCGCGCCGCTCGCGTCCTCGTACACGGTCGCGCCGTCGAGCCGGATCGAGGCCTTCGACACGCCGTAGTAGCGCGCGGAGCCCCACGTGAACTTGATCGTGATGCGCGTCGAGTAGAGCGCGCTCGCGACGGCGTTCGCACGCGCGCGCGACTTGTACAGCTCGTCGCGCAGCGACAGGTACTCCTGGCGGAGCGAGTCGACGTCGACGTCGTTCGCGGCAGGCTCTTCCTTCTCGGGGGCGGCGGCGGGCGGCGGAGTCGTTGCCGCGGGAACGCCCGTCGGCGTCGTCGGCTGGGTGCCGCTGGACAGCGGGCCCGTGCCCTTCGTGGTCGGCGACATGCCGGTCGGGACAGTCGGAACGGTCGGCGATACGGTCGGGGCCGCGCTGCCGGCGCCGGCGGCGGGAGCAGGCGTCGTCTCGGCGGGGGGCTCCGCCGGCTTCTCGGTCTTCTCCGCTGGCGGCGGCGCGGCCTTCTTCTTCGGCCGCTTGCGCGGGCCGGCCAGGGCGAGCGCTGGAACGGCGACAAGCGCGATCAGAATCCCTCTTCTCATCGACGTTCTCTCCCAGCGTGACTCGCTGAAGTGATCAGTTGCTGAACGGCAGAAACACGGACAGGGCAGCGGTGATGGCGCTGTCGTTGACGAGGAAACGCTCTTCGAGCAGGTCCTGACGGAACGTGCGGTTGCGTGCGTCTACCCGGAGCGCAACCGCCTGGCCGAGGAACAGTTTAAGCCCGAAGCCGAGGACACCGGCGGCGCCGCGGCTGGTCTTGGAGTCGATGACGCCGACGCCGATGTCAGCGTGGAGGTCGAAGTGGACGATCGACCCTCCGAGTCGCAGCTTGCCGTACACCGGGCTCCACACGAGCAGCGACTCGGCGAAGATCATCGGCGCGTACGTCTCGGTCAGGACCTCGCCGCGGTTGTCCTCGAGCGCGCGGATGATGTCGGCGTTCGCGTGCGTCCACCAGCCCGCGAACTCGACCGCGCTCTCGTCGGTCATGTGATACGTGTACGAGCCGCCGACGA
>JABFXX010000358.1 GCA_013368795.1 Kofleriaceae bacterium
GTGTCGTCGACGAGACCGGCAAGCCCGTCCCGAACGCACGCGTGATCGCGACGAGCGCAGCGGTGGCGCTGCCGATGCCCGATCCACGTCGTGACGGCGTCCTCAGTGGCGCGGACGGCACGTTCTCGTTCGCGACACTCTCCGCCGGTACGTGGCGCATCACGGCAACTGCCGGCGACCACGGAACGACGACGAGCCCGCCGATCGTGGTCGACGGCGAGCACGCGCGCAGCGACATCGAGCTGCGCCTGGGCGCGGGTGCCGTCGTGCACGGCACCGTGAAGGACCCGAGCGGAGCGCCGGTCCCCGCTGCCGAGGTCAGCGTCGTCGTGCACGGCTACCTGCCCTGGCGCGAGCGCAGACAGGCGTTCACCGACGCGAGCGGCAACTTCTCGATCGGTGGGCTCCCGCCGCGCGCGGTCGACATCGTCGCGTGGCACGAACGTGGTGCCTCGGCGATCGTTGCCACCGACCTCGCCACGAAGCGCGACCAGCAAGTCGCGCTGACGCTCGATCTCGATGGCACGATCACCGGCACCGTCGTCGACAAGGCCGGCCAGCCGATCGGCGATGCCCAGGTGATCGCCGAGCCCGACTGGAGCGTCGCCACCGCCGATCGCGCGGCGTGGGCGGTTCGCGGCGTGCAGGAAACGGTCACCGATCAAGGCGGCGCATTCCGCTTCGCGGGCCTGCCCGACGGGCCCTACCGCGTGCGCGCCGCCCGATCCGGCGCGAACGAGGCGGCGCTCGATCTTTCGACCGGCGTCGTGACGAAGCCCAACGCCGCACCGATCAAGGTCGTCGTCACCGCCGACGGACGCGCGATCGGCAAGCTCCAGCTCGCCGACGGCAAGCCGGTCAGTGCATTCACGCTCAGGCTCGGCAACACGTACCCGCTGCCGTTCGTCACGCAGGACGGCGCGTTCTCGGTTCCCGCACCCGCCGGCACGTACGACATCACCGTCGCTGGCCCCAGCTTCGTCACGACCAACACGGAGGTGACGATCGCCGAAGGCAAGGAGACCGACGTCGGCGCGATCACCGTCACCGCGGGTCGTTCGATCTCCGGCCGCGTGCTCGACGAGCATGGCGCGCCGGTCGCGCATGCAACCGTCGCCGCAGGCGCGCTCCTCACCGGCGGTGGCACCGAGCTCTACATCAAGGGCGAGAGCGTCGCCGCGAAGGACACCGAGACCGACGCCCAGGGCCGGTTCGTGCTCGCCGGTTTTCCACCCGGCTCCCTCACCGTGATCGCCGGCAAGACGAACGCTGGCCGCAGCCCGAGCCTGCAGCTGCCACCGAGTCCCGACAGCGTCGCGCTCGATCTGGTGCTCGGCCCGACGAGCAGTCTCGAGGGCAAGGTCACACGCAATGGCCAGCCCCTCGCCGACACCGGCATCACCGCGAGCCCATTCGGCGCGATGTGGTCTGCCTTCTTCGTCTCCACCGGCCCCGACGGCACGTTCGCGCTCGACGCGCTCGCGCCCGGCTCGTACGTCGTCTACCCGATGCTCGGCGGCAACGGCAATCGCCGGATGGAGCTCTACATGCGTCGCGTCGACGTCGCTCTCGGCAAGAAGGCCACCATCGACATCGACACGACGCCCGGACCGGTCACGCTCGCCGTCTCGGTCAAGACGGACAAGGCTGCCCCTGTGCCGATGGCAGGCCTCATCGCGATCCAGGCCTCGATCAACCCGCAAACCGCCGAGGAGCTCCGCGACGGCACTCACCTGCCGACCGGCGGCCAGATCATTCCGATGTACGCCCGCGGCATCCGCGACGGCGCGGCGTCGATCGACGGCATGCGTCCCGGCGCGTACACGCTGTGCGTGACACTCGGTGACACCCGCGTTGCGAGCTCGGTGAAGCTCAAATGCACGCAGGTCAAGGTGACCGCGGCCGCCACACAAGCCGCGTCGCTCGTCGTTCCGGCCGCATGGTTCGACGGCCAGTAGCGTGCGCCGATGTCATGCGTACGCGATCTCGCGCGAGTGGCACAGCGATGGCAGCAACGACGCGCATGCGTGTACTCGCCGCCTCCCTCTCGGTCGTTTTCGCAACAGCCTGCGCCGATGACGGCGCGACAGTGATCCAGAACAGCGACACTCACGACGATGGTGACGAAAGCGGCGACGGCGACAGTCCTTGCGGCCCGAGCGAGGCACCGATCGTGTTCGCCGCGACGCTCGATGGCCAGGCGGCGACCGACCTCTATGTGATCACGGCGCACGGCGGATCGCCGACACGCCTCACGAACACACCCGCTGCCGAGCAGTGGCCCGCGTGGTCGCCCGATCGCAAACACGTGGCGTTCGTGCGCGACGCACACCTCTACGTGCTCGATGTGGACACCGCTACCGAGCGCCTGGTCGCGGAGCACGTCGGACGCAGGCGCGAGATCAGCGGCGCCGCCTGGTCACCGGATGGCACGCGCCTCGTCTATCCCTACCCGCGCGAGCCGTTCCTCGTCGACCTCGGTGAGGACGGCATCCTCGACGAGAGTTACGACACGACGCTGCACTTCGTGAACGCCGACGGCACGAACGACGTTGCCTACAACGAGCCCTCCGATCCGAGCCAGCCGCCGGGCATCGGCACGCTCGGTGAGCCGGCGTGGTCGTCGACGAACCAGATCGCGTTCACGGTGGCCGATGACTGCCCCGATTGTGCCGGCGGCGAACGCTACGCGTACAGCAATCCCGACGGCACCGCCTACAGCGACATCCAGCCACTCGATCTGACCGTCTATCCGCTCTATCCGCGCCACGGCCTCGACTGGTCCCCCGATGCCACACGCTGGGTATTCACGGCATCGGCCCGTGAACCGAACGACGCGCCGGGTGTGATCGCGACGCGCTCGGTGGCCAACCCCAACGATATCGTCGCGCTCACGCCGACCGGCGCCTGGTATCCGCGCTACGCGCCCGACGGCGCATCGATCGCGTTCCTGCGCGCCGATGGCATCTACGTCATGCACGCAAATGGCACCGGCCGGCACCCGATCCTGAATGCAAGCGTGCACAGCCTCGACTGGTAGTCGCTCGCTAGACGGTTCGCGCGGTGTATCGTTCCGCCTCCAAACCATGGTGGTGGAAATCAAAGGGTTCAAGCCCGCCGTCGGCGGCATGCTCGGCTTCGGGCTCCTCGCTAACATCGTTGCCGTCGCCACGCTCGTGAATCAGCGAATCCCCATGGGTGCCGCCGTGTGCATCCTCGCGTTGGGCCTCGCGCTGACGATCACGGCGATCCGTGCGTTCCTCACGCAGCGGTATCAGCTGCGCGCCACAGAGCAAGGTGTTTCGTTCGCAGGCTCCGCGCTCGTCGCATGGTCGGAGATCGATCAGATCTTCGTCGCTCGCATCAAGTCGCCGATCGACCGCGTGTCCAACACGCCTGCGCTCGTTGCGATCACGTTCCGCCACAAACGGACCCTGTTTCGCCTCCCGCTGACGTACTGGATCTCGTCCCCGTTCTCGATCGGCGACGTCGATATCGCTCTCTACAAGATGTTCGAGCCGCCCTACTCGATCGTGGCGCATCTCCAAGCGTTGCGCGCGCAAGCAGTCGGTACCGTCGATGGGGTCACCGTAGGTGCGTCGGATCTTCCGTCCGCGCAGGTGATCGAACGACCTCGTTGACGCAGGTGGCAGGAGCTCGTATCCCCACGGCGAACGCGCGATACACAGCTCGAGCTGCCTCGCCATCAAGTCGGCTTCGTCTGGATCGGATCCGCGGCACAATGACTGTCGCCTGCGAGGTGCTCGTCACGGCCGTCCAGCTCGCCGCGAGTGGAAGGCAATGATCTCGTCCACCGAGATCGTTTCCCAAGCAGCGGTCGCTCGCGCAAGGTTCTCGCGGTGACGGCGCCTCTGATCGTCGTCGACATCCGTGGGGAGCTCAGCCGCCAGGTCCAGCGCCTTGAGGCAACCGAGCTGCGCCTGACGAACGCGCTCGGCATTCACGAGGAGCTTCGGGCGCGCGTCACCGTGCTTGATCGAACCGATTAGGCGCCGCTCGGCGCACGCGCTTCCTACTCCGAGGAACGGTCTTGGGGCGCGTTGCGAGCCATTGCTCGTGCGCCTTCCGAAGCTCTGCATCCTCGGTCGCCATCCTTCACCATTGTACCGGGCAGCGGATGTGGTCGGCCACGACGACGGGAAGTGCGCGCTTCACCGACCCCCTACTCGCCGGCGGCATTCGCGTGTACGCGATCACACTACTTGAACTGCGCGGCGGACAGGCTGGCGCAAGCGCCGAAGTCGGGATGTGCGGGCTTGAGGGTCTCTTTCGTGGCCCTGAGCTTGCCGCCTTCGTCCTCGAGGGTGATGCGGTTGCAGCCCTCGCCGATCTCGGCAGCATTTTCAGCATCCACCATTGCCGCCCAGACCAACGAGCCATTGGGCTGCTTGGTGCCGGGACCGATGTTGGCCTCAACCGCGGCGATGGCCGCGGAGAGATTGTCGGCCGCCGGTGGCCAGTTGACACTGAGGCGCCCCAAGGCGTTGAGGCGCGCATCACGCTTCGCAGGTGTGGCCGTGGCAGCGGGCTGGTGGTTGTCGCCCGCGACAGCGGGCACGTGCGCCGCGGGCGGCGGGACCTCGGGCTTGGGAGCGGGTTCGGATTTCCCTTTGCACGCAACGAGGACGACGAGCACACAACCGGTCAGTAAGCGCTTCATACTTGTTGGTTCATGCTCGTTGATCGGCGGCGACGGCGCGACGAATAGAATCAGCCAGGCCGCTCGCCGAACATGCTCCTCATTCGTACCCATGGCAGGCCTGAGGGAGGACAAGGGCCAGCGGCAGCATGACGACGTGCGAGGCGACCAACACGACCGAGGTCTCGCTATGACGTTCCGCGATCGGGGGCGTCCGGGAACCAATCCCTGACCGGCGTCTCTGCCTGGACGATGATCGATCGCCCGTCGTTCGAAACAGCAAGGATGCGCTCGTCCGGGCCCGTCAATGACCAAGCGTCGGCGATATCGTCCGACGTAGGCCAAGGCTCGACGATCAAGACCTTCGAGCCAGTGAAGACCAACCGCAATCCGAGCTGATCGAGGAGCACCCACGCTTCGACACGCTCGCCGATCAGCGACTCTGCCGCCGCTGTAAGTTCCGCTCGCTCGGTTGGCGATCCCTCATCGGTCCACTGCGCCGCGACCGGTCCTTCCACACGCCAGCTCGCGAAATTGCTCGTCAGCTCGTACGGCGGGCGCGCGTGGCGCTCGCCTGCTTGCACTCGTGGCAGTACACGCTCGCCAAATCCGAGGAAGAGAACGTCTCCATATCCGAGCCAGGCCGAGACGGCGTGATGCGAAAAGGCGTCGCGAAGCCGAGCGAGCTGCTCCTCCTGCATTGCCACGTTACTTCTTCCAGAAGAAGCCCGCGGACGCATCCAAGGCAGCGAAGCA
>JABFXX010000616.1 GCA_013368795.1 Kofleriaceae bacterium
CCGCGCGCGCTCGCGCAGCGATGCCGAGCTCGACGTCGACGCGGAGCTCAGGTTCCGCCTCGGCCGCATCGTCGAGCTCGCGCGCCCACATCGCCTGTTCGCCGCCGGCACCGATGCCGACGATTTCGCACGGTTCGTCGCCGGCATCGCGTACGCGTTCGGCACGAAGCAAGACTCGGTCGACCGGCAGGTCGTCGGCGTGGCCGAGCGCTTGCGCCAGGCGTTGCCCGTCCAGCTTCGCCGTCGCGTCGCCGAGCGGCTCGCGTCCGCGCCAGCGCTGGATCCCGCCGCCTACATCGCGGCATGTAATCGCGCCGCCGATCGCTCGGGCCTACTCGCGTGCGGTCACACCGCGATCGCGATCCATGCCGCCGGGGGTGCCGCAAAATCGCGGCACCTCGTCGAGCTTGGCGCATCGCAGAAGTACCTGGTCGCACGGAAGAAACTGCGGCGAAGGTAGGCCGCGGTTGAAATCGAGTCGGATGGTCTGCGACGAGCATATACTCCGCCCGTGCGGAAGCTGTTGTTCCTCGTCGTGGCCGCATGTGGTCCCGGCGATCACGCCGATATCCCCGTGCCCCCGGACGCGAACACCTTGCCTCCCGGCGTCTGGGAGCCCGATCCCGGTACGGGCCGGCTCGATGCTATCGCCGTCACGAGCGGCGATAGCGTGTGGTTCGCGTACCGGCGCGTACCGAACGCCGGCGATGGATACTGGCTGACGAAGACGACAACCGACGGACAGCCGATCGTGGCGCCGGTCAAGTTCGATGCGAACGTGTTCTACAGGACACGCGCGATCGCGGCCACGGACTCCTCGGTGGTACTCGCGTCCGCAGATCGGAATGAATCGACCGTGCTCGTCAGGCGGTTCGATCAAGCGGGTCTCGAATCGAGCCGGGTCACCATCGAGCTTGGCGAGCCTCTCTATGGTCCGATGTCACTCGTCGCGAAGCCGAGTGGGGAGGCCAAGCTGGTCGTTGCGGGCAACGTGCACGAGATCGTGGCGATCGACGTCGACGGCGCAAGCACTCCGACGACGGTCGGCATGCGGGTCCCCAGGTACCAGGCATCACGTGTAGCGGCGACGTTCGCACCGGATGGCGAGCTCGTCGTCGGTTGGGATCTCGTCTACGAGCGCTGCTACGACTTCGAACCGTTCACCGCGCATACCGCAGTCGTGCACGGCGATGGTGTCGCCGAAGCGCCGAGCGTGCTGCGCGACCTTCCGGATCACAGCGAATACGCCCCGGCCCTATCGCCGTCGTTTGCGGCGTGGCAGCAGGACGACGATGTTACCCATGTCAACGCAACCATCGCCGTTGCCGCGCTCGGCGATCTCGGCACGGTGTACGAGGTTGCCGATCCAGAGGAGAGTTTCAATTATCAGCCGCTGCTCGCCGAGGAGTCTCCCGGTCGGGCCGCGATTGCGTGGCTTGGCGATCATGGCCGCTACATCGCCGCGCTCGTTCGCGATGCAAGCGGCGTCCGCGTCGGCGTGGTCCGCGACATCCCGAAAGTTCACCCCTCCGCGAGACCTACGATCGACGCGTTGCTCTCGATCGGCAATGGTCGGTACCTCGTCACGTGGAGCGAGACCATAGACACGCCGTCGTTCGGTCCTGATGCGCGCCAGTACGCGATGACGTTCGATCTTTCGAATGATCCCTCGCCGCGCGTCGCTCGCCCCGCTCGCACGATGCCTGCGAGGCCGCGTGGGATGCACCGCATCGCTCCCTGCTTGTAGTCGACAGCTCCGCGATCACGACACCTCTGCGATCACGTCGGCAGCTCCGCGATCAGGTCCGACCTAGTTTGTGCGCGACTTGTGCAAACGGTCCGGCACACCGGACGCCGGGACGCACGTTGGTGACGGCGCCTACAAACGACCGCGACATGGATGTCGCTCGCGGTCGGTAGCTTGTCCGGCTGCCGGCGTCGATGCGGGGAGGCCGTAAGCATCGGGATCGTTTGCCGCGAGGGACGGCACTCGATCTGCAACCTGTCGTCCGCATGGGTCGTGCAGCGGCTACTCGGCTTGCCATCCTCGTCCTGCTGGGAGCGAGCGCATGTTCGGCGCTCGACGAGGCGTTGCCGGAGGATGTGGACGACGGGTTCGTCGTCGATGACGGCAAGGCCGACGACTTCTTCTCGCTGAAGGCGAAGGAGTTCGTCGTCACGAGCACCGGCCGGATCACCGCCGAGGAAGGTGCGACGCCAGCGCGGGTGAAGAAGCTGATCGGGCTCGAGCACACCGCGATCACGTGGTTTCTGAATCAGTACCTCGTCGACAAGGAGCGGGACGGGATGCACCCGGACGAAAACGCCGACTACGGCGGGTTCGCGGCGATGGTGAAGGACGGCGCGTTCCAGGACTTCCAGATCACGCAGCGCAACGCGACCACGTGGGACTTCAAGTTCGAGCAGGTGATCGCGGGGCGGAAGAATCTGATGAGCAAGCTGCCGCTGAACGCGCGCGGCGAGTTCGACGTCGAGATCGGCAGGCCGACCAACGACGAGATGGAGCACGACGCCGAGTGGTATCGCAAGGCGCCGTGGGACGGCTGGAACCCGGCGAACGTGGCCGCGTCGAAGAAGCAGACGCTGACGTTCGCGATCCGCGAGGAGACGAAGTCGACCGACGGCTGGTGGGACTACAAGCGCCTGTTCGAGGACGGCGTGCTGACGATCGACGTGCACTTTGGCTACGACTACAACGTCGAGGCCGCGCACCTCGCCGACAGCAAGGCGCTGTACAGGTGGCTCGTCGACCGCGGCTTCCGTTCGCCGGTGAGCTCGTACGACAAGTACACGCGCACGAGCGGCGCGCTGACGAGAACGCTCGATGCCGACGGGCGCAGCGTGAAGGTCGAGGTGCGGTTCTTCTATGGTCGGCTGGGGACGAGCACGGATCCGGACACGGATGCCGGCGGCAAGCTGATGGAGAAGGACATGCTCGGCTCGCTCGCGACGCGAGATGTCATCGTGTACTCGGGCCACTCGGGTCCGCTGTACGGGTTCTCGCTCGCGAACTGGGACAAGACCGACGAGGGCGACATCGACGACGTCGAGCTCGCCGTCGCGCAGCTCGCACGCGGCAAGTACCAGATCGTGTTCGCCGAGGGCTGCAACACGTACATGCTCGGCGGCGCGCTGATGAACAACCCGAACAAGATGGGCAAGGACATCGACGTCATCACGACGACGTCGTTCTCGGTGTCGTACTCGCCCGTCGAGGATTTTCTCGGCAGGCTGCTCGAGATCGACTCGCAGGCGCGGCATCGCCCGCGCACGATGGCGCAGACGCTCGAGGATCTGGATCTGTATTCCGTCGGCGAGGCGTCGGCGACGATGTACGGCATCCACGGCATCGACGACAACCCGAAGCTCCACCCGTACGCGAACCTCGAGAACTCGTGCAAGAAGTGCAGCTCGACGTCGACGTGCGGCGGCGTCGGCAACGCGTGCGTGTCGATCGGCACTAGCGGCCGACGCTGCGTGGCGGCATGCACCGACGACAGCGCGTGCGGCGAGGGCTACAAGTGCAAGCCGGTCGCGTCTGCGTCGACGAGCACGATCTACGGCTCGTACTGCGTGCCCGCGTCGCGCACGTGCGAATGACTACTTGATGCGGAACAGCTGGTGGTCGGCGAAGTACGCCGCCGGCACGTCGTACGCGGAGCCATCGGGGCCGAGCACGATCTGGAACGTGAACCGGCCGGTCCACGAGCCGACCGAGGCGCCGAGCGGCGTCGTCGCCTTGATACCCGAGTCGCAGCTCCAGTAGATGACGTCGGCCGAGTCGACCGCCTGCGGCTCGCCACACGGCGTCGTTGCGCCCGCCGGGCGCGCGCCGGTCACCTTCGTCAGGACGACGCCGGCGTAGCCGTAGTTCGGCGTCTGCGCCGCGATCGTGATCGTATCCCTGCCGACGAGGATGCGGCTCGGATACGTGATCGACGGCTCGACGTGCGTCCACTCGACCGCGCCGGCCTTCGACAGCCGGACCACGGTGAGGTCACTGCCCCGCTTCGACAGCGCGACATAGATCGTGCCGTCGCTGTCGATCGCGAGCGTCGGCGAGCTGACAAGCGCGGCGTCGACGGGGTAGCGCCACTTCTCGGCGCCGGTCTGCGGCTCGAACGCGACGACCTCGTGCGGGCCGGTCTTCGGCACGGTGATCGTGACGAGCATGTCACCGGCCGGCGAGAGCGCGTAGGCATCGCCGCCCTCGGCCTTCGTCCACCGGGGCGCGGCGCCGAGCGAGGACTTCGCGTAGAGGCCGTAGCCGGCCTCCTCGGTGTACGTCATGCCGTAGACGCTGCCGTCGGGCGGCAGCAGGATGCCGCCGAGTCCGTCCACGGCGGGTGTGGCGGTGATCGGCGCGCCGGTTTCTGCGTCCCAGACGAAGACCTTCGACTGGTACGTGTAGGTCGAGCCGCTCATCGTCGACTTGTCGGCGTGCGCGTAGACGTTGCCGTCGGGGCCGAGCGCGAGCGGCCCGGTCGACCAGCCGGTCTCGAGCGTGGTCTTCCACCGCATCGTGCCTGCGGCCGAGAGCGAGAGCAGCTCGGCGGGCTGCTGCGGCACTGTCGAGATCAGATACAGGTTGCCGGCCTCGTCGACGACCGGGTGGCCGAGGCCGGCGAACTCGTCGCTCGCGAGGTTCTGGTGGAAGACGTCGAGCGTCGCGGTTCCCGTCGGGCCGGGAGTCGAGCTCCGGTAGGACAGGGTCGAGTCACCAGCGCGCATGCGCCAACCGCCGATGTGCGCGGGTGGCATCGCGTCGACGGAGCCGTCGGCGCCTTCGCCGGCAGCGTCGGGCGCGACGGTGTCGTCACCGGAGCCGGAGGGGCCCCCGCAAGCGGCGAGGAAGACGAGCCATGCGTGCTTCACAGCGACAAAACGCAGCAGCCCGTTTGGCTGGGAATATTTTCGACAGCTTGACGGTCTGCCCTCTCATTACTAGGTTTCCCCCATGATTTCGAAGTCCAAGCTGCTCGCTGCCGCACTCCTGCTCGCCGTCCCGCTCGCCGGCGCCGGGTGTGACTCCGGCCAGGACAAGGTCGAGCGCTGGGCGACGACCGAGAACACCAACGTCCAGATCGACTGGAACAAGGTGAACGAGGCGTACAAGGCCGCCAGCGGCCCCGAGGACCTCGAGCGTCGCATCAACGAGATCTACGAGGGCGACGAGGTGATCTCGATCGCCGTCCAGGACGAGGGCGACAAGACCCAGGTCGTCACCGGGTTCTTCGACAAGAACCACGACGGCAAGGTCGACGACGCCGAGAAGATCTTCACGATCAAGCGCGAGCCGACGGCCGAGGGCACGGCCCAGATCCAGACGACCGGCTACGGCCCGTACTACGGCTACCACTCGCCGATCCTCACGATCGCGAGCGGCATGATCCTCGGTTCGATGATCTCGAACATGTTCATGCCGTCGTACATGCCGGTTCGTTACGTGACGAGCTCGGCGCGCATCGGCGACCTGCACTCGCATCGCTCGAGCTACCGCGCCTCGAACCCCGAGCGGTTCGGCCCGCGTAGCAAGAGCGGCCGCGTGTACGGCGGCGGCAAGACGACCAAGCCGAGCGGCGGTTTCGGCCGCTCGCGCGGCGGTGGTCGCTTCGGTCTGCGCCGCGCCGGCCGCACGGTTCGCCCGGCGCGCCTCTCGGCGTGAAGATTTCCGACCTGCCGTTTCGCGAGCGGCCCGTCCTCGAGCTGTTGAATCTCGAGGCTGATCGCGAGGAGCCCGACCCCGACTACGCGGGATATGGCTGGGCGCGCGTGCCGAGCATCTCGCTCGACGAGCACGAGATCGCCGACGCGCTCGTCCTCGCGCTCCACTCCGCCGACGACGGCGAGCCGATGCCCGACGATATCGCGCTCGAGTTCGAGCTGCCCGGTGCTGGCTCGGTGCTCGTGCTGCTCTCGCAGTTCCTTGCCGAATGGCTGCCGCGCCTGCCGCGCGCATCGGCGGTCGTGCTCGCGATGTGCAATCCGCACGGCGCCACGCTCGAATTCGAGACGGGCGTCCCCGTGTACTACGCCGACGGAGATGTCGAGTCATGGCTCGACGAGAGCGAGGGGCCACATCCGGATCGCTTGCGCCTCGCCGCCGAAGGCAGCTGGGCTAGGCTCGCCCCGTGACGACCGCGCTCGACCGCCAGAAACCGATCTCCGAGGACCAGAAGCAGACGCTCGTCGGCCTCTGGCTCCTGAAAAAGCTCGATCTCGATCCGAAGGAAGGCGGCATGGAGCTGCCGGTCGTGCTGCCCAGCGACCTGTCGCCGCTCGACGAGTGTCTCCAGCAGCTCGCCGTCGAGGACTACGTCGCGATCAACGCCAAGAAGGGCCGCTACGAGCTGACGAAGAAGGGCATCGCGTACCTCGGCGACGTGATCGACGAGGCGCAGGAGATGGTCGACGAGCTCGAGGAGCTGGAGCTCGACGAGGCGATCGCCGAGCTGCGCGAGCGCAACCTCGATCTCATGCGCGCGCGATTTCTGTGGGGCTGGTACGAGGGCGAGTTCGACGACCTCGTGCTGTTCCAGGAGCGCCGCGGCGTGAATCCCGTCGAGCGGATGTGGGCGTTCTACCTCGCGAGCGACGACTTCTTCCGCGAGCTCGCGAAGGACTTCAGCTAGAGCACGACAGCATCGAGCAGCCCGGCTTGTGGCGCGCCCACTCGGGACGCTTGCCGGCGTAGCGCTCGCGACCCGGCTGCTCGTCGTACGGCCGGCGCAACACGTCGAGCAGCTCGGGCAGCCGCGTGCGATCGCCGCGCTCGGTCGCGTCGATCACTTCCTGGACGACGTAGTTGCGCGGCACGTAGAGCGGGTTGATCGCGTTCATGCGCCGCGCGCGCTCGGTCTCGTCGATGCCTTCGCGAATGACGCGCTCGCGGTACTCGGCGAGCCAGGCCTCGATGCGCGCCTTCTCGACGGTGCCGAGCTCGGCATAGTACGCGTCGTGCAGCGTGTCGACGCTCGGCGACGGCAGCGCGAGCCGGCGGAAGAACAGCGTGTAGTCGGTCTGGATGTCGACGAGCAGCTGGCCGAGGTTCGTCAGCAGCGTGTCGTCGAGCACCGTGTGCTCGCGCCGGCCCTCGAGCCCGAGCTTGCGCAGCATCGTGTGGCGATAGAGCGACGAGAACACGTTCGGGAACGCGTCGATCGTCTTGCGCAGCGGCTCGATATCGCCGGCGATCGGCGCGAGCGCACGGCCGAGCTGCGCGAGGTTCCAGTGCGCGACCGACGGCTGGTTGCCGAAGCGATAGCGGCGCCCCGACGCGTCGGTGATGTTCGGCGTCCAGTCGAGGTCGAATGGCTCGATCCAGCCGTACGGTCCGTAGTCGATCGTCAGGCCGAGGATCGACATGTTGTCGGTGTTCATCACGCCGTGGACGAATCCGACGCGCATCCACTCGGAGACGAGCCAGGCGGTGCGCTGCATCACCTCGGCGAAGAAGCCGGGGATGTCGTCGACAAACTGCGGGTACCAGCGCTCGAGCGTGAAGCGAACGAGCCTCTTCAGCGTCTCGTGATCGTCGCGCGATGCATGGATCTCGTAGCTGCCGAAGCGCAGGAACGTCGGCGCGACGCGGCACACGACCGCGCCCGGCTCGGCGGCGGGATGGCCGTCGTAGAGCATGTCGCGCACGACCGGCGAACCGGTCGCGACGAGCGACAGCGCGCGCGTCGTCGGCACACCGAGGTGATGCATCGCCTCGCTGCACACGAGCTCGCGCAGCGACGAGCGCAGCACGGCGCGACCGTCGGCGTTGCGCGAGTACGGCGTCGGGCCCGCGCCCTTCAGCTGGATCTCCCAGGTCTCGCCGGCGCCGTTCTCGACCTCGGCGAGCGTGATCGCGCGACCGTCGCCGAGCTGGCCGGCCCACGTCCCGAACTGGTGACCGCCGTAGCACGCCGCATACGGCGTCATTCCGGGCAGCACGCGGTTGCCGGCGAGCACGTCGACGAGCTCGGGCGTCGGCGTCGGATCGAGATCGAGCAGCGCCGCGACCTCGGGCACGAGCGCGAGCAGCTCCGGCTTCGGTACTGCGGTCGGCGCGACGCGCGAGTAGCACGCCTTCAGCACCTGACGGATGCGATTGTCCTCGCGAGGATCGGCGGGGAGCTCGCGGACGAAGCGATCGGAGAACTGCAGATCAGCGACGTGGACCACGGAGGCATGCAGTTTGACCGTAAAGGACCGCGGAGCCAACCGGCCAGCCGTGATACGCAGCAAGAATGAAGGGTGGCATCGCGCTGGCGGTAGTGGCGCTCCTCGGTACGGCGGCACATGCGGAGCCGACCTGGCATGCGGGCCTCAACCTACGCGGCGATCTCGGTACGCATCCGATCCGGATCGGCGCCGGCTTTCAGTTCGGCCGCGTCGACACGACGCTCGTCCTCGACCCGATGTTCTGGACCGACGACCAGGTCGACACCGACCTCCTCGCGTTCTGGGCGCCGTGCTCGCGGGCGTGGGGCCTGCTCGGCGGGTGGCGCACGAGCACGATCCCGCTCCTCGACGGCACGCAGTTCCAGGAGAAGCTCGTGGTCGGCGTCGGCGCGCCGCTGCCGCAGCTCGGCCACCACATCCGCACGCGGTTTCACTTCGAGCTCGCGACCGTCCTCGTCAAGCACGGCGGCGGGCTCGCGACCGACTGGATCTCGTTCGCGCAGGGCCGCGACTTCATCGACCTCGTCAACTTCGGCGTGTTCGTGAGCTTCGAGTATGCGAATCGCATCTAGCCTTGTCGCGGTGCTCGCGCTCGCGGCCTGCGACCGGCCGAACGTGCTCGTGATCTGCCACAACTCGAACTGCGTCGAGCCGACCGATCCCGAGAACGACGACACGATCGAGGCGCTGAACGAATCGCTCGCCGTCGAGATCTCCGGCAAGCCCGTCATCGACGGCACCGAGATCGATCTGTTCTGGCGTGCGTCTGACGACACGTGCCTGTTCGCGCACGACCTCGCCGGCGCGCGCACCGAGCTCGCGAGCGAGGCAGCGAATGCGGTCGCCGCGCACCTCGGCAAGCCGGGCGAGATCACGTCGCACGGTGGGCCGTTCTCGGTGTTCATCGAGCTGAAGCCGTTCGTCGATCCCGAGGAGGTCGTGCGCCACACGCCGGATCAGCTCGCCCGACACGCCGAGTGCGCGTGGGGCGCGTACACGACAATCAGCGACGCCGCCGTCGCGGCCGGCCGCGAGATTTCCGTCTACTTCGCGTCGTTCGATCCCGATCTCCTGCGCGCGATGATCGCAGCGAGGCCGGCGAACGTGCCATTCGAGCCGCGCTACGAGGCGTTCTACGGCGTGCCCCACCCGCTCGACAACGCGACGGTCCCGCTCGACCAGTACCACGGCATCCCGATCTCGCTCGTCGAGATGCACCCGCAGTGGATCGTCGACTCGCAGTACGAGGGCCTGATCTCGTCGGGCATCGAGGTCGGCTTCTTCATGTTCTCGGCGACGGTCGAGACGTTCGCCGCGATCGAGCAGTACGAGCCGACGATCGTCAACACGAGCGAGGCGACGCTGATGCGCCGCTGGCTCGAGCACTAGCTAGAGCGCGCGTCTCCACCGCTCGGCCTCGGCGTTCGCCGCGTCCAGCGAACGGAAGCGGGCCTCGACCGAGGCGAGGCGCGGCAATGCCGCATCGAGCTCGAGCTTCACGACGTACGACGGAGCGCCCTGGTGGGAATCGCGCTCGACGCGAACCTCGCGAACCTGATCGAGTGGCGCGGATTGGACGCGCACCCACAGCCATCCGGCGCGCGCGTGAATGCGGCCATCCTCGACGTACCTCGCGACATCGATCTCGCGCAGCGCGACGAGTCCCGCGCACACGAGCGCGCCGACCACCGAGGGAAGGCCGGCGACGAGCGACGTCATCGGCACAGCGACGACCAACGGCGCCGAGAACACGATCTCGTACGCCAATGACGACGACAAGGGCCGGACGAGCACGGTTGCCGCGGCCTCGGTCCGGGACAGCCGCCACGCCTTCACTGCGAGCGCGATGGCCCACAATGCGAGCCAAGCCGCCCCCACCCCGATCGCCGTCACTTCGTGCTCACCCAGGGTCGTGCCCGCGTGACCGATCGGGACGAGCGCGCCGATCGCGGCGACCGCGGCGACGAGCAACGCGCAGATCATCGGTCCGCGCGCCGGACCGAGGCGAGCCCACGCGGTTGGCCCGTGCCGCTCGGTCGGATCCTTCTTCTCGCTCATCGCGTCATGTCGCGAATACCACCACGAGGACGAGCGCGATCGCGAGGAGCGCCGTCGTCATGATCCATAGCGTTTGCGACTTTCCGGCCGGCTTCGGCTGCGCGTGCACCGACGTGCCGATCTCGACCGGCGCCACGGGCTTCGGCATGAGCGGGATCCCGACGGGAGGTGTCGCGATCCGCTGCGTCCCACGCGGGCTCACCGCCACGGAGGTCAGCGCAGCGCGAAGGCGTGCGCGGAGCTCCTCGATCGTCGTGATCCGACGCTCGGGATCCGTCGACGTCGCACGATCGACGAGGTCGAGGAACGCGGCCGGCGCGTCGGGACGGAACTGTGTGATCGCGGGCGGCCGCGCGCTCGTGATGTTGACGACGGTCTGGACGAGGCTCTCGCCGGTGAACGCGACCTTCTGCGTCGCCATCTCGTAGAGGATCGCGCCCATCGCCCACACGTCGACGGACGGACCGATCAGCTCTGTCATGCCCTGCGCCTGCTCCGGGGACATGTACGACGGCGTGCCGAGCATCGCGTGCTGGCCGGTCGTGCGGCCGACGCCGCGCAGCTTCGACACGCCGAAGTCGAGCAGCTTGACGCGCTCGTCGCCCGCATCGTCGATCGAGATGAAGATGTTCTCCGGCTTGAGATCGCGATGCGTGATGCCGTTGCGATGCGCGAGCGACAGCGCCGCCATCGCCTGATCGCCGATGCGCGCGATCGCCTCCCACGCGAGCGGCGCGCGGTCCATGCGGACGCGAACGTGCGCGCCGTGCAGAAACTCCAGCACCATGTACGGCGAGCCATCCTCGAGCACGTCCCAGTCGACGATGTCGACGATGTTCGGATGGCGCAGCGACGCGAGCACCTCGGCCTCGCGCGCGAACCGGACCTGCGCCTCCTCGTTCTCGATCAGCGAGGGCAGCATCCGCTTGAGCGCGAACTGTCGCTTCAGCTTGAGGTGCTCGACCTCGTAGACGAGGCTCATGCCGCCCTCGCCGAGCAAGCGAATGACTCGATACCGTCCGTTGACGATAGAGTCGATCAGCGGGTCCTGCTCCACCGGCGCCCATTGTACGTCACCGATCGGCGGGGGCGAGGGGCCGATGTAGGTGTTGGCTACTGCGTGAGCTTGAACGAATCGACGAAGCGGTCGGCGTCGGCGTCGCGAGCGGTGTCTTGCGGAGGATGCAGGATCATCACCTGGTACGCCTTGTGATTCTTGATCACGATGCGAACGCGGACGTACATCTTGCCGAGCGCCGGCATGTCCGCGATGTAGCGAAAGTCCTTCGCGCCGTCGCCCATCTGCACGTCCTGCTCGCCCTTGAGCTCGCCCTGGCCGTGGATGTGCTCGGTCATGTTCGCGAGGATCTGCTCGGGCGGCAGCTCCGCCGGCATGTCGGCGATCTGGACCTGCCAGGCCTCCGTCATCTTGTTCAGGTACGAGTAGATCGTCATCTTCACCGGCGAGTCGGCCGGCGACGGCAAGATCTCCGACGGGAACGGTGCGCTCACCGTGAAGCCCGGTCCCGAGCGCTCCTTCCACTCCTTCGGCGGCGCCTTCTTGTCGCACGCACCGATCCAGAACAGGCCGACCAACGCCACGATCGCGAGCTTCATCGCGACATCGTATCAGCTATTCGACGACCACCGTCGTACCCGCCGACCGGCCAAACGTCTCGGGGCTGTACATCTCCTCGGCCTTCGCCGGCGCGGCGAGGAACCTTCCCGGTGTCGTCGCGCGCGCGGTGTACGAGAACAGGTGCGTGCCGGGAGCGAGGTCCATCGCGAACGCCTCGCTGCGGTTGTCGCGCATGTTCGTGTGGTCCCAGGTGTCGGCGAGGTGATCGACCGCCGCGCGCTCGCTCGTCGCGAGGTTCGTGTTGACCGGCTCGAGCCCCGCCGGGAGCGGATCGACGAGCGCGACCGCGTGGCGCTGCGACGTGTTCAGCGCCTCGAGGCGAACGAGCACGCGCGCGCCGAGCTTGATCTTCCAGCGTCCGCCCGGGAGCTCGACGACATCGTCCGGATCGTCGACGGCCTTGTACGAGCGGCGCACGATGAACCCGGCGTCGAGCGGCGGGAGGTCCGCCTGCTTCGGCGCGTAGGTGATGCCGATCCGGTAGTACATGCGGCCGGGGCCGGTCTTCGCGAGCGTGATGTCGTGGGCCGTGCCTGGAGCGAGCGTCGACCAGTCGAGGTTCGCGGTCGCGCGCACGTTCGAGCGGCCGACGAACGAGGCCTCGGTGTACGCCGACGAGCCGAGCCACAGCTTGCCCGTGTAGTTCGGCGTGTCCTTCTCGATCACGTCGAAGTAGCGGCGCATCGCCGAGAGCACGGTGAGGTTCTCCTGCGTCGACATCCAGCGCCCTCCCTTGCGCGCATCGAGCAGGCCGCGCGCGAGCTTCGGGATCAGCGCGTGCTTCGGCGTCTCGCGAAGCAGCGCGTCGAGCACGAGCGCAGATGTCTTGTTGCTCGACACGAGCAGCAGGCGCTCGGACTCGGTGAACTGCGCGGTGACCGTCGCCGCCGCCGCGGTCTCGTGGATCGCACCGAGCAGATCGGCGAGCAGCTTGCCGCGGATCGCCGCGTGCTTCGGCTTGCCCGCGAGGATCGCGAGCACGCGCGCCTTCGCGTCGACCGGATAGCTGCCGAGTGCCGTCGCGGCCTCGTGCAGGCGAACCGCGCGACCGCTGACGTCGATGCCCGTCGACGCGATCGCCGACAGCGCGGATGCCGCGAGCGAGACCGAGTAGATGTCGCGGCCGAGCTGCTTGATGTCGCGCGACTTCACCTTCGCGTCGAGGTCCGCTTGCAGCGACGCGGCGCGCTTGATCACGTACGCGGTCGCCTTCTGCATCGCCGCGCCCGGCTCCTTCTGCGCGGCGAGCGCGGTGAGCACCTGCATCGTCACGTACGGATCGCCCGCCATGCCGCGGAAGTAGCCCCAGCTGCCGTCGGCCAGCTGATCGCGCGTCAGCTTCTTCACGTCGTACGCCTGCATGTCGAGGATCTCCTGTCGCGTCGGCCGACCCGGCGTCGCGAATGCGTCGAGGATGTCGTACATCGCCGACGTCGCGAGCATCCGGCTCGACCGCTGCTCGGCGCACTCGAACGGATACGCGTAGAGGTACCAGTACGCGTCGTTCAGGTTCTGCAGCTGCGTCGATGCGAGCTCGGTCTCGACGCCGCCGACGTCGGCGAAGACGTCCTTCGGCACCTCGAGCCGCTCGAACTGCGGCTTGTCGTCGAGGCTACCGTACGTCGCGAACGACTCGGTCGTCGCCGGCTCGTAGACCTGCAGCTCGACGTTCGATGCATCGGCAAACTTGCCGGAGG
Source organism: Kofleriaceae bacterium (assembly GCA_013368795.1). Taxonomy (GTDB): domain Bacteria; phylum Myxococcota_A; class Polyangia; order Haliangiales; family Haliangiaceae; genus JABFXX01. The sequence continues at coordinate 13,588 of JABFXX010000616.1, forward strand.
TCGCGATCGTCTGGATCACGACCTTGCCGCGCGCCTGCGTCGCGAAGTCGAAGCGCAGCTCGGCGCGCTGGCCACCGGGCACGACGACGCGCTTGCCGGCGGGTCCTGTGCCTGCGAGGTTCGCCGCGCGCACCGCGACATCGATCGTGCGCGCCGTCCGATCGAGGTTCTGCACCACGACCGGCAGCGAGAACGCATCACCTTGCGTGAGGAACCTCGGCGCGACGGTGCGCGCGTTCAGCTTGCGCTGCGTGACGATGTTCGATTCGGCCTTGCCGAACGTGCGCGTGTTCGAGGTCGCCAGCGCGACGATGCGGAACCGAGTCAGGCTATCGGGCATCTTCACCGTCACGATCGCCTTGCCGCTCGCGTCGGTTGTCAGCGTCGGCGAGAACACCGCGGTCGCGCGGAAGTCCTTGCGCGCCTTGACGATCGCGGTGCCCGATCCGGAGCCATGACCGATCGTGCCGTAGCGGCCGGTTCCGATCGTGCCGTAGCCGCTCCCACCGCCGCCCGCGCCGACGCCGGTACTCGGGTCGTCGAGATTCCATCGCCGGTAGCCCGGGACATCGTTCAGCTCGTAGCCGGCGTCCTCGATCATCGCGAGCGTCTGCACGCTCTGCGTGCCGTGGCCGACGTCGCGATAGAATGGCTGCAGCGGATCGGCGTGCGACTTGCCCGACAGCGCGAGGATCGCCTCGTCGACGACGATCAGCGCGACCTCGGCGCCCGCGACCGGCTTGTCGTCGCGCCTCACCTCGACCTCGAACGTCGCGTTCTCGCCCGGCTCGACGAGCGGCTGCGTCGAGCGCGCACGCATGTCGAGGCGTGCACTGTCGATGTCGACGGGCAAGCTGAGCTCGGTCGACATCACCTCGGGCAGCGGGTCCTTATCATTACCGTTCTGATAGCGGCGCTTCGCGATCCGATCGACGACGACGTTGACGTTCTGGATGTACGCCTCTGTGATCGGCAGCTCGACCTTCGTGGTCTTGCCGGTCAGCTGGATCCGCTTCTGTGCGATCACGCCCTGGCGCGCGAACGACACGACCGCGGTCGCAGGCACGATCTCCGAGCGGATCTCGAGCTTCGCGACATCCCCGGGCTTGTACGACTTCTTGTCGGGCACGACCGCGAAGTCGCGATCGGCGTAGGTCCACCACGGGATCCAGTACTGCGCCGTGTTCGTCCGGCCGCGCGGATCGGCGATGCGCGCCGTCGCGCTGTACGCGGTCTGCAGATCCTTGCGCGTGAAGTTGCACGTCACCGGCGTCGCCGCGCTCGTCAGCTTGCAGCTCTGCGTGTCGATCACCTCCGCGTCGTCGCGATACATCTCGGAGCCGAGCACGCCCTCGATCGACACGTCGACGGGCACGCCCGCCACGACGTTGCCGTCGATATCGGTGACGACAAACTGCAGCGTCTCCCAGCTATCGGGCTTCTGGCGGATGCCGACGTAGAGCGATGCCGGGTGGACGACGATCTTGCGCGAGCTCGCGCGGATCGTCTGGCGATCGATGTCGGTGACCGTCGCGTCGACGGTGAGCACGCTCGGCTTGCCGTACGGCAACGCGCTCACGCCGAACACGATGCCCGACGCCGACGCACCCGACAGCGAGCTCTCCTCGCTCGCGCTCGTGCTGCCCCACTGGGGCGCCGCGCGGTTCGCGATCGGTGTGAACGTGTAGCGGTCCCAGCCCGGCGGGCGATACGTCGCCGACGCGAGCGACGCGTCCCACACGATCCGTGCGCCCGCGAGGCCGCCACCCGCGTAGTACTTCGCCTCGGCGTTCATCTCGATCGTCTCGCCGAGGAGGAGCGGCGTCGCGCCGCCGTGGGTGACGTCGTCGTTGAGGTCGACGGCATAGGCCGGCGTGCGGAACTCCTCGATCGAGATCGGATGGCGGATCGATTGCCCCTTGCTCACCAGCGAGAACGTCGCGGTGCCAAGGTTCGCGTTCGCGGGCAGCGCGACCTGCAGGTCGAAGCCGCCTTGCCCGGTCACCTCGGCGTCGCCGCTCGCGAGCTTGTTGCCGCGCGAGTCGACGAGCGAGTACGCGATCTTGTCGCCGCTCGCCGGCAGCGCGAGGTCGGGATCGACGCCGTTGTTCGTCCAGCGAATCCAGCCCTTCACGTACACGGTCTCGCCCGGCTTGTACGTGAATCGATCATCGGTGACGTACCAGCGCGCCTGGTCGAGACGCTGCGACTTCGCCCAGCGGCCGCCGATCGACGTGAACGTCGCATCATCGCCCTTCTTCGCGACGAGCAGCGCGGTGCGATACGGCTCGGCCTTCACCGGCGCCGGCAGGAGCTCGTAGGCGGCGTGACCGTCGGCGTCGGTCGTCACCGGCGCGGGCGCATCGCTCCGGCCTTCGACGAGCAGCGACGTCGTCGCGCCCTCGATCGGCTTCAGGAACGCCGCCGGCGTCACGTCCTGTGCCCAGGCGTTGATCCGCTCGCCGTCGATGCGCGCGGTGACGCCGAGCTTCGACACCTGGATCCACGCGACGCGCTTGGCCTCGACCTTCGAGCCGTTTGCCGCGATGCCGGTGGCGATCGCGATCACGTGCCCGGTGCCGCTCGCCGCGAGCGCGGGCCGCAGATCGACGCGCGCATTCGCCGCCCAGCGCGCACCGACCGGGTGCGTCTTGTCGTAGACGCGCTTGCCCGGCGGCGTCTTGCGCTTGCCCGCCTCGAAGTCCTCGAACGCGAAGTAGTCGCTCGGCTGCACCTGGTACAGCTCGATGTGGAGCGACGACAGCGCCTGCGCGTGGACGATCCACTGCGGGATGGCGAAGCGCGGATCGAGCACGTAGAGCCCGGCGCGCGCGAAGACGTACGGCTCGTGGCGCATCTTCACCGTCGAGAACGTCAGCTTGCTCTGACCCTCGTAGGCCTGACCGTACGCATCCGTGATCCTGCCGTCGATCGAGACGGCGAAGCTCTTGCCGACCACGCGTGGCGTCGTCAGGCCGACGGACTGGTAGCTCGGCACGTGGTCCTCGACGCGCTCGCCTTCGATCTGGACGTACTTCGCGTGATACCGGTCCACGTCGATCGGGTTCGAGAACTGCACCTGCATGTAGCCCCACGCCGAGCAGCGCGAGCCGTCGAGACGGACGCGCTCGCCGTCGTCGCAGGAGATGCCGCGCGCGACGAAGTGATCCGCGATATCGAAGCTCGCCGCGGTCTCCTCTGTCGCGACGCGAGGTCCTTCCTGCGACGGCGCGCCCTTGGCGAGCACCACGCGCCCCGCCATCCCCGGGCGCCACGCGGTCGTCGGCGCGAGGATCACGTGATACTTCGGCAGCGTCGCCGCGTCGTACTTCACCGACGGGTTCTTCGCCCACAGCGGCTTCGCCGCATCGAGCGTGATCGTCTTGAACGGCAGCTTGTGCCGCTTCTCGTCCTCGACGCGCAGGAACTTCGTGATCGTCGCCGGATCGATCTCCTGATCGAACCCGACGACGATCGGGGAGTCCGGACGCAACACGACCGTCGGATACAGCGTCTTCAGCATCACCGGCGGCGTCGCGAACTTCTGCGTCGCGTCGTCTGCGAGCTTCGCGCCGGTGACTGCCTTGATGCCGGCCGCGACCGTCACGGCGAACTCGGTCGCCTGCGGCAAGCGCGGCCCCGACGCGGTGAACTGCGCGACGCGCGTATCGACCCAGCGCCACGAGCCAGGCACGCTCGGCGTGATCGTCGCGACCGGCGGGGCCTGCTTGCCGACCGCCGCGACCGCGACCATCGGCTCGTCGAACCGCACGCGGATCTCCGATTCGGCCGCCACCTCGCCGACCGGCAAGATCTGCGGCGCGGCGAGCGGCACACCGATCGCTGGCGCCGGTGAGATCGGTTGCTCGCTCACGGCCTTGCCGGTCGGCCGCACGAACGCGATCGGCGTGATCGTGCCGCTGCGTGGTGGCGCCGCCGACGGTGGCCGCAGCGGCGGCGCGGGCGCCTTCGATACGTCGGGCAACGGCTCGAGTCGGGCGAGCAGCGCCTCGGTCTCCGCGGTCGATAGATCCGTGATCGTCGCGCCGGTCGAGACAAGTTGTGCGGAGGCGAGCGTCGCGGTCAGCGCACCGTCGGCGCTGTCGCCGTGGAACGCGATCTCCGGCCGCCCCGACGAAGGCACCGCGGCGCTCGGCTTCGTCCCCGACGTCGCGACCGGCTTTTGCGGTGCCACCGGCTGTGGCGTACGACACCCTCCGGTTGCCACTGCCGCCGCCGTCCACGCACACACCAGGGAGTGAAACCAGTTGCGACGCATGCCGGCGTGTGACACCGCGCTCACGTGAGCGGTTCCACGAGAACCGGCGGACGCAGGCGGTTTCGCCTACTATCTCGTCATGCTCCGAGTCTCCCTCCTCGCGCTCCTCGCCATGTCGACCACCGCGTACGCCCAGAATGCGTTCGAGGTGTGCAAGGGCGAGTCGAAGACCGCTGTCGAAGGCAAAGGCAAGATCGCGATCGCCGTCGTCTATCCGGACGATTTCCCGGTGAAGACCACGCCCGCAATGCGCAACGCGGTCGGCGCCGCGCTCGCGACCGCGGAGAAGGGCATCATCGTCCCCGCGAAGGATGTCGAGTCGGCGAAGAAGCTCGTCGATTCGAAGAAGTGGACCGAGAAGAGCGAGGCGTGCGGCTACTCGCCGTCGCTCGTTGCGGTGCTCGGCCAGAAGCACAAGAACCTGTCGACCGCACACGCCTCGGTGAGCTGCACCGACGACAAGACGTGCGAGCTGATCGTCGATCTCGAGCGCCACGGCAGGCCGAGCGCCGAGCGCTGGGCGCGCTACACCGTCCCGCTCGCCGGCCCCAAGGACAAGGTCGCGACGATCCAGAAGGCCGCGCCGAAGCTCGCGTCGAAGGGCGCGCCGCCCGACGCGCCGACGACCGGCCTCGCGCGCAAGGAGCTCGCGCCCGGCGTCGTCACCGTGCGCAGCGACGTCGACGGTGCGCTCGAGGTCGATCGCACGATGGAGTCGGACGCGGCGTTTGCCGAGTGCGCGCCGAAGAACCGCAAGAAGAACGACGCGCGCGGCTACTGGGCCGACTGGAAGCTGAACGCGCGCGGCACGGCGATGGAGGTCATGGTGAAGCCGTTCGGCGGCGTCGATCCCGCCGACGAGCAGGCCGCGAACTGCCTCCGCAAGGCGCTGCAGAAGGCGCAGTTTGCCTGCCCGCGCGATGCCAAGGTCGTGCCGGTGCGAAGCGCGATCTGCCTCTGAGATCGTAGTAGGGTCGCTCCGTGCGGACCCTGTATCTGGCCCTCACGCTCCTGGCGCTCGCCTCCCCGGCGCGCGCAGAGCTGCGTACCACCGCCGGCGACACGCCCGCGCACCGCTACTCGTCGCTGACGCGGGACCAGTGCGAGACCGAGCTCGAGAGCCGCGACATCGAGTTCATCCGCGAGACCGCGAAGGGCGTGATGGCGCCCGTGCGCCTCATGGGCAAGCTGCACGGCATCGAGTTCCGCACGAACCAGAAGGTGGAGCAGCGCGAGACCTCGATCTGGGAGATCGCGGACTGCCGCCTCGTGCTCGCGCTCGACGACTTCGCGAAGATCCTGAGCGAGCACGACATCGTCGAGGTGCGCCACTACTCGCTGCACCGCAAGGCGCCCGACAAATGGCCCGACGACAAGATCGGCCAGCAGCACATCGGCGGGCTCGCGATCGACGCGGCGAAGTTCATCAAGAGCGACGGCACGAAGCTCGACGTGCTCGATCACTTCAAGGGCCGCATCGGCGCGAAGACCTGCGGACCGAAGGCGCGCAAGGTGAAGACCGCCGAGGCGATCGAGCTGCGCGAGATCGTGTGCGCCGCCGTCGACGCGAAGCTGTTCAACGTCGTCCTCACGCCGGACCACAACCGCGCCCATCGGAATCACTTCCATCTCGAGGTCACACCCGGCGTGACCTGGATGCTCGTGCGGTAGACTGGATATTGTGAAGTCTGCCGCGCTGGCAGCGGTACTGCTCGCGGCTTGCTCGCGGACACCGTCGCCGAAAGATCCGACCGAGCACGCGCTGTATCGCGATCTCGAGCGCCAGGTGACCGTCGCGGCGGCGACCGGCTGGGGCGTTGACCGGCTCGAGATCGAAGGTCTGCTCGAGGGCGCGCTCGACTCGGTGTGTCGCGTCGATTCGCTCGGCCGCCGCAGCCTCGCAGCGTGGCTCGATGCCGAGGTCTCGCGCCGCGGTGGCGATGTCGTCGAGGCGTGGCGCGCGCGAGGCAAGAAGCTGTCAAAGGTGTCCGACCTGCTCGTGCTCCATCGCGTGCGCATGCTGCTCGCGCGCGCCGAGGAGATGAGCGTCGACTGCCCGTTCTGGATCGAGCCGGAGAACCCGTTCGCGGGAAGGCAGATCAGCGAGAGCACGTGGCAGCTCACGTTCGGCGGCGGCGGCACCGCGAACGCGATCGTCCAGGGCGACCACGCGGACCTGAGCTTCGGCGGCGGCGGACGCATTCTGATCGGCCGGATGTTCGCGAACGGCGACGGCCTCTATGCCGGCATCTCCGGCGGCGCGAGCGCCGAGTTCCCGAAGGACGAGACCGGCGAGCGCACCTCGCTCGAGCTCGCGGCCGATCTGGTCGCGCCGATCGTCTATCGCCGCACGCTCCTCAATACGTACTTCGAAGTCGAGGCCGGCTGGCTCGGTCACTCGACCGAGGAGGACTGGGGCGACATCGACCACGGCATGCACGTCGGGTTCGCGTTCGGCGGCCGCGCGCTGCGCCAGCGCTTCCTGTTCCCCGGCGCCGCGCTAGGGTTCGCACTCGAACGGTTGTTCCTTCCCGGCGACGACCTCATCACCATCAAGCTGGGCGCGCGCGTCGCGTTTGATCTGGATTTATGAGCAAAGAGAAGAATCGCTGCGTCTGGGCGACCAAGCCCGAGTTCTGGGCCTATCACGACACCGAGTGGGGCGTGCCGGTGCGCGACGATCGGAAGCACTTCGAGTTCCTGATCCTCGAGGGCGCGCAGGCAGGACTGTCGTGGTCGACGATCCTCAACAAGCGCGATGGCTACCGCCGCCTGTTCGCCGACTTCGATCCCCAGAAGGTCGCGCGGTTCACGCCCGCGAAGGTCGACAAGATCCTCCTCGACCCCGGCATCGTCCGCAACCGCCAGAAGGTCGAGTCGGCGGTGAATAACGCCAGGCAGTTCCTGAAGGTCGTCGACGAGGTCGGCAGCTTCACGGACTACATCTGGGGCTTCGTGGGTGGCAAACCGATCGTCAATCGGTGGAAGCAGACGGGCCAGGTCCCGGCGAC
>JABFXX010000236.1 GCA_013368795.1 Kofleriaceae bacterium
TGCCGATCGCGGTCAACGACCACGCACCGATCGCGACGTATACGATCACGCGGGGAATCGACATCAAGAAGGTCGCGTCCACGGCACGGGAGATTCGGCGCCGAGCCACATCGCGAGAGCAAACACCAGCGTGCGGTGCGCTGTCCCGAGGCTGGGTGCGAGCTGTGCGCCGAGTGCAGACACAGACTGTGCCGCCACGACGCTGATCAACCAGCCGCCGTTGATTCCTTCAGCCAGCGTCGGCTTCTCGGACCATCAGCATCGTGAAGATGCCGCAGACGAGCAGCGCCCATCGCGCGACTCCAAGACACTACAGCACCAACGCCGCCGTGCGGTTCTCGGCGATCAGGAGACATTGCGAGCCCAGCACGCAGGTCGCCGCGGCCATCGTGAGGAACCCGAGCGCCCGACCATGGTTCGAGAGATCGGCACGGACGCGGTCTCGGCGCCGAACGACGCGACCAGAGCAGTGGGTTTACGCCGGCGCGCTCTCCCGACTGGCATCTGTGGTGGACCAAGTTGGTCCCGATTGTGTTGCGACCCCGACGGGATTCGAACCCGTGTTACCTGCGTGAAAGGCGGGTGTCCTAGGCCTCTGGACGACGGGGTCTGAGTCTGCAGTGTGTTCTTATTGGCGGGTGAGCCCAGAAGGATTTGAACCTTCGACCCTCGGCTTAAAAGGCCGGTGCTCTACCACCTGAGCTATGGGCCCTCATTTGGGCGCTGCAATCTGCCGTATGCTCGGTTAGAAAGCAACGTCCCGCGCCGACTCCTACGAGAAGGTCCGACCAAGCGCAAGGATTTCGCCGCGATGCGGCGTTTGTGAGGGGATCGAAAGGGTTGCTTTCGTGCTGGTGGGTCGCTAGCGTAGCTTTCACCACATGGACAAGAGGGCAGCCGTTCGAGTCCCTGTCCGCGTCCGCGCGCAGTTCCGTGCGCATGGGCTGGTCGTCGACGGTCTGGTCGAGGACGTGTCCCGCAGCGGGCTCTTCATGCGGTCGCACCGCCAGCTCGGTCCGGGCGAGTCCGCGGAGATCGAGCTCGATCTGCCGGGCGAGGAGACGCTGTACATCCTCGCCGAGGTCGTTCGTGTCGAGCAGGAGCCACGCGCCGGCATGGCGCTCCGCTTCGTCGGAACCGACGAGCGCACGAGGCGTCCGCTCGCGAACTTCATCATGAAGCAGCACGCGGTCACCCGCTGACCGCGACGGGATTTCCCCCGTGGATCGCACGCGTATCTGTTTTCCCTGAGCATTCCGTGGCTTAGGACCTTGATCCGCGGGAGTCGCTCGGTATCGTATACCCCTTGCTCGCGACCGGAAGCCCCTCCATGCAGAAGCCGATCACGCGGCGCACGGTGCTGCTCCGTCGCGACATGATGCCCGAGGCTGAACGCGCGGCCGCGAGCACCGTGATCGCCGACGAGGTGCTCGCGCTGCTCGCGCGTCTGCCGGTCGGCTCGATCATCGGCCTCTACGCGCCGAAGGGCACCGAGGTCGACACCGCACGTATCGACGTGTCGGCCCGCGCGCGCGGCCTCGTTGTCGCGTACCCGCGCGTCGAGGACGGCATTCGTCGACTGTCGTTTCACGCGACGACGATCGACGCGCTCGTGCCAGGTGCGTTCGGCCTGCGCGAGCCGGTCGCCGACGCGCGCACCGCCGTCGAGCTCTCGGAGATCGCGGCGTTCGCGATCCCCGGTCTCGCATTCGATCGCGCAGGCGGACGCATCGGCTGGGGTCGCGGCTACTACGACGTGACGCTCGCCACGGTGCCGCAGGCGATCCGCATCGGGCTCGCGTTCGAGTGCCAGATCATCGACGCGGTCCCGCACGATCCACACGATATTCGCCTCCACCACGTCGTCACCGAGGCGGCGGTCTACCGGGCGCCGGACTAGGGCCGGACTAGGGAACGATGGACACCGTCATCATCCTCGTCGCAGTTGCGATCGGTCTCGTCGTCGGCGTCGTGCTCGGCACGCGCCTCGGCAAGTCGAAGGGTCCCAACAACGCACAGAAGGTGGCCGAAGAAGAGGCCACGAAGATCCGCAGCGCGGCACAGGCCGAGGTCGACGCGATCAAGAAGGCCGCCGAGATCGAGGGCAAGGAAGCGGCTCGCAAGCGCAAGACCGAGCTCGACGAAGAGCTGAAGAGTCGCAAGACCGAGCTGTCCAAGCGCGAGGAATCGATCGCTCAGAAGGAGCGCGACCTCGACAAGCAGCGCAAGGACACCGAGCGGCGCTCCACCGAGCTCGACAAGAAAGAGAAGAGCGTCGACGGCAAGATCAAGCAGGCCGACGCCGCCGTCGAGAAGGCCGAGGCAGCGCAGGCCGAGGCGCGCAAGAAGCTCGAAGCCATCTCGGGCCTGACCGAAGAAGCCGCGCGCAAGAAGCTCGAAGAAGAAGTCCGCGGCCAGGCGCTCCAGGCTGCCGCCGTCGAGATCAAGCGCATCGAGGACGACGCCGCGAAGGAAGCCGCCGCCCGCGCCAAGACGATCGTCGCTACCGCGATCCAGCGGTTCGCGAGCGAGTTCGTCCACGAGCGCACTGTCGCCGTCGTCAACCTGCCGTCCGACGATCTCAAGGGTCGCCTGATCGGTCGCGAGGGTCGCAACGTCCGCGCCCTCGAAGCCGCCACCGGCATCGACATGATCATCGACGACACGTCGGAGGCGATCACGATCTCGTGCTTCAATCCGGTGCGCCGCGAGATCGCGCGCATCGCGATCTCCGCGCTCGTCGCGGACGGCCGCATTCACCCGACTCGTATCGAGGAGTGCGTCCGCAAGGCCGAGAAGGAAGTCGACAAGGTCTGCAAGGAAGCGGGCGAGCAGGCCGTGTTCGACCTCGGCCTGCACCGCGTCCATCCGGAGCTCGTTCGCCACCTCGGCCGGCTCAAGTTCCGCCAGTCGTACGCGCAGAACGTCCTCCTCCACTCCGTCGAGGTCGGCTACCTCGCAGGCCTCATCGCCGCCGAGCTCGGCGCGAACGTGAAGCTCGCCCGTCGCGCGGGCCTCCTCCACGACATCGGCAAGGCGGTCGATCACGAGCAAGAGGGCGGTCACGGCGAGGTCGGCGCGCAGCTCTGCCGCAAGCACGGCGAGTCGCCGAAGGTCTGCCAGGCGATCGCGTCTCACCACGGTGACGAGACCAACGGCCCGCGTCCGCAGTCGCTCCTCGATCACATCGTCGCCGCCGCCAACTCGCTCTCCGCGGCTCGCCCCGGCGCACGCCGCGAGCAGCTCGCCTCCTACATCAAGCGCCTCGATGACCTCGAGTCGATCTGCAAGCGGTTCTCCGGTGTCGAGCGCGCGTTCGCGCTGCAGGCCGGCCGCGAGATCCGCGTCATGGTGATGAACGACCAGGTCGACGACGCGCAGGCGATCGTGATGTCCAAGGAGATCGCACGGGCGATCGAGACCGAAGCGACCTACCCCGGTCAGGTGAGGGTGGTCGTGGTTCGCGAGACGCGCGCGTCCGATTACGCCCGCTGACCGCAGGCGTGCTCGCGTGCCTCGTCCTCGAATGGGCAGAGGCTTCGCCCCCGCACGCGCTGCCGCCCCGCTCGCGCTGACCATCTCGCGCTCGCGCTGAACATCTCGCCCCGGTCGCGCGGTCAGCGTCGGCCCACATCACGGCGCGCTGTTGTCTCTCGCACGCGATGATGTCACTGCGCGCACGGTTCATACGTGAGGTCATCGCCACGGCGCGCACGATTCGTACGCCTGGTCATCCCACTGCGCGCACGATTCGTACGCACCGTCGTCAGCGCGCACGGTTCGTAGGGCTGTCACGTCGACGCCACGCCGGCGCCGTGCGGTTCGTTGAACGTTCTGGCGTGTCCCGTGCACTCACTGATTCCGGAAGCCGAACGGCTTCGATGACTGATACCCTGGTCCTGTCCGTGCGCATCGACACTGTCCTGACCGACGTGCGGGTGTTCCCGCTGCTCGACATCACTCGAGCGCAGCTGGAGCGCGCGGCCGGTGCGCCGATCACGAGCGTCGAGCGCGTCGACGGCGGGCTCACCAACACGATCCACAAGGTCACGCTCGAGGACGGTGACGTCCTCGGCATCAAGCACTACGCCGGCGGGAAGGAGTGGTTCGAGACCGAGCTCACCACGCTCACGCTCCTTCACGGCACGGTCCCCGTCCCCGAGATCGTCAACGTCGATCTCGAGCGCCTCGTGATCGCGTATCGCTGGATCGATGGCATCACACTCCACGAGCTCCGCAAGCGCGGCAACCACGACGCATTCGCGTCGCTCGCCGAGCCGCTCGGCCGCGCGCTCGCCTGGATCTCGCACACCGATGCGACGTCACCGTTCGAGCTCACGCACATCCTCGAGCACAGCTACCGCCAGCTCACCACCGGCCGCGCGCGCCTGCGCCTCGGCGCCGCGCTCGCCGACGCTCTCCTCAAGTCGATGGAGGCCGCAGAGCCGCAGATGGCGTTCGGCGCGGTCTGCCTGTCGCACGGTGACCTCGGCCATCGCAACGTGATCGTCCATCAGGCCGGCGGTCGCTGGCGCATCAACGGCATCATCGACTGGGAGACGACGACGACCTCCTCCCCGCTCGCAGACGTCGGCAGCCTGTTCCGCTACTCCCAGCGCTACGATGGCGACTTCGTCGTTGCGTTCGAGCGCGGCTATCGCGACGCCGGCGGCGAGCTGCCCGACGACTGGCTCCTGACCGCGCGGCTCCTCGACGCGACCTGGCTCGTCGACATGCTCGACGACGAGGGCGACCACCCGCAGGTCTTCGAGGACTGCGTACGTCTCGTCGCGACCCTCGTCGCCGACGTTCACTGAGCCGGTCGGCCCGCACGTCTTCGCGCCCGATCGCGCCTGGTCGGCCTCGTTGCGCAGCTCGGATTGCTGGCCCGCACGTGCCTCGCCGGGCGTGCTGGCCCTGCCCTACCCGCGTGGTAGGTTCGCCCGGTCATGCCGGAGTCGATGTCGATCCTCGACGAGCTAGAAGCTCGGGGACTGTTTGCGAACTGTACTGACCGCGCGGGGCTCGCGGGGCTCCTCGCCACGACCGCTCCCGTCTCGATCTACGCCGGCTACGACCCGACCGCGTCCTCGCTTCACGTCGGCAACCTCGTCCCGACGATCATGCTGAAGCGCATGCAGCTGGCCGGTCACCGACCGGTGATCGTCGTCGGCGGCGCGACCGGGATGATCGGCGACCCGTCGGGCAAGAGCGACGAGCGCAACCTGCTCGACGAGGCGACACTCGCGACCAACCTCGCCGGCATCCGCAGCCAGCTGTCGCGCCTGCTCGACTTCGAGAGCCCGACGATCGGCGCGATGATCAAGAACAACGCCGACTGGACGCGCGGCGTGTCGTTCCTCGAGTTCCTGCGCGACACCGGCAAGTACCTGACCATCAACTACATG
>JABFXX010000011.1 GCA_013368795.1 Kofleriaceae bacterium
CGGCGTCGGCGACAACACGACGCTCGACGCGCTGTCGCCGGTCGAGCCGGTCGGGCTCGGCGCGGTTCGCTCGATCACGCCACGCGACGCCGCGACTTGCGCGGTGCAGACGACCGGCGACGTGTACTGCTGGGGCGACAACGCGTACGGCCAGCTCGGCATCGGCACGATCGGCGGCATGGCGCTGACGTCGACACGCGTGACGACCGCGAGCGGATTCCTCGGCGGCGCCGACGAGGTCGGTCTCGGCATCGAGCACGGCTGCGCTCGCCTTGGCAGCGAAGTCTGGTGCTGGGGCAGCAACACGGTTGGCCAGCTCGGCACTGGCACCGTCGATGCGGGTCGCCCGATCGCGGCGCGCGTGGCGGGACTGCTAGCCGTGACGAGACTCGCCGTCGGCGCCTACACGACGTGCGCGATCGACGCCGGCGACAACGTCTACTGCTGGGGCGCGGGTGACAACGGCGAGCTCGGCAACGGCACGAAGAACGCGACACAGGCACAGCCCGCGCTGTCGTTCACCGCAGCGTGCGACTGACCGGCTACTCGATCAGCCACACGATCGTCACGGTGTTTCGTTGTCACGCTCACCGCACTTGCAGTGCGGATCGGGCACCGTTGCAAGACATGTCGATCGGACCTCGCTCCCGTTCGCTCCGTCAACTTCGTCGTCTCATCCGCATCGCACGCGACGCCGACGCCGCCGGTGTGTCGTCGCAGGAAGCTGTCGAGCGCACGCGCGAAGTCGAGCGCGCCGCGCTGTCTCGCCGGCAATTCCTCGGCGGTGCCGCCGCAGCCTCGGCGCTCGCGCTGACCGCGCGCAAGGGCTTCGCGGCACCGAAGCCGGCGACGCTCGACGTCGGGATCGTCGGCGCGGGCCTCGCGGGCCTGCAGTGCGCGTACGCGCTGTCGGTGAAGGGCTACACGGCGAGCCTCTACGATGCGAGTAATCGCGTCGGCGGCCGTCAGTTCTCGCTGCGCGGCACGTTCCCCGGTCAGGCGGTCGAGCGCGGCGGCGAGCTGATCGACAACCTGCACAAGACGATGCTCGGCTGGGTCAACACGCTCGGCCTGACGCGCGAGGACGTCAACAAGCCGCCCGGTGACGTCTTCTACTACTTCAACAACCAGCTCGTGCCGGAGGCGACCGTCGTCGACGAGTATCGCGCGTTCGTCGCCGCGATGCGCCCCGACCTGCGCGCGTCGAGCGGATCGCCGACCGCGGATGCGTTCAACGCGGGCGACCAGACGCTCGATCGCATGACGCTCGCCGACTACCTGACGTCGCGCGGCGCGGGCACGTACGCGCGCAAGGCGATCGAGGAGTCGTACATCGCCGAGTACGGCCGCGAGCTATCGGAGCAGAGCGCGCTCAACTTCCTGCTGTTCATTCACGCGGACCGCCGCTCGAAGTTCACGCCGTTCGGCGTGTTCTCCGACGAGCGGTTCCACGTCGTCGAGGGCAACGATCGGATCGCGACCGGCATCGCCGCGCTCCTGCCGCGTCAGCCCGAGTTCGAGATGCGCCTCGAGCGCGTGCGCAAGACCTCCGCCGGCCGCATCGAGCTGACGTTCCGCCACGGCAACCAGTCGATCGTGAAGACGCACGACAAGGTCGTGCTCGCGCTGCCGTTCACGGTGCTGCGCGGCGTGACGCTCGACGCATCGCTCGGCCTGCCGGCCTGGAAGACGCTCGCGATCGACACGCTCGGTTACGGCGACAACGCGAAGATGATGGTCGGCTTCAACGGTCCGGTCTGGGCCGAGCTCGGTAGCACCGGCCAGTCGTACTCGGATCTCGTCAATCACCAGACGACGTGGGAGACCTCGCCGACGACGGCGACGACCGCACACGCGGTGCTCACCGATTACTCCGGTGGCGTGCGCGGCAAGAACCTCAATCCCGCGCAGGTCCAGACCGAGGCCAACCGGTTCCTCACCGATCTCGACAAGGTGTACGCGGGCGCGAAGGCGCGCGCGACGAAGAACGGCAACGCGTATGTCGCGCACCTCGAGCACTGGCCGTCGAACCCGCTGACGCGCGGCAGCTACACGTGTTATCTGCCGGGCCAGTTCACGACCGTCGCCGGCAACGAGGGCAAGCCCGTCGGCAACCTCTTCTTCGCGGGCGAGCACGCGAACTCGTTCTACGACTGGCAGGGGTTCATGGAGGGCGCGCTGCTCTCGGGCATCGATGCCGCGGCGCAGGTTCTCGCACCGTGAGCTGATATGATCTCCTCGTGCGAGGAGTGTTGTGCGTCGCGTTGGTGGTGACGGGTTGTGGCCGCATCGGCTTCGATGCGGCGAGCGGCGATGCCGGTGGCGATGCCTACGCGGGCTGTCCCGTCGTCGCGGCCGCCGCCGGCCAGCAGCATACGTGTGCGATCGACGCGCGCGGTGACGTCTGGTGCTGGGGTTACAACGACCGAGGTCAGGTGCTCCCGAGTGCGCCGCTCTACGTGCCGTCGCCGATCAAGGTGCCGCTGCCGTCGGCGGCCGTGCAGCTCGCCGGCGGCCGCTCGTCGACGTGTGCGCGCCTGACCGACGGCAGCGTGAACTGCTGGGGCGAGAACAGCAAGTTCGAGCTCGGCAACGGAACGCAGACATTCAACGGCGGACCGAGCCCCGTGATGCTCGGCGGCGACACGGCAGTCGATCTCGCCGGCGGGCGTCACAGCTACTGCATCACGCGCGCGAGCGACCGCGCGATCGCGTGCTGGGGCGACGGTACGAACTTCCAGACGCTGCAGACCAGCGAGGCGGATCTGATGTCGGCGACGGTCTTGCCGTCGACGGCTGGTACGCAGTCGTTCGTGATGGGCCATCGCACCGCGTGCCGCATCGACAACGCGAACAAGGCGACCTGCTGGGGACGCAACTACAACGGCCAGCTCGGCACGCCCGGCGGCAACCTCCAGATGACGCCGACCTCGATCCCCAACGTCGGCGCTGTCCGTCAGGTCGCGATGGCCGGCCAGTCCTCGTGCGTTGTCGAGGACACGGGCGACGTGCGCTGCTTCGGCAGCAACTACTTCGGCCAGCTCGGCCTCTCCGATCTCGCGTATCACGATGGCGTCAACGGCGCGGCGGTCGCGAACGCGGTCGACGTGAGCGTCGCGACCTACGGTGCGTGCGCGCGTCTCGCCGACGGACGCCTGTCGTGCTGGGGCGACGTTGCGCCCGGCCTCGGCCCGCTGTCGCCGGTTCCGACCGCGACGTCGCTCACGAACCTGACCGCGCTCACGTCCGGCGGGTTTCACATGTGCGGCATCCAGGATGGAGCGCTCCTGTGCTGGGGCTCGAATCTGTTCGGCCAGCTCGGACGGGGCGCGCGGTCGGCCTCGATCCAGCCGCGCGCGGTCACGCTCGCCGGGTCTCCGACGAAGATCGCGCTCGGCGACTCGCACGGCTGCGCCCTGTCGGGCAACACGTTGCAGTGCTGGGGCGCGAACGATCACGGCCAGCTCGGCGACGGGACGCTCGCGTCGACGGCAGCACCGGTCACCGTCGATACCGGCCTTGCCACGATCGACGGCATCACGACGGGCGACGCGCACACGTGCGCATGGGGCGGCGGCACGCTGCGGTGCTGGGGCAGTGCCGCCGGCGGACGGATCGGCATCGATCCACCGGCCGACGATCGCCAGCGCATGCCGATCACGGTGCCGGGGCTCGGCACGGTCAGCGCCGCCGGCGCCGGCGCTGCGCAAACGTGTGCACTGGCCGGCACCACCGTACGCTGTGCCGGTAGCAACTTCTTCGGCCAGCTCGGCGATGGGACGACAAACCTGTCGACATCACCGGTGACGGTGCTGAATCTCATCGCGCCGTCCAAGCTCGCCGTCGGCAGCCACCACGCCTGCGTGATCGACAACGTGTTCGTGAAGTGCTGGGGCGACAACCGCCTGGGCCAGCTCGGCGACGGCACGACGATGCAGCGGAACGCGCCCGTCACGGTCGCGCTGCCGGGCTCGCCGGCGGAGATCTTCGCCGGGCCGTACAACACCTGCGCGATCAACACGCTCGGCGAGCTGTATTGCTGGGGCGCCGGCGGTACCGGTCAGCTCGGTCAGGGCGACCAGGTCGATCACACCTCGCCGGTGAAGGTGCCGCTGCCGGGCAACGTCGCGGCGGTGAGCATCGGAGGCGCCTCGATGTGCGCGCGGCTGACGACGAATGCCGTCTACTGCTGGGGTGAGGCCGGCGGTGGACTCGTCGGTCACGGCCGCGGCGAGGCCGACGAGGAGGAAGTGCCCGTCGAGATTGCCGAGCTCGCAGGCTCGACCGCGGTCGCGCGCAGCTACTTCGGGACGTGTGCGATCAAGGACGGCGCGCTGTCGTGCTTTGGCGAGTCGCGCCTCGCCGGCGATCAGGCAACGTATGCGGCGGACGAGACACCCACGCCGGCTGCGATCCCGAGCTGTCCCTAATCGCTACGCTTGTACGAGAAGCGCGCGGTGACGTCGGCGCGCTTGCCCTTGCCGATCACGACCTTCATCGACCTGGTGCCGAGCTCCGGATGCCACGCCTCGAGCTCGTACGTACCCTGCGGTAGGTCCTTGATCTCGAACGTGCCGTCCGCCTTGGTCACGGCGAAGAACGGGTGGTCCTGCACGGCGACGTACGCGTGCATCCAGCCGTGTACCCCGCACTTGAGCTCGACGATATCGCCGGGCTTCGCGGCAGATGGATCGAGCGTCAGGTCGGCGGCCTTCGGCGCCTGCGGCTTGTTGAAGAGGTCCTTGTTCGACACGACGCCCCACACGTTGTGGAACGTGTTGTCGCTGTTACGGACCTGCAACTTCTGGCCGGCGACGATACCGACGACGCGCGGCGTGTACATGCAGTCCTTCTGATCGAGGAGTGCGGTCGTCGCGGGAGCCGTGTGCGTGCCGGCCGTGCCATTCTTGATGCGGACGACAACGTCACGCAGCTTGCCCTTCGTGACGACGATGGCCTCGTCGGCGCGATCCTTCGCGCACCTGGGATCCGAGTCGCGTTCGAGCGCCGGCTGCACCGGCGGCTCGCCCTCGTACAGCACCGTGCCCTTGATCGAGCCCGCGTAGGCGGGGGTACTCAGGGCGAGAAGGACGAGAGCGAATCGGGTCATGGGCCGTGGCTTGACTATGACACGGCGCCTTATCATCACGCCGTGGCCGATTTGCCGGTCAGCCTGGGGGCAATGGACGCAGTTCCGCCTGCGTTGCGCTACCGCATTCGCGACGTGCTGGGGCTCGTGCCGAATGGCGGGCCGCTCGAGGGCGTGGCCGCGGAGCGACTCGCGCGGCTGATCGACGACGGCGAGCCGTGGCTCGGGGCGGACCCCGCGCTCGCCGAGGTCGGCTACTGGATGCTCGAGAGCAAGCACGCGGTCGAGCTGAGGCGGCAGGGCTGTGTGTGGCTGACGATGTTCCCGTCGGTGGAGACGGTGAACAAGCTGTCGGCGATCGCGCTCGATCCCGCGACACCACAGCCGGTGCGCGAGCAGGCGATCTGGTCGCTCGGCTACCGGCAGGCGAGGTCGCTGCATCCGTCGACTCGCTGGTCGAGCGAGGCCGTGCAGCTCGCCGACGAGACGCTCGTGAAGCTCGCCGATGCCGCGGCGCAGACCGGCAAGGGGTCGAGCGAGGAGCTACCGCTCGCGATGCGCCACGTGCAGTGGGAGGGCGCGTCGGCGATCTTTGCGAGGGCGCCGGGCCTGTGGGGCGAGGCGATCGAGTGCTTCGCGACGCCGGCACTCGCGCGCGTGCTGCTCGTGTGCCTCGAGGACATCCCGCCCCAGCACCGGCTGCGTGCGATCCGGCTCGTCGGTGCGGTGCTCGGCGACGAGGCGGTGCCGATGTTCGTCGCGCGCGCGGGCCAGGCGGCGATCGACGAGAAGCTCGAGATGCTGTTCTCGATCGTCAGCATCGCGGGCGAGGGCAAGCTCGGGCTGCTCGAGGACGCGCTGCAGGGGATGAAGTTCGTCGACCTGCTGCGGCAGCGCGCGAAGTGGCACCTGCAGAACCCGCGCGTGATGCCGACGGTGCGCGGGCTTCGCGTCGCGCGCTCGACGGCGGTGATGGCGCCGGCGGACCGGCAGGCGGCGTGCGCGCAGGCGGCCGACGACCTCGGCGCGCTGACGAAGTTCGCGAGGCATCCGGAGGCGTACCTCTACGCGATGTGGGGCTGGATGGTGCGCGGCGCGGGCGATCCGGCGAGGGCGCGCGAGCTCGTCGCGGCGCATCCGGAGTCCCAGCGGCTCGTGCGCGACCTCTACCTCGAGGACCTCGCGCGGCGCGGGCGCGTGAAGCAGCTGACGGCGGCGGCGCAGACGCTGCAGGGCGCCGACCTCGGCGCGATGCACCTCGCGATCTGGGGGCGGCCACTCGCGGCGCTCGAGCTCGCGGCGACGGCACGGCTGCACACGCCGGAGCTCGTGTTCGCGCGCGCGCTCGCGTGTTACCGCGCGGGACGGCCGGATCTGACGGCGCGGATCCTCGCCGAGGACATGCCGCCGTCGGAGATCGTCGACGACACCGCGCTGCCGCCATTTCCTGGGCCGCACGAGGAGTGGCTGATCGCGCACGCGCCCGGCACGCGGCCCGCGATCGGTGCGCTCGCTGCGGGGCAGGATGCGGTGATCGCGCTCGCGAAGGGCGCGCCCTACGATGCGGAGCCCGATGCCGCAACGATCGAGCCGATCGGCGCGGTCGTGCGCCGGCTCGGTCGCGGCCTGCCGGGCTCGACGGTGTATCTCGCCGGCGAGTTCAAGTACCTCGACAAGGGCAAGATCAGCGCTGCCGTCGAGGCCGCCGGTGCGCGCCTCGTCAACGGGCCGTTCCCGGGCACCGACTACTACGTGCACGGCGACTGGTGCCTCGTGCAGACGATCGCGCAACTCGAGCGGCAAGGCTCGCGCCGGCTCAGGCGCGGCGAGCTACCCGGCGTGGAGGGACTCTAGGTGCCGGCGCTGCCGAAACCGCATCGCGTCGCGTTCCTCGTCCCCGAGGTGAAGATCGACGGCCCCGACGCCGCGTATGCACGCGAGGCGGCGGTGCTGCTGTGGGTCGCGTGCATCGAGACCTGCCAGCGCCACCCGCGGCTGTCGGTGCTCGACATCGACGCGACACCGCTGTTTCCGCAAGACGGTCACTTCGCGCCGCAGCACGCGGGGCAGGGCGGACGGCCGAACGACGCGTTCTTCGGGCCGACGAGACGCGACGAGGTCGTGTGGCTCGAGCTCGTGCTCGGCGGCAAGCCCGGCGTCGTGCGGCTGCACACGGTCAACCGCGAGGGCAAGCAGGAGTCGTTCGACGCGCTCGGCCCCAAGCTCGGCGAGCAGATCCAGCAGGTGCTCGGCTCGTGGCTGACCGCGCGCGGCCTCGGCGCGCTGACGAAGCGCTTCGATCCGGTCAGCGCCGACGAGGTGCTCGCGGTCCTGCGCGTGATCGCGCCGACGCTCGCCGAGCAAGCGCGCGCGTGGTCGCTGCCCGTCGCGACGAAGCCGACGTGGAGCCTCGCGGTCGTCGAGGACGAGGACGAAGACGAGGACGACGACGGGGTCGTGCGCGATGACGTCGACGATCCCGAGCGCGACATCAGCAAGGCGTTCGACGCCGCGTTCGAGGCGGCGATCGACAGCACGATCGACTCGACGCAGGATCTCGATCCTCCGCCGGCGACCGCGAAGAAGACGCGCGCGATCACCGCGACCGAGAGGCCGCGCGTGCTGTCGCGCCCGCTCGTCGGCCGGTTGCCGCAGCTCTTGAAGCTGCCCGCGCTGCGCGTGCTCGAGGCGGCGCTGCGCGAGGATCTGAGCGACGCGATCCTCGCGATCGATCCCCACCATCCGCAGTCGCTGTTCGCGCGCTTCGAGAAGGCACAGGGCAAGGACTTCGGTCTGCTCCGTCAGATCATCGCGGCTGCGCCGGGCTGGGCGCGCGCCTACGAGGAGCTGCAGGGCGACGGCGAGGACGACGTGCCCGACGAGCCGAGCGCGCTCGAGGCAGTCGCCGCCGCGGGCATCGCCGCGCTGTGCCGGCCGGCCGCGCTGCACGTGCTCGAGACGATCGGCGATCAGCTCGCCGAGGGAGGCCGGATCGACGAGGGCGTGCGGCTCCTCGAGCGCGGCGTCGAGCTCGAGACCGAGGATCCGGGCGCGCACCTCGCATTGCTCGATCTGCACGAGCAGACCGATCGTGCGGGCGCGTGGCTCGCGCAGGCGATGCGGTCGGCGAGCCAGCACGGCTGCCCGATGGATCCGATGTTCCCCTGGTACCCCGATCAGATCCACGTCGACCTGCGCGCGTCGACGGCGCTGCTCGAGGTGGGGCGCCTCGACGAGGCGATCGCGCTGCGCGCGAACCGGCTCGAGGGCCGCGAGGCGACGTGGCCGCACCACACGCGCATCCTGACGACGTGGCGCAAGGACCCGCGCTTCGTCGCGTGGAGCTATGCGCGCGAGGGCTTCTTCCGCGGCGACGAGGCGCGCGCCGTCGAGGGCTTCGGTCGGATCGAGCCGGGCAACTCCGTCGACCTCGCGATCTTCCTCGACTCGCTCGTCGCGCTCGGTCGCGAGGACGAGGTGCCGCTCGCGTGGGCGCAGTACGGCATGGGGCGCGGCTTCGACGGCGCCGTCGCGAGGCTCGCCGCGGCGCGCGCGCTGATGGCGGCGGGTGAATGGCGGCGCGGCATCGAGGAGATGTGGCGCGTCGAGCTGACCGAGCCCGGCCGCGACGAGCACGTCGCGATCGCGCGCTGTGGCCTCGCGATGGCCGGCGCACCGATCGATGTGGTCGAGGCAGCGCTCGGTGAGCGGGTCGCGAGCGGCGCACCCTCGCTCGCGCGGCGCATGGCTCGCGACGTCGCCGACTTCGTACCGCTCGCCGCCAAGAGCGGCCTCGTCGCGCGCGCGCTCGGCTCGACGACCGACCGGGCCAAGCCGATCGAGCTCGAGCCCGCGTGGCTCGACGGCTTCGCGCCCGACACGAAGAGCCGGCGCGCGGTCGACGCGCTGTTCGCCGAGCTCGGGCCGCTGCGCAAGGGACCGCCGCAGGGCTTCGACATCTCCGACGAGCTCGTGCGCGGTGATCGCCTCGTCAATCGCTGGCTCGAGGTCGTGTTCGCCGAGGCACCCGAGGACGATCACGCCGCACTCGCGCAGGCCGCGTCGTACGTCGCCGCGCAGGCACTCGGCCGCTACCTCGCGGCGACGACCGCGCCGCCGACGACGATCGCCGGTGCGCTGCGTGCGGTCGCCGGCGGTGCGCTCGCACTCGTGCGCCGTCATCACCGCGCGCTCGGCGATCGCGAGGCCCGCGCCGTGCTCCGCACGATCGAGCCGCTGTTCCGCCGCGTCGATCGCTGGGTCGCCTCGATGTGGCTCGGCACCGTCGAGCGCAGCCTCGGTATCGACGAGCGCAGCGGTGGCGACGTCGCCGGGTTCGCGCGCGACTATCCGTCGGTCGCGGCGCGCATCCTCGGCCCCGAGGAGACCGCGGTGCTGTCGTGGTCGGTCGCGCGCCTCCATCGCGATCGCCCCGACGGCTGGGCCGCGAAGGTCGTCGTCCAGGCCTCGCGGCTCGCCGCGCACACCGGCTACACCGGCGCCGACGAGTGGGCGGACGGCGTCGTCGCACAGCTCGCGGCGCGCGAGATCGAGCAAGACGACGCGATCGACGCGCTCCACACCGCCTGCTACCTCGCCGAGGGCGTGAGCGCGGGTCCCGCGGTCCACGCCGCGCGCGTGCTGTTCGATGCCGGCCGCGCGCCCGCCGCGCTCGCCGTCCTCTCCGCCGGCATGCGCGCAGCCGACGACGAATGGCGCGACAAGCAGATGGCCGCGCTCGCCGAGCCGTGGAAGCGCAGCAAGCTCGACGTGCCGTTCGAGTTCGAGAAGGTCGCCGCCGGCGTGTTCGAGTCGCTCCAGAAGGGCGACGCGATGCGCGGCGAGAAGCTCGCGCGGTGGGCGGTCGCCTACGATCCGGACAACGGCGAGGCGCATCGCAACCTCGGCCTCGCGCTCGCGATGCAGGGCAAGGTCGTCGACGCGATGGCGCACCTCGTGAAGGGCACGCGCGAGCAGGCGACGCAGATCCTGTCGGGCGTCCTCTACCAGAACGGCAAGCTGCCCGAGGCGATGGCGGTCCTCGACTACGCGAGCCGGTGGTACGTGCGCGCCGATCAATGGCTCACGTACGGCGGCATCGCGTACGCCGCGCTGGACAACCCTCGCACCGTCAAGGCGTACTCGCTCGCCTACCAGCTCGATCCCGAGGCGTTCGACGCGACGCAGCTCAACGCGTACGCCGGCGTGCTCGACGAGGTCGGCGACTACGCGACGTGCGAGAAGGTCGCGAACCACCTCCTGCGCGTCGCCGGCGACGACCTGATGTGGAGGACGAACGGCTGGAACCACCTCGCGTGCGCGTACATCGGCCAGGGCAAGTTCGCCGAGGCCGCCGAGCTCGCGGAGAAGGCCGTCGCGCAGAACCCGCTGCCCGACAACACCGCCAACTTCGCGGCGACGCTCGATCGTGCGAAGACGCAGACGAAGACGACGCCGGCGCCGCTGCCGCCGATCGGCCCGCCGCGCGCGAAGATCTACAACCTGCTCGAGGCCGGCGATCACGCGGGCGCCGCCGCGATGCTCGGCGACGCGACGTGGCGCGTGCGGCGTGCCGCGCTTCACGCCTCTCGCTTCCGCTTCGCATCCGAGAACCAGGTCGAGGTCACGCCGCGGGCGCGCGCCGCCGCGCTCGCCGTCCTCGCCGATACGATCGGCACGATGGATCACGAGGCGCTGCTCGCGCGCGCGCTCGCGCTGCAGATCCGCGAGCAGGCGTACTTCGCGCGCGATCCGGTGCCGCGTCTCGGCGACCGCATGACGCGCGAGGCGTTCTACCAGGAGTTCCGCGCGCGCGGAGGTGTCGTGCTCGGCGAGGATGGGCCGCCGCCGCCCGCGTTCGTCGATCGCGTCGTCGTGCCCGGCGCGAAGGTCGCGCGCGCCAGCGACTACGTCGCGCTGCTTCGCGATCTCGCGGCGCTGCCGCCGAAGGAAGCACTCGCGCAGTTCGATCTCGACGAGGCCGGCTACCTCGAGGTCGCGACCGCGTGGGCCGCGGCGATGGATGCCGATCCGACGATCGCGCGCACGATCGCGACCGGCCTCGCGAAGCGCTAGACGGCGAGACTGAGTGGCGATGGCTGCACGAGCCATCGTACTCGTACTCGTACTCGTGCTCGTGCTCGATCGGATTGGCCGCGTTCCGGTCACCTCGATGCAAGGTCGCGCTCGGCTCGAGGCCGTATCTCGAACGCATGCCTCGGCGTGCGGTCGCGCGGATCGATCGTGAGCTCCTGCGACGGAGGCAGACCACGCTTCGTATCGCGACCCGAGACGTTACCGGTGCTCGATCTGTGGCCGCTTCGGGGACCTCGATGCAAGGTCGCGCTCGGCTCCTCGAGGCCGTATCTCGAACGCATGCCTCGGCGTGCTGGTCACGCGGATCGATCGTGAGCTCCTGCGGCGGAGGCAGACCACGCTTCGTGTCGCGACCCGAGACGCTATCGGTCCTCTGTCGAGCACGAGAACGAGCACGAGCACGAGTACGACCGGCGGATTGACGTCACGTTGACGTGAAGCCGCCGTCGACGACGACGACCGTGCCCGTCGTGAACGACGCCGCGTCCGAGAGCAGATACACGACGGCGCCCGCGATCTCCGGCGGCTGCGCGTGGCGCTGCAGCGGCGTGCGGTTGACGATGTGATCGCGCAGCATCGGGTTGCCGACGATCGCCGACGCAAACTTCGTCTCGACGAGGCCCGGTGCGATCGCGTTGACGCGAATCTTCGAGCTGCCGAGCTCGAACGCGAGCGTCTGGGTCATGCTGATCACCGCTGCCTTCGTCGCGCCGTAGATGCCCTGCATCGGCGCCGCGCGGATGCCGGCGACGCTGGCGAGATTGACGATCGAGCCGCCGCCGTCGCGCGTCCGCGCGTGCTTCACGAACGCGCGCGCGACGTACAGATAACCGCGTACGTTGACCTCGAACGTCTTGTCGATCGCGGCATCGGGGGTGTCGAGTAGCGGGCCGAAGTACGGGTTCGTCGCCGCGTTGTTGACGACGCCGTCGACGCGGCCGAACTTGTCGAGCGCACGCGCGAACATCGCGTCGACGTCCTCGGCCTTGCCGGTGTGGCAGGCGACCGCGATCGCGCGATCCGCGGGGAGTGTGCCGCAGACGCGATCGAGGTCCGCCTGCTTGCGCGACGCGAGCACGACCTTCGCTCCCGCATCGATCGAGGCGCGCGCGATTGCCTCGCCGATGCCGCGGCTCGCGCCCGTGATGACGATGACCTTGTCGGTAAGCAGCATGAGCGAAACGCTATCATGCGAGCGGTGAGCTCCCTGCGGATCGTTGCGGCGAACGACGCGACCGTCGCGACGCGCGGCAGGTACGTCCTCTACTGGATGATCGCGGCGCGACGCACGCGCTACTCGTTCGCGCTCGATCACGCGCTCGCGCTGTCACGCCAGCTCGACCGGCCACTGCTCGTCCTCGAGGCGGTGCGCGCCGGTTATCGCTGGGCGTCCGATCGGCACCACGCGTTCATCCTCCAGGGCATGGCCGACAACGCGAAGGCCTTCGCGAAGGCGAAGATCACGTATCGCGCGTACGTCGAGCCCGAGCACGGCGCCGGCAAGGGCCTCGTCGAAGCGCTCGCCGCGCACGCGTGCTGTGTCGTCACCGACGAGCAGCCAGGGTTCTTCCTCCCGCACATGGTGAAGGCGGTCGCGCCGCGGATCGGCGTGCGCGTCGAGACCGTCGATGGCAACGGCCTGCTCCCGCTGCGCGCCGTCGATCGCGCGTATCCGACGGCGGCCTCGTTTCGCCGCCAGCTCCAGAAGACGCTGGCGCCTCACCTCGTCGCGTTCCCGTCGGCGACGCCGCTGGCGCGCGTCCACGCGTCGGCGAAGGATGCCGACCTGCCACGCGGTATCGCGAAGTGGCCCGCGGCAACGGCTGCACAGCTCGCCGCTTCGCCCGCCGCGCTCGCCGCGCTGTCGATCGATCACACCGTTCCGCCGGTCTCGTATCGCGGCGGCTCGACGGCGGCCGCCGAGGTACTCGACGAGTTCATCGACCACCGGCTCGCGCGCTATACCGAGCGCAGTCATCCCGATGCCGAGGCGGCGAGCGGGCTGTCGCCGTGGCTGCACTTCGGCCACATCTCGGCGCACGAGATCGCGGCGCGCGTCTGGGACGACGCCGGCTGGGATCCGTCGCGCGTCGCCGGCGCGAAGGTCACCGGCAGCCGCGAGGGCTGGTGGGGCCTGCCGCCATCGCACGAGGCATTCCTCGACGAGCTCGTCACGTGGCGCGAGCTCGGCTACGGGTTCTGTCATCACCGCGCGCACTACGACACGTACAGCGCGCTTCCCGACTGGGCGCGCGCGACGCTCGACAAGCACGCGACGGATCCGCGGCCCGAGCGCTACACGCGCGCGGAGCTCGAGCGAGCCGACACCGGCGATCCGCTGTGGAACGCCGCGCAACGCGAGCTGCTCGTCGACGGCCGCATCCAGAACTACCTGCGCATGCTCTGGGGCAAGAAGGTGGTCGAGTGGTCGCCCTCGCCGCGCGCCGCGCTCGCGACGCTGATCGAGCTCAATAACAAGTACGCGGTCGACGGCCGCGATCCCAACTCGTACAGCGGCATCCTGTGGACGTTCGGCCTGTTCGACCGGCCCTGGGGCCCCGAGCGCGAGATCTACGGGACCGTCCGCTACATGTCCTCGGCCAGCACCGCCCGGAAGCTAAATCTCCGTCGATATCTGGACCGTTGGACGCCACCCCTTGACGCGGCGCATTAGTGCGGCCATAAAATGAATGACGGTTCATTCAGTAGGAGGACCCGCCATGGCGCAGCAGAATTATTACAAGGCCAACCTCCGCGACCTTTCGTTCCTTCTGTTCGAACAGTTCCATCTCGACGAGATCATCGGCAAGGAGCCGTACGCGAACTGGGGCAAGGACGAAGTGCTCGCGGTCCTCGAAGAAGCGTACGGCTGGGCGCAGAAGTACCTCGGCCCACTCAACAGCTCCGGCGACGAGTTCGGATGCAAGCTGGAGAACGGACAGGTCAAGGTACCGCCCGGCTTCAAGGAGGCGTGGCAGGAGCTGTTCAAGGCGGGATGGCGCACGCTCGCGATCGAGGAGAAGCATGGCGGCCAGGCGGGACCGTTCTCGCTCGCGATGCTCGTCGAAGAGTTCATGTGCGGGTCGAACACCTCGTTCAACATGTACCCGGCGCTCACGCAGGGCGCCGCGGACGTGATCCTCGCGTTCGGCACGCCCGAGCAGCAGGATCGCTACGTCGCGAACATGTTCAACGGCAAGTGGGCGGGCACGATGTGCCTCACCGAGCCGCACGCCGGTAGCGACGTCGGCTCGGCGTCGACAATCGCGAAGCGCCGCGACGACGGCACCTACGAGATCCAGGGCACGAAGATCTTCATCTCCGGCGGCGACCAGGACATCACGGACAACATCATCCACATGGTCCTCGCGCGCACGCCGGATGCGCCTCCGGGCACCAAGGGCCTGTCGCTGTTCATCGTCCCGAAGGTCCGCGTCGACGGCACGCCGAACGACGTCAAGGTCGCGGGCATCGAGCACAAGATGGGCATCAAGGCCTCGGCGACCGCGCAGCTCGTGTTCGGCGAGGACGGCAAGTGCATCGGCGAGCTCGTCGGCACCGTGGAGCAGAAGGGCATGTCCCAGATGTTCCACCTGATGAACTACGCGCGCATCGGCGTCGGCATCCAGGGCCTCTCGCTCGCGTCGAGCGCCTACCTGAACGCGCTCGACTACGCGAAGGATCGCAAGCAGGGCAGCTCGATCAAGCAGTGGAAGGATGCGACCGCGCCGCGCGTGCCGATCATCGAGCACGCCGACGTCCGCCGCATGCTGCTCGACATGAAGTCGCGCACCGAGGGCATTCGCGCGCTCGCCGTGAAGCTGACGATGCACATCGATCGCGTCAACGCGCTCGAGAAGACCGGCGGCGACAAGAACCAGATCGAGTACCACCAGGGTCAGGTCGACCTGCTCGTACCGCTGCTCAAGGCGTACGGCTCCGACCAGGCGTTCTCGATCTGTGCGACCGCGATCCAGGTCTACGGCGGCGCCGGCTTCCTCCGTGACTGGCCCGTCGAGCAGTACTGCCGCGACTCGAAGATTTTCTCGATCTACGAGGGCACGAACCACATCCAGTCGATGGACCTCGTCGGCCGCAAGCTCATGCAGCGCGGCGGCGCGAACGTCCAGGCGTTCGCGGGTGACGTCGCCAAGTTCGTCGCGCAGCACAAGGATCGCGAGTCGCTGAAGGACGCGGTCGCGGTGCTCGGCCAGGCGATGGAGGCGATGACCTCGACCGGCGGCAAGTTCATGCAGTGGTTCGGCGGCGGCAAGCTCGAGATGGTGCCCGTCGTTTCGACGCGGTTCCTCGAGATGATGAGCGAGACGACGATCGGCTGGCTGCTCCTCGAGCAGGCAGTCGTCGCCGAGGACGCACTCGCGAAGCTCTCGCCGGATCACCCGGATCGCGCGTTCTATCAGGGCAAGGTCTACGGCGCGCGCTACTTCGCGCTCAACGTCCTGCCGGGCGTCGCCGCGAAGGCGCAGCTGATCGCGCGCGAGGATCGCTCGTGCGTCGAGATCCCCGTCGAGGCGTTCGGCGCGTAGTCGCGTTTCGATCGACGTCATGTCATCGTCCCCGGATGCACACGCGTCCGGGGTTGTTGTTTTCGGTGCTCGCGATCGCCGCATGCGGCGGCTCGCAGCCGGCGCCCGCGCCCGTGACGACCGCCGAGCCACCTCCGGCCAGGCCTGCGCCGGTGACCTGTGACGAGGCGGCGGTGATCCTGACGCCGGAGGGCGGGGGCGCGGAGGCGCGCACGGCGGACCTCGCCCAGGCGTGCAAGGACGACACGTGGTCCGCCGAGATCCTGACGTGCGTCGGCAGCTCGCATCGCCCGGCCGAGTGCCTCGCGAAGCTGCCCGACTACGCCGACCTCGCGCAGCTGATGAACGTCGGCAACGACGACGAGGACGCCGGCGACCCTGCGCCACCGCTCGAATGCGACCAGGTGATCTCGACGGTCTGGTGGTACCCGCCCGAGCTCACAGAGACCTCGCCCGAGCGCCGCTGGGATCTCGATGTCCGTCGCCGCACGCTGGTCGAAGCGTGCGAGCACGACGGTTGGTCGGACGAGCTCAAGCGGTGCCTGCAGACCGCGACCGACGAGAATCGGCCGGGCAAGGCGTGCCTCGACGATGTCGACGCTGCCTCGCTCGACGACATCAAGAAGAAGATCACCGCGATCGACGAGCTCGCCGCCGCGATCGAGAAAGTGAAGAAGAAGCCGGCGTCGATCGGCTGCAAGCAGGTCGTCGCTGCCCACTACGCAGACGCGAAGTGGAAGGACAAGCTCGACGGGTTCAAGCAGTCCGAGCGCAAACGCATGATCGCCGAGTCACGCGCGAAGATGACGAAGGCGTGTACCGACACCGCGTGGAGCGAGACGCTGCGCGGGTGCATCGTCGCCGGCGGTGGCGAGACGTGCTTTGTCGCCGCGAGCATGGGCCTCACCTGGAGCTACCCGGCCGCGGGCGTCACCGCCGCGCTCGGCATCCCGGAGTGCGACGACTACGTGGCGCAGATGGCGAAGGTGATCGCGTGCGACAAGCTCCCGCAGTCGTCGCGCGACGCGCTGAAGCAGAGCTCCGACGAGCTGTTCGCGCAGGTGCTCGGCCGGCCCAAGGGCGAGCGCGCCAGCTTCGCGTCGAGCTGCAAGGCGGGCGCAGAGGCGATCGTCCAGGCGCTGTCGTCGCTCGGCTGTTAGAACGAAGGGCAGGCGCTCGCGAACTGGCCGGCGTCGATCACGCTGACCGTGTATCCCGAGCCCCACGTCTGGCGCGCGGCGGCAAGCGCATTGGCTTCCGTGTCGAACCAGGCGAGCACCGTGCTGCACGCCTGGACCGTCGAGTCGGTCGGTTTGATCAGCAAGTAGAACGGCTTGAGATCGGGGGCAGAGTTACCGCTGCCGGCCGCAGGACAGCCGGGGATGCCGCCGTAACTGGGGCCGCCTGCAGGCGCGATGCTCACCGTCTTCGTCGCGGACTTCGTGCCGAACTGCGAGCTCGCGGTCAGCTCGAAGACCGTTCGATCGGCCGGCTTGAACTTGAACGAACCGGTCGGGGGAAGCTTGTCGAGCGCGTAGTCCTTTCCGAGCGCGTACTCGTGGCCGGTTCCTCGGAGCTTGACCGAGCAGTCGGCTCCACAGTTGGCAACCGTCCACGTGACCGTCACCTCGCCACCGAGGCAGACGCGGCCGTCGGTCGGCGCCGCGGAGAGCTTCGGATCCGGCGGCGGCGGCGGCGAATAGGCGTGAACCGTCACGCTCTGCGACTTGGTTCCCGAGCGGTCCGTCGCCGTCACCGTGAAGGTCATCGTCTGCTTCGGCGACATGTCGGAGCTACCTCGCGCGGGGACGTCGCGGCCATTCGAGCCCGGGACGACGTTGCCGGTGATCGATGAGAGCTCGACGCCGTAGAGCACCGACCATGTCAGGTGTGATGACGCCGCCCGCTGATAGCCGATCTCGGTCGGCGTCGCCGTCAGCACCACGGTCAGATCGGCGGGGACGTACGTGACGTCGATCGTCGTCGTCTGGCCGTTGAAGTTCGTCGCGATCGCCTTCACCGTCGCCGGCTCGTCGATCGTCAGCTCGAGCGTGCCGCTCGGATTCGCGTCGGGCGCGCGCACGTTCAGCGTGTTCAGCGCCTTGCCGGATGCATCCTTCGTGTCGCTCGCAGTCGCCTTGAACACGACGGCGCCTCGCTGTTGTGCTTCGACCGCGAACGACTGCACGCCGCCCGCATTTCTCGCGTTACCGACCAGCATGATCCGCGAACCTCGTGTGACGTTGACGGACGAGGTGCTCGATATGTCGCCTTTGCCGGGCTCGATCTCGCCGGCGCCGCCGGGACCGTCGGGCACCAGTGGCACCGCCGTCAACGTGATCGCAGGCGCCGCGTCGCCGCTCGGGTCGGTTGGAACGGTGACCCTCGCGACCGAGCTCGAGCAGCCGGCGAGGACGATCAGGACGTACTGCGCGGCCTTCACGACGTCGGACCTCCGTCCTCGACCACGTTCGAGATGAAGCGGCGGCTCGCCGGCGGGTTGGCGGGCGCGCACATGGCGCCGGGCGCCGCGGCCTCGAGCACGTAGGCCGGATTGTCGAAGTCGTCCTCGTCGAAGAACACCGCGATCATGCCGTCTGGTGTCGGCAGGAGGCGCCGGATCGGAATGATCATGTCGCAGTGGTTGGTGGACTTCCTGCACACCCAGCGGTCTCTCACGATCGCGGCAGCATCCTTGCCGAGCTTCGTGCAGCTGGTCGCATCGCCGATCGCGCAGCGCATGCGATCGATCTCGTCCGCCGTGAACAGCGGCGCGCTTCCGCTTGTCATCCGGCCTGTCAGCCCAGGTCCGATCACGTTGTTGGCGAGCGCCGTCGCAGCCTTCCCGCACGTCGCGACGTAGTCCTCTGGTTTGCAGTCGAACTCGGGATTGGCGATTGCCGCGCCCGCAAGCGTGCTGCGCACCCCGAGGAGCTGCTTGTCGAGCAACATGGCCTGCAGCGTCGTCACGAGCTCACCATCGTTTGCGGTGAGGGCCACGCGCAGACCGGCGGCGAGTCCAGGAAGGCCCTCCGAGAAGATGCGTCCCCAGCCCTCGTCGTGACGCCAACCGAGCTGCTTCGGGCGAATCTCGACGGTCCCCCGAGACGACAGGCCGAGGTCGTAACGCACCTTGCCCCAGGTCGCGCCCGGCACGTTGCCGAGGAGGTCGCGCGATACGACGCGCAGCAGCAGCATGACGCCGCCGACGGGCGCGTCGAGCACGGCACCCTCGTGACGAACGTACGAGCTGAGGATCGAGTACTCGATCGTGTTCGAGCCGATGCCGCCCTTCGTCGCGCCGTGGATCTTGTCGACGAGCTGCCTGTGGCCATCGGCCAGGATCTCGGCGTACGAGGTCTCCTGCGAGCAGAGGCCACGGTTGTACGCGATCACGCCTTGCACCGAGCCGCCCGGGATATTCGCGCCGCCGCTCGACGGCCGACACGTCGTCACCTCGGCGGGGACGCCAGCCGTCATCGGACCGGTGCCCCAGAATTGATCGCTCGCGAGCGCACGCGTCGAGACGGACCCGAGCGTGCCCGTCGACGCGCTCGCGATCGTCGGCGTCATCGGGAACCCGCTCGGCGTCGCGGCATCGGGATGCCAGACGCCGTTAGCGCGCTGCGATGCGGTCGCCCGCAGTGCTGCGCTGATGCCGGACTCGTCGAGCGACGCCAAGAAGTCGTGCATCTCGTTTGGCCGGCGCCCGAACAGCTCGACCTCGAAGGTCGTCGTCGATGCGATCTTCGCGGCGCGCGGATTCGGTGCGTCGAGCTCGGCGGTCAGGTCGTTCGCGCACAGCTCGCGAACGCTCGCGAGATCGGCATCCGACGCGACATACGTCGGAGCCCCGGCGGCCATCGTCGCGATCGGACTGGTGGAGCCAGTTGGACGGATGCGCAGCGTGCGCACCGAGAGCGAGTCGAGCTTGCACGCGGCGACGATCGCCAGCGCGCCGATCGGGACGAGTGAGCGAGAGGTCATGCGCCAATTACAACAAGCGCCTGATCGGGTGATGGATCTGGCGCGTAGTAACTTCTTGCGCGGCGGCGCAACCAGCGTGGTCCTCCTCGCAATTACACGGATCGCGCAAGGGTCTGCATTCCGCGGTGACCTGTCCGCCGTCCGGCTAATGCGCTTGCCGATCGTATGCAGGCTCGCGAATTCTTTGGCCGCAGATCTGGCGCCGAAGTTGCGGAGTGGGTGTCCACCATGCGGACTCGACCGGCTACTCGACTTGCCATCCCGACGCTGCTGCTGATCGCGTGCAGCCCGGATCTCGAGGTCAAGCCTCTCTACAACCCGGCCAACGGCCGCGTCGTGATCCAGGTGAACGACGACGTCTCGGACAAGCAGCTGTTCGTCCAGGTGCGTCGCGGCGAGTTCGGCAAGCTCGACTGCAAGAACATCCCGTCGAGCATGGAGCAGGTGCAGGACACGAGCGGCGACCGCATCGACGGCCCGTTCGTCGACCCGGCGCTGACCAAGCCGTTCTACGACGGCCCGCAGTGGATGAACCCGACGCCGCAGATGCTCGAGCAGGTGAAGCTCGGCACGGACTCGATCATCGACGTCTGCCTGATGGACGGCGACAAGGTCGTCGCGCAGATCGAGCGCGACCTCTTCCGCGCATGGGACGACGCCCGCAAGCAGGGCCTCGGCGGCAAGGCCGATGACGAGTCGAGCGGCGAGCAGCGCATCAACAGCCCGGTCGCGTACGGCGAGCGCTGCATCGCCGAGCTCGGCGACATCCCGTTCTTCGAGAAGACCGGCGACAACGAGTGGTCGACCTACGACTGCCTGAACTCGACCGAGATTCCGCTGACGATCACCGACGCTAGCGGCAGCGTGATGAAGCCGCGCGAAGGCACGGTCAACCAGTGCGACAACCCGCAGTACATCTACTCGCTGTGCGAGGCGGGACCGCGCGTCGCGTCGCGCACGAACGAGCAGGGCACGCGCTGGGTGCTGCTCTGCCGCAAGAGCATCGGCGGCTACGCGTCGAACAAGTACAACGACATCGCGATGATCGGTCACAACCCGTTCACGGGTAAGACCTGCTTCTTCCAGAACGCGCTCTACTCGAAGACCGACG
>JABFXX010000573.1 GCA_013368795.1 Kofleriaceae bacterium
CAGGTCGCGACGCGGACGGCGTCGGCGAGCTTCGACTACCTGTTCGTCGTGAAGATCGGCAACTGACCGACGAGTCGTCCGCGAGGACTCCTTCGGCCCAGGGAGTCCGATCTATGGGCCTCAGTCGTCGATCTCGGCCGGCTTCTTCTCGAAGCGCTTGCGGACGTTGTGGTCGAGGATCGCCTTGCGCAGGCGGATCGATTGCGGCGTCACCTCGACGAGCTCGTCGTCGTTGATGAACTCGAGCGCGTACTCGAGCGTCAGCTGGCGCGGCGGCGCGAGGACGAGCTTCTCGTCGGCGGCCGTCGTGCGGATGTTCGTCAGCTTCTTGACCTTGTTCGGGTTGACGACGAGGTCGTTATCGCGGGCGTGGATGCCGACGATCATGCCGCTGTAGTTCTTGATGCTCGGCCCGATGAACAGCTGGCCGCGCTCCTGGAGATAGAACAGGCCGTAGGCGTTCGAGACGCCATCCTCGCTCGAGATGAGCGTGCCGTTCTGGCGCGTGCGGATGTCCGGACCCTGCGGGCCGTACTCGGCGAACTGCGTGTAGAGCACGCCGGTGCCGCGCGTGTCGGTCATGAACTGCGAGCGGTAGCCGATGAGGCCGCGCGCCGGGATGCGGTACTCGAGGCGCGTGCGGCCGGGGGCCGACGGGCGCATCTCGCTCATGATGCCGAGGCGACGGTTGAGCTCGGCGACGACCGCGCCGACGTAGGCCTCGTCGAGGTCGATGACGGCGTCCTCGTACGGCTCGAGCGTCTTGCCGTTCTCGTCGGCCTTGAGGATTACCTGCGGCTGGCTGACGCACAGCTCGTAGCCCTCGCGGCGCATCGTCTCGATCAGCACCGTCAGGTGGAGCTCGCCGCGGCCCGAGACGCGGAACACGCCGGCATCGGCGGTGTCCTCGACGCGCAGCGCGACGTTGCTCTTCAGCTCGCGGTGCAGGCGCTCGGCGAGGTTGCGCGACGTGACGTACTTGCCTTCCTTGCCCGCGAACGGACCGTCGTTGACGCGGAAGTTCATCGTGATCGTCGGCGCGTCGATCTTGAGCAGCGGGAGGATCGTCGGCTCGGTGATCGACGTGATCGTCTCGCCGACGTTGAGCTCCTGCATGCCGGTGAACGCGACGATGTTGCCGGCGGCGGCCTCGGCGAGCTCGAAGCGCTTCAGACCCTGGAAGCCGAGGACCTTCTGGACGCGGAACTCTTCCTTCTTGCCGTCGCGGTGGGCGAGCAGCACGCGGTCGCCGACCTTCGCGCGACCGGCGCGCATGCGACCGATCGCCATGTAGCCGAGGTAATCGTCGTAATCGAGCGTCGCGACCTGCATGAGCAGCGGCGCATCGGGATCGCCCGAGGCGGCCGGCACCTTCTCGATGATCAGATCGAGGATCGGGCCGAGGTCCTTCGGCTCCTCGCCGAGCTCGCGGATCGCGTAACCCTGGCGGCCCGACGCATAGATGACGGGGAAGTCGAGCTGCTCGTCGGTCGCGCCGAGCGAGACGAACAGCTCGAACACCTGATCCATCACCTGGTGCGGGTCGACGCCCGGACGGTCGATCTTGTTGACGACGACGATGGGCTTCAGGCCCATCTCGAACGCCTTCTGCGTCACGAACCGCGTCTGCGGCATCGCGCCTTCGTAGGCGTCGACGAGCAGGAGCACCGAGTCGACCATGCCGAGCACGCGCTCGACCTCGCCACCGAAGTCGGCGTGTCCGGGCGTGTCGACGATGTTGATGCGCGTGCCCTTCCACGTCACCGCGGTGCACTTGCTGAGAATCGTGATGCCGCGCTCGCGCTCGAGGTCGTTCGAGTCCATCGCGCGCTCGGCGACAACCTCGCCGGTGCGGAACGTACCGGCCTGCTTGAGCAGACCATCGACGAGAGTGGTCTTTCCGTGGTCGACGTGCGCGATGATGGCGACGTTACGGATGTTGGTTTGGGTCGTCGTCATCTCAGGATCCCTTCACGAGAACGCGCTCGCATGCGGCGAGCATTCGGACTTCCGGCTGCAGCTCGGGTGAGCCGAGCAGCGCCGCGAGAATGAGGTCATCGGTACCGGTGATCGTCAGCGCGGGCGAATCGCTCTTGATCGCATCGCCGGCCTTCACGAAGTTTCGTACGGGGACGCTCGCAGCATCGCTCACGGTCGCCTTGTCGCCGGTGACCGCGATTCGCGCGAGCGCGACGCCCTGCATGTCGAGCACCGCGGCCTGCGCCGGATCACCGACCGGAAACACGCGCGCGACGCGCTCGCCATCTTTCGCCAGCGTCGTGCCGTTCGTGTCGCTCGTGCCCGTCCACTTCGTGTCGCCGTAGGTCGCGATGAGCGGCGGACCCCCGACGATCAGCTCGGTGCCCGCGATCGTCGCGCGGCACGGCCGGCTGGGCCGCAGCTCTGCGATGCTCGCACCGCTCCCGTCGCGGACCTGAATGGCCGCGGACTCCGGCGCCGATGCCTGGCGCGGAGGGTCCTGGCAGGCACCGAGGGCGAGCCAGGGTACGAGGAACAGACGACCAATGGACACGGCGGGCGGCGGTCTATAACAGGCCGGCGGGAGTACGGCAATGGCCTAAACCTTCGCGATCGCTGCGAGTACGTGATAACCCCTCGGAGAATGGCGACGGGCCGTCGACCCTTCTCGTGCATCCCGCTGCTGGCTGCGCTGGCGGCCTGCGGAAAGCCCGGAGCCCACAAGGCGCCGGCCGCTGAAGATGCCGGTCAGGGCTCGGCCACGGAGGCCACGCCGGTGGTGCTACCGGCCGCAGAGCTCGGCATGGCCGACCTCTCGGGCTTTGCCTATCGCACGCGCCCCGGTCACGCGTCGTTTCGCGCTGCGAGAGTTGCCGAGAAGAAGGGCGACTGGGCGGGCGTCGCGACCGCGTGCGAGCAGGCGCTCGCCGCCGATCCGGATCATCTCGATGCCGCATACCTGCTCGCGGTCGCGCGCGCGAAGCTCGGCCGGATCGAACAGATCCTGCCGCCGCTGCAGAAGGCGGTGACGGCGGACTTCGGCAAGTGGGCGCAGGCATCGCTCGATCAACCGGCGCTGCAGAAGTTTCTCGCGACGCCGACCGGCAAGGCGTGGCGCGATCGCGTCACCGCCGATCGCGAGCGATTCACCGCTGCGCTCGCGCGCGCGATCGTCGTCACCTCGCACGGCGATCTGTTCGCGTTCGATCGAGAGTCCTCGCGGTGGTTCCGGCTGACGCGCACCGGTGGCGCCGTTGTCGCGCAGCTGCCGTCGCGCTCCGTGTCGCGCATCGCGTACATCACGCGGCAGAAGATCGCCGAGGCCGGCAAGCACCAGACGAAGGTCGGCATCGGCCTCGTCGATCTCGCGACCGGCAAGACGCGCAGGCCGATCGCGATCGCGACGACCGGCCCGATCCGCGTCGCGTACAACACGAAGAAGCTGAAGCGGTTCATCGTGCGCGTCGGCAAGGACTGGCTCGCGCTCGACGAGGAGCCGCAACTCCGGCTCGTGCCGACGCCGCCGAAGGACAAGGTCGGCGCACCGGCCAAGCTCGCCGACGCGACATGGCTCGACATCAGCGGCCGCACCGCGCGCCTCGGCCGCGCGACCGTCGCGAACATCAGCGCCGACTGGGACGAGCAGTTCCTCGCGAGCGCGATCCGGATCGGCACGTCGCATCGCGTGGTCGCGGCGCCGAGCCCCGGGCTCATCGACTCGACGAGCGCGACGTGGTCACCCGATCGCAGCCAGCTCGCGTTCGTCGCGCTCGCCGACGATTGCGAGCCGGGCACGCTGGCCGCGAGCGCGTTCGTCGCGGATGCGGCGACCGGTGTCGTCCAGGGACCGCTCGAGCGAGGCTCCGGGCTCGCGCTCGAGTGGGTGTCCGATCGCAAGCTCGCGATCGCGGGCGATACCGGCGTCGCGATCTTCGATCTCGATGCGCAGATCCATCCGGCCACCGAGCCGAAGTCGATCGCGCTCGCCGGCGCCGATGGCCTCGTCGCGCCGCGCCGCAAGCCGAAGTGCACGCCGGAGGAACCCGACGTCGTCGCCGAGCCGAGCGACGAGCCCGCCGCGACCGATGACGAACCGGCCAGTGATGACCCGGTCGACGCCGGCGTGGGCGATTAGACTGTCGAGTCTTTCGATAGCTTTTCACCAGGTCTCAACACGGATTCGCACAGGGAACGCCTGATATTTCGCGGCGTTGCCGCACTGCGCGCCGATGGCACATCCGCTGCTCTATCCGGCGGACATGCAGCTTCGAGAAATGATCGTGGCCGGGTTCGGCGGGATCGCCGCCACCGTCGCCGACGTCTCGCTGCTCGTCCTCCAGGTCGAGCACGGCACGTCGGTGCCGCTGGCCGCGTTCATCTCCGCCGCCGCAGGTGCCGCGGTGGGCTTCACGCTCAACAAGTACATCGCGTTTCGTGATCGCTCGCCGATCAGCGCGAAGCAGCTCGGCCGCTTCGGCCTCGTCGCGGTGGCGACCGCACTGCTGATGGCGCTCGCGATGCAGCTGATCGCCGTCAAGCTCGGCGCGCCGTACCTCGTCGCGAAGGTCATCTGTTCGGCGCTCGTGTTCCTCGCGTGGACCTATCCGGCGCAGCGCCGGCTCGTGTTCCGCCGTCCGATCGCAACCGTTTCCGTGTCGAGTCCTTCTGCCTCGATGTCGCTCTCGTAAGGAGACTTGTCATGACCGCACTGCTTCCCTTTGTCGACCTCTCGATCGTCGTTCCCGCGTACAACGAGGAGCATCGCCTTCCGCCGACGCTCGCCAAGCTGCACGCGTTTCTGACGACACAGCCGCTGCGCTACGAGATCGTCGTCGTCGATGACGGATCGAAGGACGGAACGTGCAGCGTCGTCGAGCA
Source organism: Kofleriaceae bacterium (assembly GCA_013368795.1). Classification (GTDB taxonomy): domain Bacteria; phylum Myxococcota_A; class Polyangia; order Haliangiales; family Haliangiaceae; genus JABFXX01. The sequence continues at coordinate 4,858 of JABFXX010000573.1, forward strand.
GCATGCGGCGACCATCCCGGGCCTTCGCCTCGTCCGCCAGCCGCAGAACCGCGGCAAGGGCGCTGCGGTCCGCCGCGGCATGCTCGAGGCGCGCGGTCAGATTCGCGTGATGTGCGACGCCGACGGCTCGATGCCCGCCGAAGAGCTGCCGAAGCTGCTCGCGCCGATCGTGTCGTGCAAGGCGGAGATCGCGATCGGCTCGCGCTACGCCGAGGGTGCGAAGACGGACAAGAAGCAGCCGTTCTACCGCGTGCTGTGGAGCCGCCTCTGCAACCGCGTGATCCAGAAGTCGCTCGTCCCCGGCGTGCGCGACACGCAGTGCGGCTTCAAGGCGTTCACCGCCGAGTCCGCGCGCGACCTGTTCCGCGACGGCCGCGTCGACGGCTGGGCGTTCGACCTCGAGATCCTCGCGCTCGCGCGGCGCCGCGGGTTCTCGATCGCCGAGGTCGGCGTCGAGTGGATGGACGACGGCCGCTCGCGCGTCAATCCGCTCAAGGACATGTGGAAGGTGATCCGCGAGGCGATCACGATCCGCAAGAACCTCAAG
>JABFXX010000352.1 GCA_013368795.1 Kofleriaceae bacterium
ACGCTGTACTTCTCGCAGGCGACCGGCTCGTCGAAGGATCGCAAGGCGCGCGTCTCGGTGATGCCGCTCGGCGCCGCGATCTACGTGCGTCCCGACTGGGACTAGGACTTCGGCTCGCACGGCGGCGCGTGTGGAACGAGTAGCTCGAAGGACGCACCGTGGTCGCTCTTGATCACGAGCTTGGCACCGATCTGCCGAGACAGTGTATCGAGGATGATCATGCCGAGCCCCGTGCTCTTCGCGACATCGAATCCCGCTGGAAGACCCACGCCGTCGTCTCGCACCGACAGTCGCAGGACCGTGCCTTCAACCCGCGCCGAGATCACGACCGAGCCGCCACGATCACCTGGGAACGCGTGCTTGAGCGAGTTGGTGATGAGCTCGTTGACGATGAGGCCGACCGACACGGCCTGATCCAGCGGAAGCGAGCACGGAGTCGCCTCGACGCGGATCTTCACGGTCGGCCGGTGGTGAGTGCTCTCGATGGATGCGACCAGCTGGCGGAGGTACTGATCGATCTCGATCGTCGCCGCGTTCGACGCCCGATAGAGCTGGTCGTGAACGAGCGAGAGTGACTGGATCCGATCGCGACTCTCGCAGAGCGCGGTCCGGAGAGCGGGGTCATCGCTGCCGCCGGCTTGCAGGCTGAGGAGACTCGAGATCACCTGGAGATTGTTTTTCACCCGGTGATGGATTTCACGCAGGAGGATCTCCTGTTGGTGCAATGCAAGCTCGAGGGCGCGCGTCCGCGCGGCAATGCGCTCTTCGAGGCTTTGATTGAGCTCGCGAAGCCTGCGAACCATTCGAGCGTGCTCGATCCACAGCCACGTCCGCTCCGCGACCGATTGCAAGAGGACGATCTCTCTCGGTTCCCACTTGCGCGGCTCGGAGTGTGCGGCCCACAGCGTAGCGACCCAGCGACCTTCACGTAGCAGTGGAACGCCGAGCACCGCTCGGAGGCCGTGCGGCTCGTAGCCAGTCGCGTAGCTCGCGGCGGTACGCGGGTCCGCGGCGGTATCGTCGATGACGAGCGTACGTCCGACTCGCAACAGCGCGAGCGCGGCTGTACCGTAGACATCGAGCGGCGTCACGCCGACGATCGAGCTGCTCCTCGGGTGGTAGTCGTCCAGGACGACCATCGTGTCGTGTTTGAGATCGATGTCGCTGAAGTAACAGCGATCGACATCGAGATGGGTGCCGACTCGACCCGCCACGAACGTGCCGTAGTCCACTTCGTCGTCGAGCGAGCGTCGGGCGTCGCCCAGGGCGAGCCGCAGAGCGAGATCGCGTTCGATCAACTTGCGCGAACCGATGTCGCGCCATGCCGAACGACCTGCCACGATCTGTCCGGCATCGTCGCGGAGTGCGGTGACGCTGAGACTCACATCGAGGGGACGTCTGCCTCTGCGCGCGAGCTGGAGCTCGACATCGTGAACTTCGCCGACTCGACGGAATTCTTCGAGCGCTTCATCCGCAGACTCTCGAGACGCGCGGTCGTAGAGGTCGGTCCACGGCCGGCCGATCAGCTCGTGCCTGTCGACATTCAGTGCGGCGACTGCCGTCTCGTTGCAGTCAAGGATGACGCCGGTCTCGGCATCGAGCGTGGCGTACATATCAGGCGAACGATCGTTGAGGTCGCGGTACCGCGACTCGGCGGCGAGCAGACGGCTCTCGTTGCCGGTGAGAACGAGGAGGACCACGCCGAGCAGCGACACGAAGGACAGCCCACCGGCGAGCACGAACCACGACTGCCAGGCGCTCTCGGCCTCGACCGACTTCGCCGTCAGTGCTGTCTCGACCCGCCAGATGCGTCCTGCAACGGGGAATGATCTGGCGTCGCTGACGCCACGTGACGACGTCTCGAGCTGGTCGTCGTAGAGGACGCTCGATGTGACCATCGGCGTCGCATCGACGAGGCGGATGTGGAGCCCGTCGCGATCGTACCCGCCGAGCGCGGTCGAGATGATGTCGCTTGCGCGGATGATGACGGCGGCGTAGCCGGTGAGATTCGCGCGGCGTTCGGCGACCGTCGCGGTCGCGGCCCCCGAGCGATAGACGGGAACCAGCATGAGCAGCCCCGGCTGCCTGCTGCGAACGAGGCCAAGCGGCGGCGTGGCGACGATGGTTCCGGTATCGCGAGCTCGATCCATCGCAGCTCGCCGAACGGGCTCGGAGCCGAGATCGAAACCGAGCGCTCCTTGATGGACGCTCGACGGTACGAGCTGATCGATTGGATAGTACGTCGGGCGAGTCGCGGCGGGCTGCTTCGTCTCTCTCTCGCTGATTTCCCAGATGAAGTTCGACGGGCGCGTTCGCTGCTCGTATGCAGAACGATTCGCCGCATCGACTCGCTTGATCCAGGCAACGCCTCGTATGCCTCGGTCCCTCTCGAAGATGGACGAGACGAACGTCGAGAGCTCGTCGAGCCTTACCTGCTCGCTCGCGTGATACAGGCTCGCCACCGCCGTGCCCGCATCGACGTAGCGTTCGGCTTGCCGCTGGATTGCCTCGGTGAGGACCTCGGACCGTCGTGCGAACTCGGCCTCGTAGCGTTTCTCCTCCCAGGTCCGCACGCGCACGAACAGGAGCGTCACGGCGATGAAGCCGACGAGCAGCGACGGGACGACGGTCCGGCGGCGCCGCCGCCAGACATCCACGGGTGACCCGAGGAACGCCAGCAGGATCGGTGCGAAGATGACGGCACCGATCGAGTCACCGACCCACCACGTGACCCAGGTGATGGCGATGGCATGGTGCGAGATCAGACCGACGAAGAAGATCGTCGCGGTGCCCCAGGTCGCGGGGATCGGGCTCGTGACCGGTCCGGCCAGAAGCAGAAACCACACGACATCCCGGCCACGCAGAAGGCTGCACGGATACCCGACGAATCGATAGATCAGGAATCGCGCACTGGCCGCGTGGAGCGACGCACCGACGGCGATGCTCGCTGCGACGAAGGTACCGACGGGATTGCCGGGGTGCAGATTGACGAGGAACGAGGCGATGCCGACTGCCAGGGCCGCCTTGTACCCGTAGCGGAGCACCGCGACCACAGCGATGCCTGCGGCCGGCCACACCGGGACGGCGTAGCCCGGTGGGATCGCGATCGTCAGCGCGAGCTTGCCCGCGACGAAGTAGGCACCGACGATCGCGAGGAACCAGCCGAGCTGATTCGCAGATCTCCGCAGGCGTTCGAATCGACGATCGGCGCCGGGCTCGGGCGACCGCTCATCGCGATCGATCTTCGTGCGACCCATCGCAACGCGCCACCCGTGAGAGATGGCATGGGAACTACGCATGTGAGGAGCAAGGTCACGCGAACATGTTCAAACCTTGGCACGTCGATGCCCGGGCACCTACAGACGGATCTGCTGCGACGAATGCCGAGGATGCGGAAATTCCGCCGACGCTACGGGACGACCTGCGTCGTGTTCGTTGCTGCCGTCCACACGATCGCGCCGTGCTGGAAGTCCGAGCGCCGTCCCTCGGGCACCACGTACTCGTCGGAGACTGGATAGCCGAGGTGGCCGGCCTCCCAGCCCTCCGCGGCCCACGCATCGCGGATGCGGCCGTGCACCTCGTGCGCGCCCGTCGCAGGCGACCAGTAGATCGAGCCATTCTGGAACACGCTGAACCGGCCGATGCCGTCGGGTGCCTTCGTCTCGTTCGATATGGGGTAGCCGAGGAAGCCAGCCTCCCAGCCGACCTCGGCCCACTTGTCACGGATCGCGCCGTGGACCTCGAACGCGCCAGTCGACGGCGTCCAGTAGATCGAGCCGTTCTGGAACACGTTGTAGCGACCGATGCCGTCGGGCGTCGGCGTCTCGTCGGTCAGCGCCGCGCCGAGGAACGAGCCGCAGCCACCGAACGACTGGTAGCGCTCGTCGATCACGCCGATCGTACGACCGACGCCGCAGCGATACGTGCTGTAGCCCTTCGGCGGGATCAGCGTCGAGAGCTGGCTGAGCGAGAGCCAGTAGTGGTGGTTGCCCGAGAAGTTCGCCGGATCGGCGACGTAGACCTCGTGGGTCGCGGGGTTGTAACCGACGAGCGTGAAGTAGTGATAGATGGTCTCGTTCGGGTAGCCCGGTGGGTGATTGCTCGGCGGTGCGACGATGTTCGCGACCATGCCGTGCCCGGCGTCGATCGACAGCACGATGTCGCGCCACAGCTGATCGCGCTGCGCTGCGCTCGGTGGATCGTTTGGCATCTCGACGGTCGCGTAGCGCGCGCCGAGGTGGCTATTGAGCGTGCGGGTGACCTGGCCGATCCAGTCGGTTCCGTTGACCGTCGTCGGTAACTCGTTCGCGAGCGCGCCCTGGCTCGGCGCCGCCATCCTCGTCGACAGCGCGATGTGCGTCGCGGTCGGCCCGCACCAGTATCCGGTCTGCTGCGGCTGGTAGTCGTGCTCGAGCACTTTCCAGGTCTGTGCCGCGATCGTCTCTGCAGAGCCGGTCCCGTCGCCTCCCGAAGAGGAGTCCTGATCTCCGGATCCGGTTCCGGTCGAGCCCGAGCCCGTCTCCCCTCCGGGATCCGCCGTGGTGTCGTCGTCCGGTGGTGCCGCGCAGCCCGCGCCGAGCGCGAGCGCGAACGTGATGGCAATCCAATTTCGATCTCGATTGAACATGATCTCTCCTGTCCCTCTCACGGGTCGACCGTGACGGTGCTGGTGTCGTTCGATGCGTCCCAGGTGATCGAGCCGTGCTCGAAGTCGCTGCGGCGTCCGCCGCTCACCACGTACTCGTCGGAGGTCGGGTAGCCGAGCGGCCCCGCCTCCCAGCCGGTCTCCGCGTACTTGTCCCGGATCCGACCGTGGACCTCGTGCGCGCCCGACTCGGGCGACCAGTAGATCGAGCCGCCCTGGAACACGTTGAAGCGGCCGACGCCGTCGGGCGTCGTCATCTCGTCGGTGATCGGATAGCCGTAGCCGACCTCCCAGCCGAGGTCCCTCCACTTGTCGCGGATGAGACCGTGGACCTCGAACGCGCCGGTCTGCGGCGTCCAGTAGATCGAGCCACGCTCGAACACGCTGAAGCGGCCGACGCCGTCGGGCGTCGCCTGCTCGCTCGTGATCGGACGACCGAGCAGCGAGCCGCAGCCGCCGAGCGCGCGGTACTTCGCGTCGATCGCGCCGACGGTCGGCGGCGAGCCGTTGCACGTCGTGCCCGTGTTCGCCCAGAACCCGAGGCCCCCGGGCTCGTCGATCGCGGCCCAGTAGCCGTCGCTGTACGTCTGGTAGCGCGGGCCCCAGCAGTCCCACGACGGCTGGCAGCCGTTGTAGTAGCGCACGACGGTCGAGATCCATTGATCGCGCAGCGCCGCGTTGTTCGGATCGTAGTTGTTGATCCACGCGCGCGCCTTGGCGTCGGTCTCGGCGTTCGTCGTGTAGGCCGAGATCTTGACCATCCACGTCGCATAGTCGATCGCGTTGCGGATCTGTCCGTCGATCGTCAGCACGTCGTTGCCGTAGCGGGCGAGCGTGTCGTTGAACGTGCCGGCGTCGAACTGGAACATGCCGAGGCCGCCCTGGTGGATCGAGCACGGGCCGTCGGCCGCGCCCGCGATCACCGGGCCGCCGCCGCAGTCCGGAGACGGCGGGCCCTGACACGCCCACGTCGCCTCCGACCAGCAATGCGCGAGATTCGTCTCGTCGTTCGCGATGCCCGCGAGCAGGTACGCGTTGCGCATCCCGCGCGCACTCGCCGCGTTGCGGATCGCCGCGTACCGAGGGCCCTTGTTCACCGCCGCGATCGTGCCGACCTCCCCGGTGGAACCGTCGTCGGATCCCGAACCGACCTCGTCGCTCGTCACCACGTCGACTTCCGCCGTGCAGCCCGCGAGCCAGAGGATGCACAACCATCTCGATGCGCCACTCTTCATGGCTCGCGAGATATACACGACGTATACCATGCGATCGCACGATGCTTCTCGCGCGGTTGGCGTGCACACGCCGGGGAGCTGTCTCCCACCGTGTGCAACCTCGATCGCGCGATCGACCTGTCAGACAGGGAAGGTCAGCGAGGCAGCACGCTTGTTAGCTGTCGAGGATACGTAGCGTATACCTCGCGACCGCGTTCATAGGGTCGGCATGGGCGAGACCCGCGCGCCGTGGCCGGCGACGGTGCCGGTCGCGATCCGGAGCATGACCGCACGGGCACGCGCGATCGCGGCCGGGGTGACCCGGCGGCCCTCGTCGCCTTCTTGCAGCACGACGCGGGTGATCTGTTCGAGCGCGATCACGAGCGCGCGGATCAGCAGCGGATCGACGGTCGAAGCCTCGGTCTTGAACATGTCGACGAGCATGTCGTGGACCTCGATGCGACGGGCATAGAGGGGGGATTCGAGGCTCTGGGCCTCGCCGCCGAGCACGTAGACGAGACGGCCCATCTGCTGGGCGTTGCTCAGATGGATGTCGATGCAGCGCTCGAGCTGGCCGAGCAGGTCCTGGTCCTTGGCGATCGCGCGGCGGACGGACTCGACGAGGCTCGACGTGCCCAGCGTGTACATCGCGAGCGCGACGTCGTCCTTGCTCTTGAAGAACCGGTAGAACGTGCGGCGCGAGACCTGGCCCGCCTCGAGCAGATCCTCGACGGAGACCGCACGAAATCCCTTCGTCACGAACACGCGCGTCGCGCCGAACATGATCATGTTGCGCGCGACATCGCTGCCGAGCTGGACGCCCGTGCCTCGCTTGGCCGGCGTCGCGGGCTCGCGCCTGGTTTTCCGGGTCTTTACTGCAGCCACGTTCGCAGTATGCCCCAAGCGCGTTAAGCTCGATGCCATGAGGCTCGCGCTCGTGGTGATCGGGTGTCTGTTCGTGTGGTCCGGGCCGGCGGCAGCCGACGAGATGCGCATCGCGACGCTGGCGCCGTCGGGGAGTCCCTGGATGGAGACGCTCGAGCGCGCGGCGTCGGAGATCGCGACGAAGACCGACAAGCGGGTCACCGTGAAGTACTACGGCGGTGGCCAGCAGGGCGACGAGCGTGACTTCGTCCGCAAGATCAAGCTCGGCCAGCTCGACGGCGCGGCCGTGACGTCGATGGGACTGGCGATGATCGATCCGTCGATCCTCGTGCTCCAGCTGCCGCTCCTGTTCCAGTCCGAGGACGAGGTCGACTACGTCGCCGGCAAGATGTGGCCCTACTTCCAGAAGAAGTTCGAAAAGAAGGGCTTCCGTCTCGCCGAGCGCGGCGAGGTCGGCTGGATCTACTTCTTCTCGAAGAACAAGGTCGAGACGGTCGCCGATCTGCGCAAGCAGAAGCTGTGGAGCTGGGGCAACGACGACCTCGGCGGCAACCTGCTCGATCGCCTGAAGCTCCAGGGCGTCCCGCTCGGCGTTCCCGAGGTCGATGCCGCGCTGACCTCGGGACGGATCGACGCGACGTTCAGCTCGCCGCTCGGCCTGATCGCGCTGCAGTGGTACACGAAGGTCAAGTACATGACCTCGGTCCCGCTGACGTTCGCGATCGGCGCGACCGTGTACTCGCTCGACTCGGTGAAGAAGGTCTCCGCCGCGGATCAGAAGACGATCGAGGAGATCGCGAAGCGCAGCCAGAAGAAGGCGCGCGCGGTGATCCGCAAGGCAAACGCCGACGCCGCCAAGACGCTCACCCGCAAGGGCATCATCGTCGTCGAGCCGGCGAAGGCGATGGTCGACGACCTGTCGGCTGCTGCCGCCGAGGTCCAGAGCGAGATGACCGGTAAGGTCTTCTCGAAAGACGAGCTCGAGATGGTGATCCGCTACCGCGACGAATATCGCGCCAAGCACGCGAAGCCCGCCGCGAAATAGTCCTGCCAGGGAGCGTCAGGATGGGCGCGTTGACGCCTGTGGGAAACAGTCTGTATACCATCGACCATGAAGACCCGCGGTGTCGTGCTCGCGCTCGGGATGGTCGCCGGTGGCTCGGTCGCCGAGGCGGGCATCAACGATCCCAGCTGTCAGCTGACGCCGGAGCGTCCGTACCCGGTCGTGCTCGTTCACGGCCGCAGCGGGCACTTCACCGACATGAGGGCGATCGCGAGCGCGCTCGAGGGCGACGGCTACTGCGTCTACGGCGTCGACTACGGCATGTACGACGGCCAGACCGGCCTCGATCACCTGACCGTGTCGGGCGGTCAGATCGCGGCGTTCGTCCAGCAGGTGCTCGCGACGACCGGCGCGGAGAAGGTCGACGCGGTCGGCTACTCCGAGGGCACCGGCGTCATCCAGGACTTCATCCTCGGCAAGGGCGGCGCGTCGCTCGTCCACCGCGTCGTGTCGTTCGGCGGCCTCCAGCATCCGTACGCGCACGTCGGCGCGCCTGGCTTCGTCGACAACGACCTGTATCTGCCGAACCTGATCGTCACCGCGCGCAGGGTCGATCCGAACATCACCGCACAGCAGGTGATCACGACCGCGCTCGATCTCTACGCCGGTGTCGGCGGTCAGATCGCCGGCGTCGATCGGGCGGGCGCGGCGTCGCCGTTCGCGTCCGACCTGTTCGACCCGGTCTACTGGACGAACCTGCACGGCTCGCTGTCGGAGCCCGACGGCACGTACATCCGCGTCGCGACAGGTGGCCACACGCTGCCGACGCACGACCGCGCGATCGGTGTCTGCTACACGAACATCGTGTCGACCGCGGATCCGATCACCGGCGCGTCGGCGGGCTTTCAGGATCCCGGCTACGGCATCGAGAACTTCGTCCTCGTCTCGACGGCCGATCACGGCGGCATCATCTCGAACCCGACGGCGATCGCGAAGATGCTCTCCGGGCTCGCCGCGCCGTGTGCGGGCGATGCGGGGACCGGCGATGGCAGCGGAAGCGGGGAGGGCGGCGATGGCGGCGGCGGCGACGATGGCGGCGGAGGCGACCCCGCCGACGACGGCGGCGATCAGCACGCCGGCTGCGCGGCGACCTCGGCGAGCTCGTGGTGGCCCGTGCTCGCGGTGCTCCTCGTCGCGCGGCGGCGCCGTCAACGCAGCGCGAACGTCGTCTGAAACAGCGCGACGTTGTACGGGTCGAAGCTCGACATCGTGTACGTCACCGTGAAGCGATCGCCATCGAGCTTGGCCTGCGGTAGCAGGTACGTGCCGTAGAACCCGGTGCGGCTGCAGTTCATGAACTGGGGCGACGTGCAGTTGTTCTCGGGCGCGCAGCAGTAGCGCGTGCGGAACGCGCCGTCCGCCATGTCGTGGACGACGATCGGCTCGCCCCATGGACCTTCGGGGCGATCGGCGAAGCGCGCGACGATCTGGTTGTGGCTCGGTGTGAGCTCCTCGGCGAGGAACATCCAGCGATCGATGCTCGCGAAGTAGCGCACCGACGTCTCGCCGTATCCCGCGGGCGCGATGATCGGTTCACCACGTGCGGTCTGCGACCACGTCAGCGTCGACGCGTCGAACAGCTCGAACCCACCGGGGCTCGCCAGCGAATCGAGTCGCTTGCGTGCGAGCCGCACCGGGCTCTCGCGGTAGGGACCGGTGCCGAACAGGTAGACGTAGTCGCCGTGCGCCTCGGCCGCGACGTTGATGAAGTCGCCATGCAAGGGGCCGTTCGCGTCGAACCGCTCGTCGACGCCATACAGGATCTGGTACGCCGGGATCGCCGTCGTCGACGGCGCCTGCCACTGCGCGAGGTAGCTGCCCTTCATCGAGATGTCCGACGTCGACACGACCGTCGTGTAGAACACGTAGATCGAGCCATCGTGCGCGAACGCACCCGACGGCACCTCGAAGTCGCCGGGCAGGTTCGCGAACCGCGACGTCCCCGCACCCGCTGGGTTGCGGATGAACTCGCCGAGGCCGTGGCTCGGCGGGGCGATCATCGCGCCCGCGGCGAAGTCCGCCTGGACGCGGCTATCGACGCCCGGGCCGACGCTCGAGGCCGCGGGCAACGTGACGATGCCGAGCCGCGTGCACAGCTGCTCGGGATGTGTCGCGATCTCCGTCGCGGAGTCGAGCGCGTAGCCGACCGCATCGGGATGCGACTGACCACCGCCCCAGATCCCGGCAAAGCCGATCGTATCGCCGAAGAAGATGAACAGCTTGCCCGCGACCTCGACGGGAATCCCGAGGTCCGCGCCGAGGACGTTGGCGCGGAACTGCACCTGGTTCTGGGTCGGGTCGGAGATGTTGCGATCGTTCAGGAGCTTGCACAGCTGGTCGCTGCGCTCGAGCATCGGCGTGCCGCGGAACGCATCGGGCGCGACGTCGGCTTGACCCTCGGTCGCGTCGCCGGCTGGCGCGCCGGGGGCATCGTCACCGCAGCCGCATGCGACGAGCGCGACGGCTGCAAACAACTGTGGGCGTCCGAAGCGCTCAGATCCGCGGAATCTCGACGACGCGTGCATCGCGCGGCAGCCGATGCGTGGCCCGTGCCAGGGGAGCGTCACTTCGCGCTGGACACCGCTCCGGCGCAAGGGATATACGATGTATACCATGCGAGGGACGGGCTGGTTGCTGGCGGCTGCGACGGGGTGCTTCGCGCCGCACGCGCCGAGCGGCGTCGTCTGCGATCCGCTCGCACCGGTGTGTCCCGAGGACCAGCAGTGCGTGCTCCGCGGCGGCGCGTACGAGTGCAGCACCGGCGAAGGTGATCCGCTCCCCGACGCGCTCGCCGATCGCGATGGCGATGGCATCGTCGATACGCTGGACGTCTGTCCCACGGTCGCCGATCCGCTGCAGGACAACGAGGACGGCGATCGGTTCGGCGACGCGTGCGATCCGTGCCCGCCGATCGCAGACGATGCACCGCCGGACAGCGATGGCGATGGCGTCGGCGATTCCTGCGATCCCGATTCGACGCGAGCCGATCGCATCGTCCGCTTCGACGGCTTTCACCGGGGGCTCGCGGGCTGGCAGGCGACCGGCACGTGGAACGTCACCGCCGATGGTGCAGCGGTCAGCGCCGGCAGCTCGCAGTCGGCATCGCTGACGCTGCCTGCACCCGCCGGTCGCGCGACGATCCGCGCGGCGTTTCGCGTCGACGCGCTCGAGGGCGCGTTCGTCTACTCCGGTGCCGGTACGATCGATCAAGCGAGCGCGAACGCGGGCATCGCCTGTCACGCACTTCGCAGCAACACCGGCGCCAACCGGGTCGGCCTCGTCGACCTCGGCTCCGGCGTGCTGCTCGACACGAGCCAGATGCCGATCGCGCCGGGCGAGCGCTACGTCGTGACGATGACCCGCGACGGCGGACCGTATCGCTGCAGCGGCGTCCACGACGCGAACGAGAGCACGAGCACGGCGACGTACACGCCATCGGCCGCGCAACCTCAGATCGGGCTCCACGTGCGCGCCGCCTCGGTGACGTTCGAGTGGGTGCTCGTGGTTGCCTCGCCATGACCGCGCCGCTCGGTGTCAGACCTGACACCTGACCCCGTCGCGTCACGTTCGATGTTTCGACCGCGGCTCGACTCGGAAGTCGTACTCCGCGCATCCCGGCGTCGACCAGGTGACCGATCTGCCGATCGGCTGTGCGATGTAGATGTCGCCGAAGATCCGATATCCCATGCGCTCGGTCGAACGCAGCGACTGGAAGTTGTTCGACTTCACATACGAGATGAGGCCGCGCGCGCCTCGCTTCGTATACGCGTACAGCGCCAGGCTCATGCCGACGCCGTGGAGGCGTTTGCCACGGTACGCGCGAAGCGTATAGCCCTTGTACATGTACATCCACGAGCGGTCGAAGCAGAGCGTGAGGTTGTCCGAGAGCGGCGTCGGCTGATTCGAGTACCAGCCCATCGACACCAGCTTCTGCCCATCGAAGATGCCGTAGCACTCGTCGCCTTTCGCGAGCGCCGCCTCGATGAAGTCGATGGTCATCTCTTCCGACATCTCGGCGTCGGTCATGGCCGCGTACAGCTCGTCGCGCGTGCAGAAGCGCGTCTCCAGGCCGCCAGCGTCGAGCAGCCTCTTGTCGATCTCGTCTGCTGTCGCCGTCATGCCTTTCAGCACCTGAAACGGCATGAGCTTGTTCAAGACCCGAAGCTGCAGATCGTGAAGCGCGGCCCGCCGACCAAACTGCTTCGCGAGCTCGTTCGCGCGGGCCACCATTGCGTGAAAGGGTGCGAGGACTCCCGCAGGGCTTGAATTCAACATCGACCGAGGGCTGTGCAAGCGATCTGCCGTCAGCTATCCGCCGATTCGGTCGTCGCTTGTCGTCGCGAAACGAGCGCCGTGCTCCCGCGCGACCTGTGCAGCCGCGCGCCCTCAAGACTGCGGGCTCTCGCGTATTCGACCGCTTCGCTTGGACCTCGCGGAACACGACGACGGAAGCCACGCTCTCGGCAATGAGTCAACGCTTTCACACCGTGCCTATCAAGGCGAACCTGTCGAACGAGGAGTTCCTCCACGAGCACGTCCTCGCGAGCAAGCCCGTCGTCATCAAGGGCGCACTGACGACGTGGAACGCGATGAAATGGACTCCTGCGTCTCTGAAGACCAAGGTCGGAACACGCCCGGTCAGCTATCGCACCGAGAACGGGCCGAAGACGGCGCCGTTCGGCGAGCTCGTCGACAGCATCTTCAGCGGGGCTGCCGACGCACCGTACTTGCGCAACATCAACGTCGCCGAGCAGCTGCCCGAGCTCGTCGAGGACATCACGCCCGAACCGATCTACTCGCGCGACAACTGGCGCTCGCATGCCTTGATGCCCAGCCAGTGGCCGGTCGCCGTGAAGAAGAATGCATACGAGCTGTTCGTGTCGCGTGCCGCCGCGTCGTTTCCATATCTGCACATCGACTACTGGGGCATGAGTGGCTTCTTCGCCCAGCTCTGCGGCGAGAAGGAGGTGATCCTGTTTCCCCCGGACGATGCGCCGAACCTGTATCCCACCGCGAAGGATCCCCTGGTCTCCGAGATCACCAACTTCGACGATCTCGACGGTCATCGCTTTCCAAAGTTGAAGGATGCGAGACAGCATCGCGTCACGATCGGCCCGGGCGACCTGCTCTACAACCCGGCCTGGTGGCACACGACCAAGACGACGCAGACCGCGATCACGTTGATCTGGGCGTACTGGAACCGGCACGAATGGACCCATCTATTGGCGGCCGTCCGTGCGGTGGGACTTCGCGGCCGCTTGCTGCTGGCGCCCTATCTGAAGTTCGTCGGGCTGTGTAACCGCTATGCGCCGCGAACGGTCGCTGCATGACGCGTCCGGAGAGCGGACGAATCCCTTCGATGGTGCACCGCGAGCGCCAGCGCCACCATCAGTCAATCAGACCCGGAATGGCGGATGCACCGAGCGGGTGCAGCCATGAAGTTCTTCGCGCAAACGCATCGAGATCTCGTCGTCGAGTCGCACGCTTGGACGCGGTGGCCCGAGCTCGCGACAGTGTGGTCGGCGCTCGCGGTCGCTTGCGAGCACGCCTCGTTCTTCCTCATGCCCGAAGCGGTCGGCGCGTGGCTCGACGTGTTCGGCCCACGCCTGCGGCCGTCGATCGTGCTGTGCCGCGACAAGCAACGCACGGTGGTCGGCGCGGCGATCCTCGTGCGCCGTACCGTCCGCAAGGGGCCGTTCGCGATCCGTCGCATCTACCTCAACACGGCCGGCGAGGATGATGCCGACAGCGCGTGCATCGAGTTCAATGGCCTGTTGTGCCGACCCGGCCACGAGGAGGCGGTCGGCCGCGCACTGCGCGCGCACATCGATCGCCAGCGGTGGGACGAGCTCGCGGCGCCGGGCTTGCTCGACGGTGGCTCGCTGCGCGGGCTCCATGCCGCGTTCGGTGGCGCACACGCGGCCGCGAAGACCACGCCGAGCTTCTACGTCTCGCTCGACCAGGTCCGCTCGTCCGGTAAGGACATCGTCGAGCTGCTCGCCCCGCGCGAACGCACCCGCTACCGCCAGAATGTTCGCAAGTACTCCGCGCTCGGCGAGCTCGGGCTCGACGAGGCGACGACGGCGGCCGAGGCGCTCGAGTTTCTCGACGAGCTCGCGCGGCTTCACCAGAAGACGTGGGTTTCGCGCGGCGAGCCGGGCTCGTTCGCTTCACAGGCGTTTCGCGACTATCACCGAGGTCTCATGGAGCGGTGCTTCCCGCTCGGCCGGGTCCAGGTCTTGCGCCTCCGCGCGGGCACCGCGCCGATCGGCTACCACTACAACTTCCTGTTCGGCGGCCGGTCGTACTTCTACCAGTGCGGCTATGACTACGAGCTCGTCGAGAAGACTGCACCGGGTGTGATCGTGCACGCGTTCGCGATCCGGCACGCCGCGCAGCGCGGCCTGAGCGAGTACGACTTCATGGCCGGTGAGGTGGAATACAAGCGGCGGTTTGCGACGAGCTCGCGCGCGATGCACTGGATCAGCTGGCAGGCGCCGAGCTTGAAGATGCGGGGCCTCCGGCTCGTCCGCGATGCCAAGCACGCGCTCGACAACGTGCGCGCCGACAACGCCGCGCGGACTCGCACGTTGCCGTAATGCTCGACACGTCGACACTCGGTATGACGGCTTACGCCGCGGCTTGTTCGAGCAGTTCACATTTCTTGCACTGCCGATCGCTCGCTCATGAGCACGCCGTCCTGGATGCTGGTCCGGCTCGCGTTGGAGACCCGCCTGCACCACAAGCAGGCGGACAGCGATCGTCTCGCGATGATGGAGGTCGCGACCGGCTACGCGTATCGCGCGTGCCTCGCCCGCATCTACGGGCTCGAGGCGTCGGTCGAGGTCGCGCTCTCGCGAATCGCCGACATCGATCCATCGCTCGTCCGCGCGAGGGTAAAGGCGGGCCGACTGCGCGACGACCTGCTCGCGCTCGGCATGAGCTCGCACGACATCGCGACCCTTCCGCTCGCGACGCTTCATGTCCGGACCTCCGCGCAGGCGCTCGGCTGGATGTTCGTGGTCGAGCGGCTGACGCTGCTCTCCGGGCTCATCCGCCGTCACCTGAGCCGATTGCTGCCGATCGAGATGAACATCGGCTCGCGCTACCTCACGCCGTACGGCGACGCGCCTGGCGCCCAGTTCCGCGCGTTCGGCGATGCCGTCGCACGCTACGCGATCGACATCCACCCCGATGCGATCGTCAGCGCCGCGAACGAGGCGTTCCGCGCGCAGCGCCTCTGGTACTCGTCACGAGCCGACGCGGCGGAGGAGGCCGTACCCGCGCTGGCTCGCATTGGCGCGTGACTCGCTCACAGCGATCTCGTTCTGCTCGGTGACGTCGTCCTCGGAGTAGTCACCCGGGACGGTGACGAGCTGCAGGTGTGGGTACTGCTGCCGGAGGAAGCGCGCGATGACGAGCTCGCCGGCGAAGACATCGGCGAGGATCGCCGTCGATATCGACGCGTTCTCCTCGAGCGCCCGGATCAGCTCGAACGGCGTGCGAACGACGATCGAGCCAGACATTCGCGAGGCGCCTGTTAGCGCGCGCGTCGCAATGACGACGTTCGGTGCGTTGAAAAGGCCCATACCCCGGCGACGTCGGTTGCAACCCGTGCGCCGCCTCGCTGTTGCGCTCGGAGATGTAACGGATTGGACTGAGTGACCGCTGAGTCTTAGTCCCGCTTACACTCCGAACACGGACCTGGTGGGCGGCCAGGTCTCAACGAGCGGGGCCGCGCGTGCTCGACTCAGACTACGTACGAAACCGCACGGTCATCACCGGTCGTTCTTCGTCGGGACCGGCGCGATCGCGGTGTCTTCCTCGCCCTCGGGTACGCGGATCGTGTCGTTTGCATGCGCAGGTGCGGCGACCTGCAGCATCACGCCGATCACGGCGGCCAGAGCAGGTGCGTCAGGAAAGCGGCGCGCTGGATCCTTCTCGAGGCAGCGCGCCAGGATCATGTCGACGTCGGTCGAGATCGCGAGGTCGGGTCGCACCGTCGACGCCGGTGGTGGGACGCGCGAGACGTGGGCCGCGATCATGTCGCCGTAGCTGCGCGCGTCGGCGAACGGGTGGCGACCGGTGACGAGCAGGTAGCCGAGGACGCCGAGCGCGTAGAGATCGCTGCGCGCGTCGATCGGTTTGCCCTGCAGCTGCTCGGGCGACATGAACTCGATCGCGCCGACCGTCTGGCCAACCGGCGACAGCGCGAGGTTCGCAGGCAAGACCTTCGCGAGCCCGAAGTCGAGCACCTTCACGAAGTCGGCGTTCGTCGGCCTCGCCTCGAGCAGGATGTTCTCCGGCTTGAGATCGCGATGGATCACGCCGAGCGCGTGGGCCTCCGCGAGCGAGTCACAGAGTCCGGACAGGATGCGCAGCACGCGCCGGAAGTCGAGCGGGCCCTCTCGCTTGAACACCTCGGCGAGGCTCTTGCCCGACGACAGCTCCATCGCGATGTAGAGCGAGCCGTCGACGTCGCGATCGAACTCGTACGTCGTCACCGTGTGCGCCGAGCGGAGCTGGCAGAGCAGCTCGCCTTCGCGGCTGAACCTCGCGACCGCCGTCGGATCCGCAGCGGCGTCGGCCTGCAGGAGCTTGATCGCGAGCTTGCGGCCGAGCCCCTGCTGCTCCGCGCGATAAACGACGCCGAGCGAGCCGGCGCCGATCCGCTCCTTCAGCACGTAGCGACGGCCGACGACGCGCTCGATGTTCGCGTCGACGAGCGGCGCCCCGCACGCGCCGCAGAATCGGGCCGTGACCTCGAGCTGCTCGCCACATTGCTTGCAGCGAATGGTCGGGCCCATACGCTGCCATCCTACCGCAGGGCCGGGTCAGTTGGTGCGCAGCAGGATCTTCATGACCTCGTCCTGCTTGTGCATGAACATGTCGTAGCCCCGCGGCGTCTCGTCGAGATTCATCGTGTGCGAGATGACAAAGCTCGGATCGATCTCGCCCCGGTCGATCCGGTCGAGCAGCTGCTTCATGTAGCGCTGGACGTGGCACTGGCCGGTCTTGATCGTGAGGCCCTTGTTCATCAGCGCGCCGAGCGGGAACTTGTCGACGAACCCGGCGTACACGCCGAGGATCGACACGATGCCACCGCCGCGGCAAGCGAGGATTGCCTCGCGCACCGCGAGCGGCCGATCCATCTGCATCTTGGTCGTCTGCTTCATCTTGTCGTAGGCGTACTGCGCGCCCGTGCCGTGCGCCTCGAGGCCGACCGCCTCGATGCAGGCGTCGGGACCGCGGCCGCCGGTCAAGTCGCGCAGGACCTCCTGCACGTTCTCTTCCTCGTAGTTGATCGCGTCGGTCGCGCCGGCCTTGTCGATCGCCATCTTCAGACGATACGGGAAGCGATCGATCGCGATCACGCGCTCGGCACCGAGCATGCGTGCGCTCGCGATCGCGAACTGACCGACCGGTCCTGCGCCCCACACCGCGACCACCTTGCGCGGATTGATCTCGCAGAAGTCAGCGCCCATGTATCCGGTCGGGAAGATGTCCGACAGGAACAGGACCTTCTCGTCGGAGAGATGCGCGGGAATCTTGAGAGGGTTGAAGTCGGCGAACGGCACGCGCACGTACTCCGCCTGGCCGCCCGCGAACCCGCCGGTCATGTGCGCGTAGCCGTACGCGCCGCACGTCGCGTGGCCCATCAGCTTCTCGGGGATCCACGCGTTCGGGTTCGAGTTCTCGCACACGGAGAAGTTCCCCAGCATGCACTGCTCGCAGTTGCCGCACGCGATGTCGAACGGCACGACGACGCGGTCGCCGACCTTGAGGTTGTTGACGCCCTTGCCGACCTCGACGACCTCGCCCATGAACTCGTGGCCGAGGATGTCGCCCTTCTGCATCGTCGGCACGAAGCCGTTGTAGAGGTGCAGATCGGAGCCGCAGATGGTCGTCGCCGTGATCTTCACGATCGCGTCGCGGTTGTTGATGATCTTCGGGTCGGGCACGCGCTCGACGCTTACGCGCTTCTTGCCCATCCAGCAGTTGGCCCTCATCGACGGAGTCCTTTCTCGGCGGTCGGTGGATTCGGAATGAAGATCTGCGGACGGCGCATGACCTCGGGCGCCGGCTGCGCGGGGTGCGGCCTGGTGAACTCGCTCGCATCCGAGAACAGCACCTCGCCCGTCTCCATCACCTGCTTGAGCCTCCGCAGGTCGCCCTTGATCTGCGGCTGCGCGAACAGCTTCGCGAGCATCGCGCTCGGCTGCTTGCCCGAGAAGCCGAGCACCATCTCGACCCGCACCTCGGTCGCGCTGCGACCCGGTGCTTGCGCGAACGACACGCGGCCGCGCATCCTGACGCGCGAGCCCTCGGTCGATTGCCACGCGATCAGCGGGCCGGGAATGTCGTCGGTGATCTCGGCCTCCCAGTTGACCGTCTTGCCAAGCGGCAGCTTCGCGACCCAGCGCGAGCGCCTGGCGTCGTACTCGGTCACGGACTCGAGATAGTCCATGAAGAGTGGAAGCTGCGAGAACCGCCGATAGAACGCGTAGACCTCCGCAGGCGGCTTGTTGATCGTGACCGCGTAGACCACGGGACGGCTCGCGGCGGCGCGAGCGCGCGATAGGCCGACGGCGCCGATCACGTCGAGCGCCGTAGCTCCCGCGACAGCGCCGACGGCTCCGAGAAGCCTTGGCGTGCTCGTGCGGTGACGCGCACCGAGCGCGAGCAGGCCAAAGTCCATGGCATCGCCAGCGACGCGCATGTACATCGGCATGGGCCGGCGCGGCTCCAGGAGCACGGCGATGCCCGCGATGATCTCGCGGACGCCCGCGAGACGCAGCGTCGTCGTGACCCCGACGCCGGGCTTGATGCCGATCAGCCTCGCGAGCATGCGCGGAGCCGCTAGCTCGGTCGCGCCGAGCGCGAGGCTGAATAGCCCCATGCCCTTCGCGATCTTGACGGCTACGGGTTGGTCTTCGCCGGAGTCCGATGTTCTCCGGAATGTCGGGACAGACTTCATGATCCTCCACTCCTCGATGTTTGCGGGTAGAGGCAGCAACGACCGTTCCAGGCCCGTCGACGTCGGTCGCGTGTCTTTCCTGTGCCGCTGGCGCACGATCTGATCGGATGCGCTAGACTCACCGGCGTGATCGCCCGGATCTGGCTGGCCCTCGTTGTCCTGCTGCTTGCAGCAGCACACGCGAGTGCAATGCCGATCGACATGCCGGGTGATACCGAGGTCGCCGACGTCATCGCCGACGACGTGCCCTCCTTCCTCGAGCCGGTGCAGGAACCCGTCACCCAGCCGCGAGGGACGGTACGCATTTCGTACGTCGTCGCAGAGACGATGCCCTCCTCCGCCTCCGGCGAGACCCTATTTCGGCCTCCGCGTCCGTCGATCGACTGAGTCTGTTCTCGTTCGATTGACCCTCACATCCCGGAGGTGGACATGTCGTCCATCATCGTGCCGGCGTGGGCCTGGGGCCTGCTGGCACTCGTTCTCGTAATTTCGATCTCGATCGATCTGTTTGCACATCGCGGTAGCCACGTCGATTCCAAGAAGCGCGCACTCGCCTGGAGCGTCGGCTGGATCTGCGTAGCGCTCGCGTTCAACCTGTTCGTCGCCATCAGGTTCGGCAGGTCGGCAGGCGAGCAATTCCTTGCCGCGTACCTGCTCGAGAAGAGCCTGTCCGTCGACAACCTGTTCGTGTTCCTGCTCGTGTTCCAGGCGCTGCGCATCCCGGTGACAGAGCAGCGCCGCGTGCTGACGTGGGGCATCGCCGGCGCGATCGTCACGCGTGGTCTCCTGATCTTCGTCGGCGCCGCCGCGGTGAAGGAGTGGAACGAGGTCCTGTACGTGTTCGGCGCGATCCTCGTGATCGCAGCGGTGAAGCTGCTCAAGGAGCCCGAGGAGGACGGCGAGAATCGCGTGCTCCTCTGGCTCGAGCGCAAGGTGCCGTGGACGCGGAACCTCGACGGTCACAAGTTCATCACGCACATCGAGGGCAGGCGCGTCGCGACGCCGCTGCTGCTCGCGCTGATCGCGATCGAGCTGACCGACATCGTGTTCGCGATCGACTCGGTGCCCGCCGCGTTCGCCGTGTCGACGGACACGTTCATCATCTACAGCTCGAACCTGCTCGCGATTCTCGGCCTGCGCGCGCTCTACGTCGTGCTCGCCGGGGCTCTCGCGGATCTGCGTTACTTGCGGTTCGGGCTTGCCGCGGTCCTCGGGTTCGCCGGCGCCAAGCTGCTGCTATCGAACTGGTTCCACGTGCCGCCGCTGATCTCGGTCGGGGTGATCGCGAGCTGCATCGCGATCGCGGTCGTGTTCAGCGTGCGCGCGAATCGGCGCGACGCTCGTCACGGAGGCGAGGCGCGTCAGGGCGCGTAGATGACGTCGTCGGCGAGGATCCAGATATTCATGTCGGGTCGCTTGCCCGACGCGATCAGGTCGTAGTCGATCGGGATCGAGATCGTCTCGCCCGACTTCGGATCCTTGCGCATCAGCACCATGCTGTCGCGCTTGGCGAACCGGGTCGGGCCGCCGGCCTGGGCGATCGCGTCGGAGACCTGGAGGTAGTTGACGCTCGAGTACTGGCCCGGGCGCGAGACCTCACCCTGGACGGTGAAGCGGTAGCTGACGAACGTCTTCACCGCGACGGTGATCTCGTTGCTGCCGCCGAGCTTGACGTAGTTCGCGAGCGACGCCTTGATCTTCTCGCGCAGCGCGCTCGGCGTCTGGCCGACCGCCTTGATGTCGCCGACGAGCGGGATCGTGATCGTGCCATCGGGACGGACGGTCGCCTCGGTGTTGAGGTCCTTCTGATCCCAGACGTTGATCGACACGAGATCGCCGACGCCGAGCGTGAGCTCCTTGCCGCGCGGGTCCGGGAAGTTGGTGTAGAAGCCGGGTTCCTTGGGACGCGGACCGCAAGCCATCGCGATCAGCGCAATCAAGACGAGGGCGTAACGCATGTACTTGCGACTTTTCCGCAAGGTCGAACTACGTGCAAGTGTGCGGGGCCGCTCGGTTAGGCCTCAGTTGCCGTCGTT
>JABFXX010000036.1 GCA_013368795.1 Kofleriaceae bacterium
TGGCGACGCTCTGCTCGTGAGCCGACGCCGCGGTGGCGACGCTCAACGCGTGAGCCGACGCCGCGGTGGCGACGCTCAGGTCGTGAGCCGACGCCGCGGTGGCGACGCTCAGGTCGTGAGCCGACGCCGCGGTGGCGACGCTCAGCTCGTGAGCCGACTCTGCGATGGCGACGCCCGCTCGTCGGCCGCCTGGACCGCCTTGTCGGCCGACCAAAGCGCGTTGCTCGAGGCAGCCGCCTGGCCCGCTTTGTCGACCGACGCCCAAAGCGCATAGCTCGAGGCGGCCCTTGCAACGCTAGCTGACGCGAACGTCGGCAACGCTTAGAACGCGTAGCCGACGCGGAAGTAACCATTCGCTTCCGTGCCGTCGCTGTACTCGCTGTTGTTGTTCATGCGCTTCGCGACGCCGGCGGCCATCGCGATGTTGAAGCCCGAGTCGAACGTCCAGTGCCAGCCGAATAGCAGCTCGGGACCGACCCACGAGTTGCTCATCGAGCTCGTGGCGCTGCAGTCGTAGCAGTCGTAATACTGCTCGTCATCGGTCGTGCGGATGATCAGGCCGCCCTCGAGGAACGGACCCGAGAACGTGCGACGGAAGTAGAGCGGCGCGCTCGCGGTGAGCTGGAAGCCCTGCTCGTCGCCGCTATCGAACGACCAGCCGGTAATCGCGACTGACAGCGCGAGGTTGTTGTTGAGCGCGTGGCTTGCCGAGATGTCGTAGTAGCCGAAGAAGAGGCCGAACGGGTTCACCGACAGGTTCGTCTTCTTGAAGTTGTAGAGGTAGTCGTTGCGCTCGCCGACCTTCACCGGCACGCCGTTGATGTGCGAGACGTTGTTCCAATCCTCGTTCTGCGGCGCACCATTCACCGCGGCCGGCGGCGCGGGCGGGGCGGGCGGCATCTCGGCCGCACCCGGCGGCTGGATCGCGGGCGCCTGCGCTTCGCCGTTCGTGTTCACGACGACCGGTGCGTTGGGCGTCACGACGACCAGCGTGTCAGCGGTCGCGGTCACCGTCTCCGCGTGAGCGGCGGTGGCAAAGAGGGGAACCAGGAGCGACGCGGTGACGACCGGCTTCAGCATGGCGAGCCCTAGAGCACCTCCGATGCCAGCCCGGGCCACTACACCGAAGTCCGCGTGACGCCTCGCGATCCGCCGCGCCGAGGTGGCCAACACGTGTCGAATCCCGAAAAGCCGTTCGACGAAAATCGCGAGATTCCTGACACGCGTGTCGCGGCTTTGAGGGACGCACCGGATCTCGCGGCGGCCGTCATCGCGACATGCCGATCACATCGCCTCCCGATCAGAACGCGTAGCCGACCCGCACGTACGTCTCGGCATCCGTGCGGGTCGCGGCGCCGAGCGTCGCGAGCGGCGCCGATCCATAGATCGCGTTGACCACCCCAACGTGCTGATCACTGGTGGTCCAGTCCGCGGTCGCGCCGACCGCCACGGCGATGTGAAAGCCGTTGCCGAACAGCCGCTGCCAGCCGACAAAGACCTCGGGGCCGGCCGTGTACTCGCGCATCGCAAGCAGGTTGTACGGCTCGTCCTGATAGATGCCGATCGCGAGTAACCGGTGCGCTGCCGCCACACCGACCTCTACGAACGGTCCCTGAAACGTCTCGTTCAGATACAGCGGGACCGACACGCCGACGCGCCACGAGCTGCTGTCGGCCACGCCCTCGACACCGCGATTGAACTGGCCGTCGATGCGAAGTGCGGCGTGGTCGCTCAGCCGACGCGCGACCGAGGCCCCGTAGTTCCCCTTGACGATGCCGAGCGGATCGACCGAGAGCGCGAGCACGCGCGGTCGCTCGCTTGTCGCGGGCGCGACCTCCATCGCGATCCGCGGCGCCGCATCGGACGCGACCGGCACGTTGCCGGTGTACGTGACCGTCACCGTGCGCGGGACCGCGTATCCCGCCGATGCGGCGACTGGCGTCGGGCGCGGTGCACCTTCGTCGGTTGCTGCTCGCTCCTGGGTACGCACGATCTCCGGCACGGGCCAGCCTGCGGGTTCTTGGCGGTCTGGGGCGTCATCGTCGGCGTCATCGTCGTGGTCCGCGCGAGCGAGCTGGGGTGTGAGTACGGCGAGACAGAGGATCGCAATGCAGGCGGTTGGGCGCATGCGGACGCGAAAAGCAGCGTCGATGCCACGCAAGCGATCGCGCTATCGCATCGCGATTCCGCGCGCATGCGCGACACTTCGCAATCGATCACGCCATCACGTCGCGCGATCGACTCGCTGGCGTTGTCATCGTGTCTTTGTGAAGAATCGTGAAACGCTCGGTCGGCACGTCGCTTCGTGCTCGCGGCTCGGACCAGGCTCAGCGCAGCACGACACGAGGTCGCGGCACCCGTCGGAAGGTGGGTCGCTCCCGCGGCTCGGCGCACCACGTCGTGCTCGCGGCTCGCGCGTACCGTCGTCTCGCGGCTCGGCGCGCACCGTCGTGCTCGCGGCTCAGCACTACGCTTCGTGCTCGCGGCTCGGCGCACAACGTCGTGCTCGCGGCTCGCGCGTACCGTCGTGCTCGCAGCGCGGCGCCGCACGACATGACGTCGCAGTGCGGGACGGATCAGCGGAGCACGGTCAGCGTACGCATCGTGCCGCGCGTCACGCCGAACTGCTCGTGGACGGCCGCCGCCTTCACGACGTCCGCCGGCGTCATCGCGCCTGCGACGAGCTTGGCGTAGGCCGCATACAGCCGACGCGCCTCCTCGGCCGTCTCGCGCACGAGCTCGAGCCGGAACCTGCGCACGCCGCGCGCGAGCAGATCGGGCACGAGCGTCGCCGCGCTCTGCGCCTGCGCGTTGAATACGGTGTTGCGGCATCCGACGTCGACGATGACTGGATGCACGAGCCCGACGCGATCGCGCAGCGCGACCTCGTGCTTCTCGCACGGCCGCCCGCAGGTCCGATAGTCGCGCCCCGTCGACAGAAGGTGCGCGTACACGCAGTGCTCGGTGTGAAACGTCGGGATGTGGTGGTGGAGCGTCACCGCGACGCGGCCGCGCGGGCACGCCGCCAGCAGTGCCATCAGCTGATCGCGATCGAGATCGTGTGCCGCGGTGATCGTCTCGAGCCCGTGGCCGAGCACCCAGCCCGCGGTGATCGAGTTCGTGACGTTGAGCGAGAAGTCTCCGTGCAGCACGGGCGACGTGTTCGACCGCTCGCCCGCGCGCGGACCCGTGTGTCCATTCGCGTCGCGGCCAGCATCGGTGCGCTGGTCCGCATCGGGGCGCTTGTCTGCTCCGGCGTGCTTGCTCGATCTGGCGGCTTCGCCGGCGACGTCGCGCTGATCCTTGAAGTACGCAAGCGAGCCCCAGCTGCGCACGAGCACATCATCCGCACCGAGGCGCGCAAGATGGGCGTCGATCTTCTCCTCGCCGGGCTTCTGCACGCGGACCGTCGCCACGCCGACGCGAACCCCACGCGCTTTCGCACGCTCGACGGCGCGCGCCAGGCCAACAAGCTCCATCCAGTCGAGCTCGACCTCGTCGGCACCTGCGTCGAGCACGGCGTCGAGCTGCGCGTCGTTGCGGCAGAGCGGCACGACCTTGGGGGCACCGCTCGCGGCGACCGAGCGCGAAATGGGGTCCGACCCCATTACTTCGTGATTGCCAGACCCCATTTCTTCGTGATTGCCGAACGCGACGACGTTCGCCGTATCGTGGGCGGTCTCCGATGCGGGCGTCACCGAGGCGCGAACCTGATCGTTGACAGATGTAGCGACCACCTCGCGATCGAGCGTCGCGATGGCGGCATCGAGCTGCGCGACGATCGACCGGCGCAGCTCCTTGAGCTCGGACACCGGCAAATGGAGGCCGGCGGCGAGCTTCGACGTATCGACGTCGCCCGCGTGAAACGGCGTTCCGCCCAGTGCGCCGAGCTTGTCGAGGATCAGCTCGCGAGAGATGCCAGCGCCGCGCGCCGCTGCGAGGATCGCAGTACTTCGCACCATCGCCTCTGCGCGGGGACGCGATGCTCCATCGTGCGTCTCACTGCGGCCGCGGACGATCGCGCGAACCTCGAGTGCCGACCCCACCGCGCCGGACACCTCGAAGTCGACTGCAATGCGGCCGAGCGCTTCGCGGCCAGCCTCGGCGGCCTTCTCGCCGGCGCGTGTCACCTTCGGATCCGAGCTGACCCAGACGAAGTCACCGACGCGAACCTTCGATAGATCCGGCCCCGGGTTGCCGAAGCGCAGGCGATAGCCCTTCGCCGTCGGCGCGACCGCGAAGATCGGCCCACCTTGCTCGGCCTTCTCTGGCTCGCCCGCATCGAACACGACGCCCATCCCCGCACGCACGTCGGTCAGCCGGACGTACCCATCTGGATGCCGGACGTCCGAGTACCGCTCGTCCGCGCGTCCGCGGTTGTCCGGGGCGCGGTTGTCCGAAGCACGGTTGTCCGAGGCGCGGCCGTCCGCGGTGCGGTTGTCCGAGGTGCGGCCGTCCGCGGTGCGGTTGTCCGAGGCGCGGTTGTCCGAGGCGCGGCCGTCCGCGGTGCGGTTGTCCGCGGTGCGGCCGTCCGCGGTGCGGTTGTCCGAGGCGCGGTTGTCCGAGGCGCGGTTGTCCGCGGCGCGGTTGTCCGAGGCGCGGCCGCCGGTGACGGGGCGCTGGCCCGCATCGCGGACGACCTCGACCTCGTCGCCGTCGATCTCGACGATGCGGCCGAGTGGGAGGCCGCGGTGGCGGGGGAACCGGCCCTCGACGAGGGTCTGGTGGTCGGCGCCGTCGAGGAAGCCGCGCGAGATGCCGCGGCTATAGGCGACGTGAAGCGATTCGCGATCGAGCGGGATGTCGACAGGCGGCGTCGGGGCGGTCTCGCCGACCGAGCGCGCGGCGGCGTTGCGGTACTGCGCGACGGCGGTCGCGACATAGGACGGGCCCTTGAGGCGTCCTTCGATCTTGAGGCTCGCGACACCGATGTTGGCGAGCGATGCGATCGCGTCGAGACCGACGAGGTCCTTCGGAGAGAGCAGGTACTCGACCTCGCCGAGATCGCGGGTCGCGCCGTCGACGACGAGCGAGTAGGGCAGACGACACGCCTGCGCGCACTGGCCGCGGTTGGCCGAGCGGCCGCCCCAGGCCTCCGACGACAGGCACTGGCCACTCCACGCGACACACAGCGCGCCGTGCACGAAGACCTCGAGCTCCACGTCGGTGCCCTCGCGATATGCGCGGATCTCGTCGACCGAGAGCTCGCGAGGAACGACGACACGAGACAGGCCGAGCGAGCGCAGGAGCCCGACCGCGAGTGGGCTCGACGCGGTCATCTGCGTCGATGCGTGGACCTCGAGTGGATGTGTGCGATGCGGACGAACCGCGGACGACGAGGCGCCGCCGGACGATGAGGCGCCGCCGGACGACGAGGCGCCGCCGGACGACGAGG
>JABFXX010000639.1 GCA_013368795.1 Kofleriaceae bacterium
CGTGCTCGTGCTCGTGCTCGTGCTCGTGCTCGTGCTCGTGCTCGTGCTCGTGCTCGTGCTCGTGCTCGTGCTCGTGCTCGTGCTCGTCGCTGTACACCCTGTGCCAGGGTTGTTGTCGCTCCGACGCCGCCGGCGAGCGAGCGTGTCCCAGAGCGGGCCATGCGCGCGCGGATCGAGGCCCGTCGTCGGCTCGTCGAGGACGATCAGCGGCGGGCGCCGGAGAGTGCGCACGGGCACACATCGTTCACGCTCCTGAAGTAACTCGTCCGTTCGAGCACGAGCACGATCAGGGCGGGCTCGCGATCAGTACGTCAGCTGATTGTCGAGGTAGTGCTTGTCGACGACGAGCGGCTGCTCGTAGACCTCGTTCGCGTACAGGTAGCGATAACGCGCGTAGTTCTCGGTGACCTTTTTCATGTACTCGCGCGTCTGCGTGTACGGCACGAGCTCGACGAGCTCGTCGACCTCGCGGTCGCCGTAGAGATCGAGCCAGCGCATCACCGGGCGCGGACCGCTGTTGAACGAGCCGGCGCCGAACGGGATCTGGCCCTTGAACTTCTGCAGCAGGTGGCCGATGTACCAGCTGCCCGTCTTGATGTTGTACTCGGGCTCGTAGAGCTTGCCGGGGTCGTACGGGATGCCGAGCGCCTTCGCGACGCGCATCGTCGTCGGCGGGATCATCTGCAAGAGGCCCTGCGCGTCGGCGTAGGAGATGTCGTGCGGGTTGAAGCCGCTCTCCTTGCGCATGATCGAGTGCAGGTAGCCGTCGGGGTTCTTGCCGAGATCCTGATACTTGTCGACGAGCTCGGCGTACGCGCGCGGATACGCGTTCTCCCACCAGCGCCGCGCGTCTTCGGCGGGCGGACCGTCGAGCGCGCTGCCCGAGTACACGACCGCGAGCAGCCACGGCCGGTTGTAGTTGCCGGCCTTGCGATAGCGATCGAGCAGCATCGCGAATGCGGCGCCGCGATCGTTGCGCTTGAGGAATGCCTTCTCGTTGCGCGACAGCTCCTGGCCGGCGTCGACGCCGAGGCCCGCCGCGATCAGCTCGTCGGCGCGCTCGATCAGCTCGTCGGACGCGAGCTTCTCGTCGACCTCGGCGGCGAGCTTGGGACCTTGCGGCGCGGGCGAGTCGACGCCGAACGGACCGATCTTGACGCCGAGCGTGGCGAGCCGTGCGCGAGCGAGCAGCGCGTACCAGGAGAACGGATGGCGCGAGACCGTGTCGCGATAGCCGGCGATCGCGTCGTCCTTCTTCTTCAGGCGCTCGTCGATCCGTGCGAGCCAGTACGAGCCCTTGCCGCCCTCGAGTGCGCCGCGGAACTTGGCGAGCGCCGCGAGCTCCTTGCGTGCCGCGTCCCACTGGCCGAGGAAGTAATGCGACATGCCGAGGAACCAGTGCCCGTCGTCGACCCACTTGCTGCGCGGATACTTCGCGAGCGAGTCCTCGAGCGGCTTGATCGCTTCCTTGTAGCGGCCACGGTTGAACTCGAGCCAGCCGGAGAGGAACTGCGCTTCCTCGGCCCACGAGGTGCGCGGATAGGTCGCGACGACCTTGCGGTACCACTCGATCGCCTCGTCGTCCTTGTCGGCGCGAGACAGCGCGCGCGCGCCGTGGAACATCGCCTCGGGCGAGCTCATCTTCGCGTACACGCCGAGCAGGAGCTTCGCCGCGTCGCCGTAGCGACGGCGCATCTGGAATAGCGTCGTGCCGGTCCAGTAGTCGCGCTGGAGCGCGAGCGAATCGGAGATGCCGGTTGCTGGGATCAGCGCGAGCTCGGCGATCGATTCGTCCCAGTCGTGTGCGGCGGTGAGCCGCTTCGCGCGGTCGAGCCGATCCTCGGCCGTCAGCGGTGCGCCGCCGAGCTCGAGCATGCGCTTCTCGGCACGTGCGGCGAGCGGATGCGACGGATGATCGAGCACGAACGTGCGATATGCGGCCGCGCTTGGCTTCGCCTCCGCGATGCGGAACTTCGCGGTGCCGACGTCGCCGACGCTACCCGCGTTGTCGCGCGCGATCAGCCGTGCGTATGCTTTTGCGGCGCCCGCGCGATCGCCTTCGAGCCACAGACAATCGGCGAGCCGCCACGGGACCTCGGGCGCGAACTTCGAGTCGGCGATCTTGGCGAGCTTGTCGAACTGCTTCTGCGCGCCCGCGGCGTCGCCCGAGCGCAGTGCGACCATGCCGCGCAGCCACAGCGCGTAGTCGGTGCTGACAAGCTTCTTGTCGTCGAGCTTCGCGAGCAGATCGTGCGCCTTGCCGAGCTCGCCGGCGTCGTAGGCGCGATAGGCGTCGCCGAGGCGCTTCGCGGCGGCGAGATCGATCTTGTGCGCGCGCTCCGGCGCAGTCTTTGCGCTCGCCTTGGGAGTCTTCGGAGCGGCCTTCCGAGGAGGATCGGCCTTGCGCGCCGAGGGTTTGGCGTCGGCCGCCGCGGTGAGAGCCACGACGCAGAGCGCCAGCGTTCGCCAGAGGTGCCGCACCGGCTTAGGAGTATAGCGTTTTCGTCGTATAACGCCCGGCGATGGCATACGCGGCGCTCGACTACTACGCCCTCGACGAGCTCTTCACGCATGAAGAGCGTATGGCGCGCGACACAGTTCGCGAGCTGGTCTCGTCCCGGATCATGCCGACGATCGGCAAGCATTTCTCCAACGGCACGTTCCCGCACGAGCTGGTGCCCGTATTCGGCGAGATGGGCCTGCTCGGCTCGTCGATTCACGGATACGGCTGCGCCGGTATGAACGCGACCGCGTACGGCCTCATCTGCCAGGAGCTCGAGCGCGGCGACTCCGGAATTCGCTCGTTCTGCTCGGTCCAGAGCTCGCTCGTGATGTACCCGATCTCGGCATACGGCTCCGAGGAGCAGAAGCAGAAGTGGCTGCCCGAGATGGCTGCCGGCCGCGTGATCGGCTGCTTCGGCCTCACCGAGCCCGATTTCGGCTCGAACCCGAGCGGCATGCTGACGACAGCGACGCGCACGCACGGCGGCTATCGCCTGAACGGCACGAAGCGCTGGATCACGAACGGCTCGGTCGCGCACGTCGCGCTCGTGTGGGCCAAGCTCGACGGCGTCGTCCGCGGCTTCCTCGTCCCGACGAAGACGAAGGGCTTCACCGCGCGCGATATCCACGGCAAGTGGTCGCTGCGCGCGAGCGTGACGAGCGAGCTGATCCTCGAGGACGTCGAGGTCGGCGAGGACGCGCTCCTCCCCGGCGTCACCGGCCTCAAGGGCCCGCTGTCGTGCCTCTCGCAGGCGCGCTTCGGCATCTGCTACGGCGCGGTCGGCGCGGCGATGGCCTGCTACGACGAGGCGCTGTCGTACTCGAAGGACCGCGTGCAGTTCAGCCGGCCGATCGCCGGCTACCAGCTCGTCCAGAAGAAGCTCGTCGATATGGTCAACGAGATCACGAAGGCGCAGCTCCTGTGCTGGCGCATGGGCCGCCTCAAGGAGGCCGGCACGCTGACGCCGGGCCAGATCTCGCTCGCGAAGCGCAACAACGTCGCGATGGCGCGCGAGTGTGCCCGCGATGCGCGCGACATCCTCGGCGCGAACGGCGTCACCGATGACTACCAGTGCGGCCGCCACATGCTGAACCTCGAGAGCGTCTACACGTACGAGGGCACGCACGACATCCACACGCTCGTCGTAGGCCAGGACGTCACCGGCCTGCCCGCGTTCGATCGCTAACGCTCGCGACGCTCAGCGCCGCGGCTCCCGATCATGGCTCCCTATCGTGCTCCCGCCGAGATGCGCGCGCCCGACGTGCTCGTGTGCGCAGGTCTCGATCCATCCGGCGGTGCGGGCCTCATCGCCGACGTCCGCACGGTCACCGCGCTCGGTGGCCGACCGAGTGGCATCGTCACGTCGCTCACCGTGCAGAACACGACCGGCGTCGTCGGCAGCCATCCGTGCGATCCGGAGGTCGTTGGCCATCAGCTCGCGTTCCTCCTCACCGACATCGAGGTCCGCGGCGTCAAGATCGGCATGCTCGGCTCCGGCGACATCGGGCGCGCGATCGCGAACGCGCTCCACCTCAGCGCCGCGCCCGTCGTGTGGGATCCCGTCATGGCGCCGTCGCGTGGCAACGCACCGCTCATCGACGACCACTACGTCGACGCGATGACCGCGCTCAAGCCGCACCTCACGCTCGTCACGCCAAACAAGCACGAGCTGTTCATGCTCACCGGTCACCCGACGGGCACGTCCACGATGGCCGAGGCAGCGGCGCGCGAGCTCGCGACCAAGCTCGATGCCGCGGTGCTCGTCAAGGGCGGCCACTTCGGCGGCAACGAGTCGGTCGACATCCTCATCCATGCCGGCGGCCGCGAGGAGATGCGCTCGCCGCGCGTGCCGAGCGGCGAGGACGTCCACGGCACGGGCTGCGCGCTGTCGTCGGCGATCGCGACGTACCTCGCGCACGGCCGCGACCTCGTCGAGGCGTGCAACCTCGCCAAGCAGCACGTCGCGAACCTGATCGCGCATCCGTCCCATCCGGGACGCGGCGCACCGGCGGTCGTATGAACATGCGGAGGGCGGGATGAACGTCGTCGTCACAGGTGCCACCGGGCTCATCGGCACCGCACTCGTCGGCAAGCTCCTCGAGTCGGGCCACAACGTCACAGCGCTCATCCGCGATCTCCGCCGTCCGCCGAAGGTCGCCGCGAAACGGCCCGAGGGCGCTGGGCTCGGCGATCTCGAGAACGTTCAGGCAGACATCGAGGCGCCAGGCGCGTGGTGCGAATCGCTCGCGAACGCGCAGGCGGTCGTCCACCTCGCCGGCGAGCCGGTCGCGGCGAAGCGCTGGGACGCGCGCCAGAAGCAAGCGATCCGCGACTCGCGCGTCGAGTCCACGCGCACGATCGTCGAGGCGATCGGCAAGCTCCCCGCCGAGCAGCGGCCGAACGCTCTCGTCGTCGCGTCCGGCGTCGACTACTACCCGTTCGCGATCACCAGCACCGACTTCGACGACGACGCCGTCACCGAATCCGAAGCCCCCGGCGACACGTTCCTCGCCCGCGTCTGCCGCGACTGGGAGCGCGAGGCGCAGGCCGCGACCGCGTTCGGCGTGCGCGTCGTCAACATGCGCACCGGCCTCGTGCTCGCGAAGCGAGGCGGCGCGCTCGCGAAGATGCGCCGGCCGTTCGAGCTGTTCGTCGGCGGCCGGATCGGCAGCGGCCTCCAGTGGGTCTCGTGGATCCACCTCGACGATGTCGTCGCCGCCTACGCCGCCGCGACCGAAGACGCGCGGTACACGGGGCCGATCAACCTCGTCACCGACTCCGCGCGCAACGCCGAATTCTCGAAGCAGCTCGCCGCCGCGCTTCACCGCCCGTCTCTTCTGCCCGTGCCGGCGTTCGCGCTGAAGCTCGCCGTCTGTGCCGAGTTT
>JABFXX010000026.1 GCA_013368795.1 Kofleriaceae bacterium
GACCTCGCGATGGTGTTTCACTCCTCGCGCGGTACCGGTGGCAGCGAGCTGTTCATCACGCGACGGCCGACGCGCGCCGGGACGTGGAGCGTCCCCGCAAAGCTCGAGCCGCCCGACACACCGGGCGAGGAGCTGCGCGGCTGGATGAGCCCGTGCGGGTTCGAGCTCTACTTCGAGTCATCGACGCGCGCAGGCACGGGCGACATGGACTTCTTTCGCATGACGCGCGCGAGTGTCGACGAGCCGTTCAGCGGCGAGGTCGAGGTCGTCGAGCTGAATACCGCGCAGTTCGAACAAGACCTCCGACTCGTGCCGGATCGTCGCCGCGCGTACTTCTCGAGCGATCGGAACGGGAAGTTCGAGATCTTCGAGACGACGCGCTAGAGCCCGCCGTTGCCGCCGGAGCCCTTGTCGGCGACCGGGCGATCGCCGCTCTCGGTGCTGTGATGGCCGCGATGATCGACGTCGCTGTCATCGACGACGTCGACGACGTGCTCGGCGGTCGCGCCGTACTCGGCGGCACGCTTGCCGAGCGTCTCGAGCCAGTTCTCGCCGAGATCCGAATCGACGAACTGCTCGGTGTCGGTCGTCAGCTCGGGATCCTTGTCCTCGGCGGGGACGTTGTAGACGCCGTAGAGGTCGCCGGTGTCGTCCGCCTTCGCGGTCAGCGCGTCGGCGGTCGTCTCGCTCGGCGTCTCGATCTCGGGCGCGCTCGCCTCCTCCATGTCCTCTTCCTCGGTCTCGTCGCCCTCGGACTCGATCGAAGCGAGATCCATCTCCGCGTTCGCCTCCGCTTCCGGCTGAGCCTCCACCCCGAGATCTTCGACGATGCTGAACTGACCGGCGTCGTCGAGCCGCTGCGACGGATCCTCGGGATCGACGTCGACGATCGACGGCTGCGGCAATCGGCTCGCATCACGCATCACGTTCAGTGCGTTCTGCTTGCGGGGTCGGTGTTCCTTGTGCGGCTGCATGCAGAGACAAGGAGCACATCTCGTGCCCGGTTCTCCGCGAGGCGACGCCGCTACGAAGACGACGCAGGCACTTCGACGACGAAGACGTAATCGAAGCTCGCATCGGTGCCGTTCGTTCGAACGCCGATGTCGCCGCCGGCGTCTGCATCTGTCGAGAACGTCGCGGTGCCCGTCACCTCGGCGCGGCGAGACGAGCACTCGATCGTCGTCGTGCCGTCCCTGGAGCGCGTCCGCGCCTGGATCGTCAGCCAATCGCCCGACATCGATGCGGCGAATGCGCCGGGAGCGTAGCTGTACTGCGCGGTGCCAAAGAAATCCGTGTAGACCTCGCCGACGTTGATCTCGCTGCCCTGCGTCGCGGCCGCGAGACCGCAGAAGAAGTAGTGCTTCGGATCGCCGTAGCCGAGGACGACGCCCGCCGAGCGCCGGACCGCCGTATCCGACGACATCGCGTTCACGCGCACGCGCGCGTCGACAAACACGGTGCCCGGGTTCGGGTTGTCGTCGCGCACGATCTGGGAGGGCTCGTCGAGCTGGATCTGGCGGAGCTCGCCGCTCGCCTGCTGCCATGACTTGGGGCCGATCACCTCGTGCCATGCGACGGGATCGTAGAAGCCCTCGAAGAACGCGATGCGATCGCCGGCCTCGGTCGGATGCGGATCGCATGCGTCGCCGACGCCGTCGGCGTCACTGTCTGCATCGGAGTCGGCGAGGTGAGGGCAGGTGTCGCACGCGTCGCCGCGGCCGTCGTCGTCGTGATCGCGCTGGTCGACGTTGGCGACGGCTGGACAATCATCGGTCGCATCGGCGATGCCGTCTCCGTCGCTGTCTTGCCCCTGCGAGCCCGAACCAGAGCCGGAGCCCGAGCCCGTTTCGGTCTCTTCGCCCGCCTGACCGTGCTCGAACGCGCAGCCCGCGAGACACACCGACAACCAGACCGATGCCCACCTCATGGCGGACGAAGTAAACGACGGCTACGCTCGGCGGCGCGCATGTATCGGCTAACGCCCTCTCGCCGAGACTTCCTCAAGCTGGGGTGTTTCGGCGCCGCCACGCTCGCGCTCGGGTGTGGCGACAACGAGGTCGAGGCCGATACAGGTACGCGTCACGCCACGGCAATCCTCGAGCCCGAAGCCGATTCGCTGCTCGTCGCGGTGTGGTCTGCGACCGCGCGCAGCGTCGCCGTCGAGATCCGCACTCAGGACACCATCGTCGCGACCACCGCGGGCGATCTCGACGGTCAGCGCGCGACGTTCGAGATCGGTGACCTCGCGCCGGCGACCGCGTACCAGGTGACGGTCTCGACCGACACGGGCGCGCGCATCGTCCATCACGCGCGCACCGCGCCGAGCGCAGACGATCCGCGGCCGGTGCGTCTCGCGGTGTCGGCCGACGTCGATCCGAGCAGCGAGTTCGAGAGCGACATCATGGAGCACGTCGCGGCGGCGAGCCCGGAGCTCTACGTCTCGCTCGGCGACTTCCCGTACACCGACAACGGTCCGCCGGCGGCGACCGTCGAGGAATACCGCGCGCGTCATGCCGAGGCGCGAACGTCGCCGCACGTGCGCGCGATGCTGCGCTCGGTCGCGGTGCGCGCGATCTACGACGATCACGAGTTCCGCAACGACTGGGACGCGATGCGGCGCGACGAGGACCCGAGCCGCTACGACGCGGCAATGCAGGCGTGGGACGAGTTCTTCCCGCTGCGCGGCGCGCCGGCGGTGAAGTATCGCTCGTGGCGATGGGGCGCGAACGTCGAGTGCTTCCTGCTCGATTGTCGGCGCTACCGCAGTGCGAACGCGGCGCCCGACGGTGCAGGCAAGACGATGCTCGGCGAGACGCAGCGCGCGTGGTTCGTCGACGCGATCAAGCGCTCGACCGCGACGTTCAAGCTCGTGTTCACGAGCGTGCCGCTCGATTTCGGCAACACGGGCAAGGATCACTGGATCGGCTTCATCGCCGAGCGAACGCTGTTGTTCGACGCGATCGCCGGCGTGTCGGGCGTGCTGTTCGTCAGCGCCGACCAGCACTGGTTCGCCACCCATCGCCATGCGCGCGGCATCCGCGAGTTCCAGGTCGGCCCGCTCGCGCGCGGCATCGGCATGCCCGATCCGGCGGTCGCGGGCGTCCTGTTTCGCGCGGAGCGCTACAACTTCGGTCTCGTCGACATCGACGGCGATCGCCTCACCTTTTCGGGTGTAGGTGCGGGTGGAGACGTCTTCTACAAGGAGACGTTGACCGCCGCAGACCTCACGCCCACCAACTAGCAGGCGTACGATGAACCCCAATGGGGACGGGCAGGTCTTACCTTGCCGCGTTTGCGAGCGTGCACGCGCTCGCGAACCTCGACGAGCGTCGCCAGGTCACGCGTCAGGGACTCGCGATGCTCGCGTCGATCGCCGAGCGCGAGCCCGCACCACTCGAAGGCATCTCCGCCGACGAGCTCCTGCTCTCGGTGCGCACCGCGCTCGCCGATGGCCTGCTCGCGGAGCTCGACTGGCTCGCGCCCGCGTCGGCGGCGATCGCGCTGTTCGAGCTCGCACAGGCGCTGCCGGCGGGGCCCGAACGTCGCGAGCTCGGCCGTCGCGTGCTGACGAGACTACGCGAAGCCGATCGCGACACGTTCGTGCGCCTCCTCGTCGCGCTCGCGCGCACGTCGCCGAAGGTCGTCGCGAGCGAAGGTCTGCGCGCGCGGCTCGAGGTCGTGCTTGCAGCGCCGCTGACCGCGCCGGGGATGATCGGCGAGCTCGCGATCGGCCTGCTCGCCCAGCCGGCGCTCGCGCAGAGCTGGGTCGAGATTCCCGCGACCGGCTCGCTGCCGGGCCGTCGCCTCGCCGCGCGCATCCTCGCGCACGGTGCACGCGAGGCGGTGCGTCGCTACGATGCCGGCGATCGCGGTGGTGTTCGCGTGCTCGCGCGTGCGGGCGTGCGCGAAGGCCTCGCGCGCTTGCTCGCCGATCGCGAGGCGCTCGTCTGGCGCTTCGCGGGCATCGCGCGCGGCATCCTCGCGCACGTCGACTCGGCGCTCGCCGACGACATCGATCGCGAGCTGCGCTCGACGTCGTCGAACACGCAGCTGCGGCGCGCGTCGGCCTCAGCCGCGGCGGCACTCGAGCGCGGCGGCGCTGCGAAGCGCTGGATCGAGATCCTCGTCGAGCGCGCGAAGGAACCCGGCGTCGCGCGCGGCACGATCCTCGGTCTGGCGGGCCTCGCGCTCGCGTCGCCCGACGAGGCCGACGCGCTCGCGCTCGAGCTCGTGCAGCGTGCGCCGCTCGAGGGCGCGGAGGCGATCGCCGAGCTACGCCGTGAAGAATCCGCGCAGCTCCTTCCCCAGGCCGCGCGCGTCGCGCTGACGTGGACGCGCGAGCAGATGCACGCGGATGTGACCGATGACAGCCGGTGGGCGCTGCTCCACGCGCTCGAGCGCGAGCTCGACGGCAACGCGAGCGCCGAGGGAATCGGCGTGCCGATCACGGCCGCCCGCGTCGCGCTCGATGCCGGCGACGTCCCGACCGCGCTCCGCGAGGCGCGCATCGCCGTCGAGGAGATCGGTGCCGCGGCCGACTGGCTCGCGGGCGCAAGCGACGACGACGCGGTCGATCGCCGCCACTCGATGCGCCTCCTCCGCGAGCTCGATCGCGAGCTACTCGCCGACAACGCGCTCACCGCCGTGCTCGCGCTCGCAGGCGACACCGATCCAGCGCGCGGCCAGTTCGCGCGCGCGCTCGGCGCGATCGAGACCGCGCTGCTCGCGCGCGAGGCGAAGCCCGAGTCCGGCGCGGTCGCCCACGGCGGCCTCCGCATCGCCCGGCTCCGTGCGCTCGTCCGTCTGCTCGACGGCGTGCGCGCGACGAGCGAGTCCGATCTCGAGCCGCGCCTGGCCGCCGTTCGCCAGCTCATGCTGCGCGCCGCCGACGATCAGTCGGCGCTGCGCCGCGCGGTGTGGGCCGCATTGACGCGTGCAGGTGACGCGCTCCTGCGCGACGGCCACGCCGAGCTCACCGACCTCCTGCTCGCGTGGACGACGACGTTCATCGACGACGACTTCGCGATCGTGCGCGAGGCGTCGATGGTGCCGGAGATCGAGGCGGCGTTCGCCGCGTACGCGAACCTCGACACCGCGACGTGGGCGGCCTCCGATCCCGACAACGTCGATGCGGTCCGCGCCGTCGTCGAGCGGCTCGGCGATCTCGCCGACGCGCTCCCACCGGAGCAATCGCCTCGCGTCGAGTCCGTGCGCCTCGCGCTCGCTCGCCTCGGCAACCAGCTCACCGGCCTCACCGCCGTCGCGAGCCAGGAGGGCGTCGCCGCCGGCACGCTCGATGCGATCGCGACCGAGCTCGGCACGCTCGCGCGTCGCGTGTTCGGCGCGCGCCGTCGCCTCGGCCTTCCCGCCGAAGATC
>JABFXX010000251.1 GCA_013368795.1 Kofleriaceae bacterium
CCCCACGAGGGGAACCCTCGGGCCAAGGAGTCGCTCGGACCGTCGTGCGATCGACGGCCCTCGGGTCCGGTTAACGGCAAGCCGCACGTCACGCACAACTTCGACGATACCGGCAGCATCCCGGAACCGACGCCGTTGCCCGGTGCGTTCGATGGCGTCGAGGTCGACGACGAGCCGACCGGCAACGAGACCATGCCGGCGGGCGCCGATCCGCTGACGACCGAGACCGTCGAGGTCGCGGCCGAGAAGGATCGGTTCGTCGAAGCGGCGGCAGCCGCGGGTACGTCGCAGGTCGCGATCCAGGACGGCAAGGTCCGGCTGGCGCTCGTCGCGGGCGAGCAGATCGCGCGCGGCCTCGGCGGCGATCTCGACATCCGCGTGCTGCTGCATCGCGCGCAGACGTATCCGCTCGTCGTCCTGCTCGTCGGTCCGCCCGCGGCGTTGCGCACGCCGAGCCCGCAGCAGCTCGCGGTCATCCCGCTCGACGTCGGCGGCGAGCCCGATCGCGGGGTGCTCTCCGCGCTCGCGAAGAAGTTCGAGCTGACGATCGACGTCATCCACCGCGGCGCAGCCATTCGCCGCGTTCGCGTCATCGCGCCGCTCGCCGAGAACGCCGCGTACATCATGCGCGCCGCCGACGATCACCTGCGCGGCCTGACCGCCGACGGCGAGACCGAGCCTTCGTACACGCGCGCGCGCGACCTCGTGCTCGGCGCCGGCTACGACATCCTCGGCGTCGAGCATCCCGAGGCGAGCGAGTTTCGCGACGACAAGCTCTCGCAGCTCGACACCGCGCAGGCCCTTCGCCGCGCACTCGCGATCTCCCGCCGGTTCGCCCGCCCGTCGCGCGAGGACTACCTCGTCTGCGCGCGCGGCTACCCGCTGTCGCGCTGGCGCGAGCTGCGCCGGCTCGTCCTCGAGTCGGCCGTCGCCTGGGGCATCTGGATGGGCCCCGAGCTCGCCCAGATCGCAGTCTCCGAGGGCCTTGCACGGTCGCGCCGCGATCTGATCGTCAAGCTCGATGCCGGCTTCGAGGTCCTGCGCCGCAATCAGGACGCGTACGACATCGACGGCGATGCCGCCGACGACAACCTCAAGGCGATCGCCGAGGAGGCGAGGGCGCTCGGCGTCGAGCTGCGCGCCCACAAGTCCAACGGCGCGATCAAGAGCGAGGAGAGCTCGGTCGTCTCGGGCTCGATCGAGCGGACGCCGACCGGCGCCGTCTCGGTCGCGCGCCCGACCGATGACCTGATCGCGCTCCTCGAGGACAAGGTCCAGCGCGTCTCGGCGGCCGAGGAGCTGTGCGACCGCGGCGACCAGCGCGCGGCCGGCCCGGT
The DNA here is from genome assembly GCA_013368795.1 of Kofleriaceae bacterium. Classification (GTDB taxonomy): domain Bacteria; phylum Myxococcota_A; class Polyangia; order Haliangiales; family Haliangiaceae; genus JABFXX01. The sequence continues at coordinate 1,338 of JABFXX010000251.1, forward strand.
CATCGCCGCGGTGAAGAAGATGAGCCGTGCCGAGGCCGTTCGCATCCTCGGTAAGTCGGTCAAGTTCGGACCCGCCGCGGCCGCGCCGCTCATCGAGGGCCTGACGAGCAGCAAGGCGTTCCTCCGCCATGGCTGCGCGCTCGCGCTCGCCCTCTTGCGCACCGAGGAGGGCACGCACGCGGTCATCGAACAGCTCGTGAGCGAGCCCACCGAGATCTGGCGCGAGATCGCGCGCGCGATCGGCCAGGTCGGACCGACCGCGCTGATGCCGATGGCGGCCCACGTCGGCCGGCTCGGCGACGCGATCACCCCGCAGATCCAGGAGCGCGTCGCATGGGCGATGGCCCACGTCGGCGTCCGCGGCGGCAAGGCCGCCCTCGACCAGATGGCCGCCGGCCAGAGCGTCATGGCGCCGATCGCGAAGAAGGCGCTCGAGCTCCACCAGAATGCCGCTCGCGACGAGGTCAGCGTACGGCCGGGCCCGCAGGGCGTCCCTGAAGTCACGGTCAATCGGGCGTTCTCGCGCCGGTTCTTCGAGGCGCTGGAGGCCGACCGGCCGGATGTCGCACAGGCGGCCCTCCACGACCTCGACGCAAGTCAACCACAAGAAGTTCTCGACGAGTCCGACCTGATCGTCGAGGACGAGGACGAGGCCGTGCTCGACGAATCGGATCTCATCCAGACCTAGCGCTCAGATGCCCCGACTTCAGGTATCATCGAACGGCCGTACATGAGGATCGGTATCTTCTCCGACGTGCACGCGAACATCGAGGCGATGAACGCCGTGCTCGATGCATTCAAGTCGGAGCGCATCGACAAGTACGTCTGCATCGGAGACGTCGTCGGCTACGGCGCATCGCCGAACGAGTGCTGCGACCTCATCCGCAAGACCGCGTCGATCACGATCCTCGGCAACCACGACGCCGCCGTCGCCGGCCGGATGGACTACTCGTACTACTACGACGCCGCCCGCCAGGCCCTCGACCTCCACGCGCGCCAGCTCAAGCCCGAGAACATGGAGTGGCTGAAGACGCTGCCGTACGAGGTCCGCGAAGGCGACCTGACGTTCTGCCACGGCTCGCCGATCAACCTCGAGGAGTTCGAGTACATCTTCTCCGTCGAGCAGGCGACGCGCTGCCTCGATATCTGGGACGACCTCGGCCTGGTCACGTTCATCGGCCACTCGCACCTGTGCAAGTCGTTCGCGCTGACCCGCGACGAGGTGTTCGAGGTCGTGGCGACGAAGTTCGTCATCCGTCCCGAGCATCGCTACATCATCTCGGTGGGCTCGGTCGGCCAGCCGCGCGACTACGACAACCGCGCGAGCTACACGATCTACGACACCGAGGAGAAGACGTTCGAGTTCAAGCGCGTCGCGTACGACATCGACGCCGCTGCCCAGAAGATCTTCGCCGCGGACCTCGAGCGGAACTTCGGCAACCGCCTCTTCCTCGGCGTGTAAACGCGCCGGGGCTCGGGTGTAGGCGGTACCTAGACGGCCTTCGCTTCAGGGAGCGGCGCCGGTTCGGCTGCGGCCTCCTCGATCGGTAGCTTCTCCTTGCCGGGGCGCACGATGACGAGGACGAGCAGGAACACGAGGATGCCCGCGATCTCCGAGCCGGCGTCGCCGAACAGCATCTTGACGGGGCCATAGGCGGTCGACAGCCAGCCGTCGACCTTCGTCATGTAGAGGATCGGGATGTTCGACAGCGACGCGAGCATGTTGTACTTCGTCGCCGCCGCGCCCTTGCCGATCACGTCGAGGACGAAGCCGGTGAACGTGCCGTACGCGATGCCGCCGCCGGCCTGATAGGCGAGGTTGAAGATCCCGTACGTCGTCGGATTCTTCGGCGACACGGCCATGCCGATCGCGATCACCGCGAGGATCGCGCCGCCGATCATGTACGCGAGGCGCCGGCCGGCCTTGTCGGACAGCCAGCCACCGAAGATGCAGCCGAACGTCGCGGCAACGCCTGCGGCGAGACCGCTCGTCGTCGCGACGAGCTCGGCGCTCGCGCCCCAGTCGGTCGCGATCTGGCCGGAGAAGATGCCCTGCGCGGCGGCAGAGCCGATCGGCAAGAAGCACAGGATCAGCGCCACGACGCCGCGGCGCGAGTAGACCATCGACCAGAGCTCCTTGAACACCTCGAGGAACCGGCCGAACGCATGGCGCAACCCCCGGGGCATCGCCGCCGTTCCGTCGGAATGCGCTTCCTTCGCGATGGCGAGCTTCGGCGCCTCGGGCACGAGGCGCAGCGCGAACTGACATGCGAACAGCACGGCCGCGATCACGATGAACGCGACCTGGGTCGAGATGTTCTCGGCGAGATACAGGCCGAGGCCGCCGCCGAAGCCGGCGCCACCGACGTTGCCGGCTTGGAACATGCCGGCCGCACGGCCGCGCTGGTCCGGCGGCGTCGCGTGGGCCATGAGGCCCTCGACGGACATGCCGACGAACGTGATCGCCAGGCTGTTGAGGAACACGAGCCACTCGATGATCCCGAGGTTGCCCTTCGTGATCGGCACGAACGCGAGGCCGAGGATCGTCAGGCACGACGTGACGTTCGCGAGGATGTACCAGCGCTTTCGCGTCATGGTGCTGTCCGCGATCGGCGCCCAGAACACCTTCCACGTGTGCGGCAACAGGTTGAGCGCGACGAGGCTCGCGACCACCGCGTCGCTCATCCCCTGCTTGTGGAGGATGAAGCCGAGCATCACGGAGACGAAGCCCGACGTGGCGCCGAACGGAAGGTTCAGGACGAACCACGTGTACGGATGCACCTTCCAGGTGTACGGATGATCGCCGCCAGGCTGCTCTGTGGACACGAAGCGCGGTTATCCCACGCGAAACGCGCCCTGGCCAAGGCTCCCTTGCTGGCAGGAAGAGGCGCCTAGGTCTCGCGCCGTAGGGCAGCGGCGGAGAACCAGAGCGGCTGGGCGCGGGCGGCGTTGAATTCCTCGGTGCTGATGACGCCGTCGCGGCGCATCGCGCGGAGGATGATATCGACGCGGGCGGCGCTGTCGGCGTCGAGCGTGCCGGCGCGGCGGATGCGGCGGGTCATCGTCGTCGGCTCGGACGTCAGCGCCGCGAGGAATGCCGCCTCGTGGACGGTCAGCTCGCGCGGCGACTTGCCAAACCAGTACGCCGCGGCGGCGCGGATGCCGAACATGTGCGGCCCGAGCTCGATGATGTTGAGGTAGCGCTCGAGGATCGTCTCCTTCTCGAGCCGCGCCTCGAGGCGCCACGTCAGCAGGGCCTCCTGGACCTTGCGGTCGAGGCTGCGGCGCTGGGTCAGGAACGAGTTCTTGATCAGCTGCTGGCTGATCGTCGAGCCGCCGCGAGCGAGCCGGCCGTCGCGCAGATCGATCTCGAAGCTGCGCGCGATCTGCACGGTGTCGAAGCCCGGGTGCGAAAAAAAACGGCCGTCCTCGGCGGAGACGAACGCGCCCCACACGTACGAACGGAGGCGGCGCAGCGCGAACCACGTCGGCTCCTCCGGGCCAACGCGGCCGTGGCTGCCGTCGGGGAAGGTATGATCGCTGACGCCGACGAGCGTCATGACGTCGGCGGCGGGCGGCTCGGCGGTGACGATGCAGCCGTTCGCGAGCTGGGTGTCGAGCTCGACGCCGTCGCCCTGCGGCGCGGCGAGGTCGATCGAGAGGCGGGCGTGGCCGCCGAACGTGCCGGTCATCGCGATGCCGTCGAGCGGGCCGCGCAGCTCGACGGGGATCGAGTGCACGAGGCTCATGCACGAGGCGGGGGCGAGCTTGAGATCGAGCTGGCCGGAGATCGGCGAGCCGCGGCGGAGCCAGCCGCTCGCGGTCCAGGCGGCCGCACCGATCGTCAGGTTCGCGTGGTCGACAGCGACCGCAGTCGGGCTGACGGTCAGCGAGGCGTCGAGCGTGCCGTCGACGGGGACAGGCCGCGGCGCGATCGTCTTGTGGTCGAGGAACAGGCCGGTGACGGCGCCGTCGATCGCGAACTGGACGGTGACGTTCGCGCGGCGGAGCGACAGCTCGCCGGTGGCGCTCGC
>JABFXX010000367.1 GCA_013368795.1 Kofleriaceae bacterium
GGAGCGATTCCACAGTCCGAAACGCCCAAGTCGCGAGACGTCGCGACCATCGCGAAGGACCATCCTGCGCTTCAGCAGCTCGGCTCGCTACCACCCGAGGTGATGTTCGGAACGCAGCAGCACAATCGAGCACAGCACGCGGTCCAATTGCTGCCGGAGCACGACTACGCCGAGTTCACGTCCATCGTGTCGTCGACACCGGACCCCGTCGCGAAGGGATTCCTCTACAAGGCGATCGCCGCCGGAAATTCCGTGTCGGAGGTGAGGTGGTTAGCGGCGGAAATGGCGGGCAAGGACCGCGGCTGGCTTATCGACCACCTGACACTCGGCGATCCGCGTGGCGTCGGAGGTGGCGTGAAGCAACAGTGGTCGACGTCGTGCAACGCTGCCATGACGCTCTCGCTTCGGGGTAACTACGACCCCGTCTTCGCGCTGCGACTACGCAATCGCAACATGAAGGTCGGCGAAGCGCATGAATCCGATCCGAACGCGCTGAACATGAACCAAGCCGATCTTGAGAAGCAAATGCTCGAGAGCGCTTACGGCGGCTCCCACCCCGGCTCGCCCGCGAAGCACCAGGGTGTCGCAAACGCACGTGATACACACGGTGTCGGCCGCTACGCCGACGATCTGCTGAACGCACAATCCGGCGTTACGGGCATGACATTCCGCTCGGTCGACGGCCCAGCCGGCGCCGACGTCGTTGTCATACTCGATCGCTCCCTCGACGCCGGCATGCAGGTGCCGCTCGTCATTGGGGACAACATGAACGAACAGGCGCACTACGTGCTCGTGCAGGGCAAACGCGGAGCCGCCGGTACTACCGAGTACAACATCCACGACCCGTGGACGGGCGACACGATTTGGGTAAGCGCAAACGACATCGCAAACGGGACGATTCCCGGTCGCTACCATAAGGTCGGCACCGTCGAAGTCCCAAGCGCGCTCGGGAACCACGAGGTCGCCACGACGACGTCACAGCCAGCTTTTGCCGCTCGCGGTTCCGCGCCGAGTGGCGCTCGCACTGCAACGAGCGAGAGCGCGGTAGTTTCGCGCGAGAGCTTCTTTGCGAGCGGCGAACAGCACGCGCAGGAGATCGAGGCGCGTGTGAGCGGTGACGTCAAGCAGGTCGTCGCGGACACGACACGACTTGCGCTCGACAGCGAATGGCAGGTCGAAGCCGGTCTTCAGGTTGCCGACCCACTGTTCGGCGAGACCGCCTCGAACGCATTCAAGACGGCCGCATCAGCCCATCAGAAAGGCAGCACCGAAGCACAGACCCTCGCCAAGCTAACGAAGCAATCTCGAGCCATGCAGGGCCAAATGCTGGACTTGTTCCGGGATACGAAGCTAAGTGACGGTCAGAGACGTCATCAGCTGCACAGAGTCATCAATGAGTGGCAGCACTCGCTGACCCAGAATCGCGCGCTCTTCGGCGGCGAGTTCTCAAACGCATTCCGGTTCGCCGAGGCTCGCCGCGCGGTCGATGCATCCATCGGTGCAGGCTTCAGCAATAAGCTGGTACTCGACTCGAACGGAGCCTTGCATAAAGGCAAGAAGTCGCTCGGCACGTTCCGCGAGCTAGTCGATCGCGTGGTCGCTACCAACAGAGCATTCATCGAGGTCGGCGAACCACGTGAGCTCATCATCGCGATCTCGGAGACTGCTGCCGGGACACGCGAGGTGCTCGTGCTGTCGCGCACACGTTCGTCTGCGCCGGTCCCGCCGCCGACATCACCTACGCCAGTCGAGGTCCAGAATCATCCCGATAGCGCCGCGGTGATCGTCGATATCGGCTCCGGCGAGTCGAGTTTCGCGGTCGACATGGTCCAGGCGTCTGACCGCAACGGTGGCCCTATCGTGCAAACCGAGTATGGTCCGAGCGCGTTCGATGGGTCACGCACCAGGCGTGACCTGACTTGGGAGAGGGCTATGCCGGCGCGCAGTGTTGACAGTGTCGCGGTGTTTGGGGACCCGCTCCAGACCATCGATGTGCTGTTCGGCAAGCATGGCGTGAAGCTCGTGTTCATTAACAACGTTAACGCGCACTACAACGCGGAACAGTACAGGGGACTCGCACGCGCCCTCTGCAAGGCGATGGCAAACGGCGGGCGTGTCGAGATGCAGTGGACCTATTCGCCCGAGACGGTCGGCGGACCAAAGGGGAAGCGGGGGCACGTGCAGGGTCGTCACGTGGATGACGAAGTTGAAAACACCGGCGATCTGGAGACCGCGCTTCAGTCCGAAGCGCCCAAGTTCGGGCGTACCATCACCGTTCGCATGGCTGCCCCGATCAAGGATCAGGCATACAGCCGTGAGCCCAGCCGCCGACGCGACGGTGCCGATCCAAGCAAGGACAACATCACTTCCCCCGTCCCCGAGCATCGCTCGATCATCACGTTCGACTAGCAGGCCATATGAACCCTGATCCGAACAACATCATCGTTCCCGACGAGGGACAGCTCCGCATTCTCGAGCAAGTGCGCGCGCGTCTCGCTCAGCGCTGGCCGACAACTGAGGTGAATCACGAGAGGCACTTCCAGAACAGGGAGGACGAGTCACTCGACATTCCGCCGCTCGGCGAGTCCGCATGGCTCAGCGTCACACTCCCCATGCTTCAGTTGACCATCAGCACACCGATGCCCTGGGAGAATGGACCAACGACGCGCCTACGCATGTCCTTCAACAGCTACGACGGTGGTCACCAAGGTGAGCCCTGGGCTTTGCTGCTCGATTCGAAGGCACGCTCCCGTCTCGCGGATGCTGGCGTCGAGCCCGGCAAACAAGGACGCACCTGGTCACTGAGCGATGGTACCGAGCTCGAGATTGCTGACACGATCGTGGATGCGGTCGCACGTCTGGCGGCGGTGCCGTTGCGTGTGCTTCGGCGAGCTGACTTGCCGCCCGATGTGGACTGGCCATGGCACGGATTGATCAGCTTGATGACCGCAGACAAGATTGTTTCGATCGAAGCTCAGCCAGACGGGAAGCATGTCATCACCAGTGAGATTGCAGGTCGCCGTACGGAGGCGGAGGTTGGTGCTAAGGACATGCAGCTACTTCGCTGGTGGTGGGACAGCGTGGGCTCGTCAGTGCCCGATAAGGAGTAGCGATGAGTGAAGTGAACCAATTGGTCGAGATTCGCGCTGAGGAAGCCACGCAGCGAGGACTGCCGCCCGTCTCGATCCGTCTCGACGCGCGCGCTGGGTCAATGACGCCGCGCAAGTTTCCGGCCAGCGATGTATATCTGAAGTTGAACGGTCCGCCCGGGGCCCCGCTGCTGTTGATTATCTTTGATTGCCGCGGTTCCGAGCGCGATGACGCAGCGCTGATTCAATCGAAATTCGTCCCGGCGTGGACGAAGGAGCTTGAGCTCGGAGGGGCCGATCGCGCCCACGTGCTCGGGGCCGAACAACCGGGGGTGACGTTCGCGACGGGCGGCGGGATTGCTCGCACCGCGTGGTTCGGGTTTGTGATCGAGCGTGGCGCGGCGAGGCTGCTGATCACGATCGGTGTGGGTGGTCGCGATAACGTCGCCGTGCCTGCCACCGAGGTCGTGTCGAATCCGGCGATCAGACGTGTGCTCGATACCTTGCAGATTGAGGCTCGGCCACGTTCGCCATGACCAAGGGCCCGCCGTCTCGCGACTCGAATCGAGTTGGAACCGAACTAGCCCCGCTCGCTGTTCCCGCCGCTGGCTACGAGCTGTGTTACGAATGCGATGGAAAACGCATCTGCATCTACTGTCGCGGACGCGGCCAGCTCGCGAACGGCAATCGATGCAGCACCTGCCATGGTGACGGACGTTGCATCGTCTGCAACGGCGCAGGCGAGCTGCCTGAAGGCTCCGAGAAGACCGCAGACGAGGCATCACGGTAGCGACATGGACCAACCCGCTGAGATTCACCCGAATGATCTGAAGCAACGTGGCCTGCCGGCTCACTTCCGCCGCGACGAAGGCTCGCGTGGCGTGACGTAGAAGCATGTCCGCATGCCGGACACGTCCCACGATCTGGTGTCCGCGCCCATTCCTCCCTTCTCCGGTCAGTGCTTCGGTCGCTCGACGATCTGGAGCCGATTGCCGTCGGGATCCAGTCCGACAACGATGCGACCGAACGGCAGGTCGAGTGGCGCGGCGGTCTCGAACTCCACCCCGCGCGCCTTGAGGTCTGCGAAGACCTTGCGACAGTCACCGGTCTCGACGACGACCGCGCCAGGGACTTGGCCGGCGGCCGCGTTTGCCCTGCCCGGCGTGCCGGGACACAGCACCAGCAGGAAGTCCTGGCCCGGTAGGCCGACTCCCACGAATCGCCCGTGCGGGCTACGATTGTCCACGCGGTTCTCGAATCCCAGTACTGTCGTGTAGAAGTCGAGGGCCTTGTCCTGATCGCTAACGAACACAGTCATGTAGACGACTTTGCTGAACATCTGTCGCTCCTTTTGGAGCTAAGACACCTGGCCCTCGCTCGTTGTGACACGGAAGGAGCATTCCGGGCGCAGTGCCGCCGTGTGCGGCCGCGTAGCGATGGCACGCAGCCAGGCGATGCATTGGCGTCGGCGATCTTCATCTTTCGCTCCAGCATCGACACCTACCGAGCTCATCACTTCTGTTGCTCGTCGACCATCACGTCACCGATATCGAGCGTGTTGTCGGACGCAACCGAGATGCCTCGTTTCGCCGTCGGCTTGCGGCTGAGAATGACGAGTGTCCTCGTACCTGCTGGGCCTTCGACCCGAAAGCGTCCATCCGGGCCGCTGCTCGGGGGTGGCTCGTGCAGCATGATCGAGAGTTGACCGGGCGGTTGCTCTGGAATGAGCGCGACGCCCATGCCGGAGAGCGGCTTGCCGGCCTTGTCCACGACCCGGCCGGTGATCGTCCCGTTTGCCACCAACAGGATGTCGACGGACGCGTCTTCGTCGGACGAGACTCGCACCTTCGCCCTGCCCGTTCCGTCGGTCGACTCGACATCGATCGTGTAGTCGCCCGGATCGAGACGAGGGAAGACAAACGCGCCGTCGGTAAAGGAGCCGGTGTCGAACGTCGGTCCTTCAAGGTGTACGGAGAACAGCTCGGTCGGTCCATGCGGTCCGTGCACGGTGCCGCGAAGCGAGCTGACGCTCGCGAGCCGGATCGAGACCTGGGCGTCCGTGGTGACATCCACGGCGCCTCCGCGCAGCTTGCCGGCCTGCGCTTCGGCGACGATCTGATACCTGCCACGCAGCAAGTTCGTGATCTCGAAATGGCCGCGTGCATCGGTCATGACGGGCGGGGGCGCGCGCGGTCCGGCACTTTGACCGAAGGGCTCGTTCTTGAACGTAGCGCGGCCGCGTTCGGATGGGTCGTCGTCGCTGGAGCTCAGC
>JABFXX010000392.1 GCA_013368795.1 Kofleriaceae bacterium
TACATGACGCGTGCCGCGACTCTCGGCGCGCTGGGCATGTCGGACGTGACGGCCGGCCTGGTGATGGGCGTCTACACCTCGTCGGTGTACCTGCTCTCGCTGCCTGGTGGCTGGATCGCCGACCGCTTCCTCGGCCAGCGGCGCGCGGTCACGTACGGCGGCATCGGCATCATGCTCGGCAACGTGCTGCTCGCGTTACCGACGAACAGCATGTTCTACCCGGGTCTCGCACTCGCTGCGCTCGGCACCGGTCTCTTGAAGCCGAACGTCTCGACGATCGTCGGTCAGCTCTACTCTCCCGACGACTCGCGTCGCGAGAGTGGATTCACGATCTATTACATGGGCATCAACATCGGTGCCTTCTTCGCACCGCTCGCGTGCGGGTTCATCGCCGAGAGCAACACGTTCCACAACTTCCTCGCGAACCAGGGCATCGACCCGATCTACTCGTGGAAGTTCGCGTTCGGCGCGGTTGCCGTCGGCATGCTGCTCGGTCTCGTGCAGTACATGTTCGGTCAGCGCCGCCTCGGCGAGGCCGGTCTGCATCCGACCATCCCGTCGGACCCGAAGGTCGCCGCGCGCGATCGTTCGGTCCTCGGCGCGATCATCGGTCTCGTCGTGGTCATCGCGGTGTTGTGCGTTGCGTTCAGCGACAGCCTGTCCGAGGAGCTGATCGGCAACGTGTTCCCGATCATCCTCGCGGTGATCTCGATCGGCCTGTTCGTCGGCCTCTACAAGAGCGCGCGCGACGCCGGCGAGCGCAAGCGCGTCATCGCGATGCTCCCGCTGTTCATCGGCGCGATCGCGTTCTTCGGCATCTTCGAGCAGGCGAGCTCGACGCTGAACCTGTTCGCCGAGCGCAACACGACGCCGTCGCTGTTCGGCTTCATGGAGCCGAGCTACTACCAGAGCGTCAACTCGGTCTTCATCATCGCGCTCGCGCCCGTGTTCGCGTGGCTGTGGATCAAGCTCGGCCGCCGCAAGCTCGAGCCGTCGAGCGTGATGAAGTTCGCGATCGGCATGGCGTTCATCGCGATCGCGTTCGTGATCATGCTGCCGACGCTGTCGTCGGTGGGCAGCGGCCAGAAGGTCAGCGGCATGTACCTCGTCGCGCTGTACTTCTTCTACACGTGCTCGGAGCTGTGCATCTCGCCGGTCGGTCTGTCGTCGATGTCGCGCCTCGCGCCGCAGCGCCTCGCCGGCATGGTGATGGGCACCTGGTTCCTCGCGACCTCGATCGGTAACTTCATCGCGGGCCAGGCGGCAGGCTTCTCGGCGACGCGTGGCCTCTCGTTCCTCTTCTACACGGTCATCATCCTCGCCCTCATCGTCGGTGCCGCGCTGTTCGCGATCTCGCCGGTCATCCGCAAGATGATGGCGAGCGAGGAGACGCCGAAGACGCCGGCCGACAAGAGCGAGAAGGCCGAGCCGGAGCCGCTGCCGACCGCGAAGGCCGTCGGAGAGTGAGCTGAGCGAGCTGCGCGACGCGCGCGACGGCCTCACGCGGCTCGAGCGCATCATCCTCTGGCAGCTGCAGCTCGCCGAGCGCGAGCGCGGTGGTGCCAGCGTGCCGGCGACGCTGCTCTACGGCCGTGTCGTCGAGCACATCGCTGTCTCGGTCGAGGAATTCCAGGCCGTGCTGTCGAGGCTCGTCGGTGCGCGGTACTAGCGCGTAGCTTCTCTACGATCGGCTCGGAGTGCGGGACTAGCGCGAGAGCAGCGCGATGATCTCGGGATAGCCGTGCGGACGTCCGGCGGCCGGATGCTCGTACTTCGCGAAACCGAGCGCCGTCGCGTCGTAAATCGGGTCGGTGATCGCCAGGTCGGGCCCGCGCGTCAGCAGAAACTCGACGACACCGCGGCGGTTGCAGCCGGCCGCATAGATCAGCGCGTACGAGATCATGTGCTCGGCATCGAGCCATCTGTCGGTGCCGACGATGCGCAGTCGCTCGTGCGGTGCATCGACGAGCTCCTTCACGCGCTCGAGATTCCCCGCGCCCGCGGCGAGCACGAGGTTGTCCATGCGCGCGCCTGCACGCGAGAGTGCATCGGCGGCCGCCGGATAGCCCCACACGATCGCGGTCCACAGCGGCGCGCTGTCGCCGTTCGGCCCATCGACCGCGGCGCCGCGCGCGACGAGCGTCTCGACGAGCCCGGCCTGCATTCCCGCCTCTGCCGGATGCGTCGACGAACAGAGCAGCGTCATCGCCGTGTCGTCGCCGCGGTAGCTCTCGCACGTCGCGTCGGGCTCGGCGCCCGCATCGAGCAGCATGCGCGCGGCCTCGCGGATGTTCTTCGTCGTCTGGCGCTGGCGCGGCCACTCGATGCCGTTCGCGGCGCAGTGCTGGAGCAGCGTCTGGCGGTGGCCGTACGCGGAGCGCGCGCGGGCGAGCGACGGATCGAGCTCGAGCAGATCGCCGAGCGTCGCGATATCGCCGGCGACGATCGCATCGGCCGCCGCCTCGAACCGGCGATCGATCATGCGCCCGGCCGCCTCCTGCGCCCGCTCCCACGTGCGGAAGTAGTGCTCGCGTGCGAGGTACGCGCGCGCGTCGTCGTCGGACATGCCGGGCAACGCGACGATTGCACGCCGCTGATGCTCGAGTGCGTCGCCGACGGAGACCGGGCCATCGCCGGCGGGCAGCTCGATCAGGATCTGGGCAGCGAGGTCGTTCATCGGCGGTGATTCTAGATCGTCGGCCAGCGGCTTCGCCGAAGGCCGGAGATCCTTCATCAGCCCATGGTGACGAGCACGAGGCCGTCGCGATGACGTGGATGGAGGCCGATCGGCGGATCTAGATCCGACTGCAGGCGTGCCTCGTCGATCGCGTGCTCGAACGGCGAGCCCGTATCTAGATCGTCGGCCAGTGATCCTGGCTTCGCCGAAGGCCGGAGATCCTTCATCAGCTCATGGTGACGAGCACGAGGCCGTCGCGAAGACCTGGATGGAAGCCGAGCGGCGGATCTAGATCCGGCTGCAGCCGTGCCCTCGTCGAGCGCGTGCTCGAGGAGCGAGCCGAATCTAGATCGTCGGCCAGTCGATCCAGGGCTTCGCCGACGGGCCGAGATCTTTCATCAGCCAGTCCCACGTTCGCTCGGTGACGAGCACGAGGCCGTTGTGGTGACGAGGATGGAGCCCGATCGGCGGGTCGAGATCCGGTTGCAGTCGCGCCTCGTCGAGCGCGTGCTCGAGCGGCGAGCCCATGCCGGTGAACGCGAGCGGCAACAGGCGCACGCGCTGCGGATACGGCACGAGCTCGGGCCGTAGGCTGACGGGCGCGCGCGTGTACCAGGCGACCATGAACAGGATGTGGCGCTCGGGGACGATGACCGTCGCGCCCGCCGGAATCTTCGTCGTCGCGGCGATGACACCAGACACGAGCGCGGGATGCGCGACGACGCGTCCCTCGACGGGGCGGTCGATCATGCGGAGTGCGAGGAGCAGTGCGAGCACCGCAAAACCGATGTCGCGCACGCGCGGCGCGAGTCGAGTCGCAAGGGCGGCGAGCACGATCGGCGCCGTCAGCGCGAGCGGCACGAATGCGGCGACGCGCAGCCGGAACGCGAGCCCCTGCGGATTGTCGACGGCGAGCCACGGCAGGCCGATGACGATGCCAGAGATCACGATCACCCATGCCGCGACGCGCTCTCCGTGGCCTCGTTTCCCGACGACGGCAGTCGGCAAGCTCGACGACCTTCCGGCGCGCGACATCACCAGCACGACCGCGGCACCGAGCGCGCTGCCGAGCCCGACCACCGCCTCGTGATCGAACGCGAGCTCGAAGCGCGGCATCACCAGCGCCGGTGCCGACCATCGCGCGTGCGAGCTCATGAGCGAGCCGAGCAGCGCTGCATCACCAGGCGCCAGGAACCGCTGCGGCGCGACGAGGCCGAGGACGAGCACGACGATCGCCGCGACCACGCTGCCCGCGACCACGTACAGCAGGCGCCGCCCACGCAGCGTGCCGCGTGCGCGCGCTTCTTCGGCCAACGCCGGCACCGCGATCACGATGACGAGCGCCGCCGCCAGCTTGTGCGCGAGCAGTGTCGCGACGATGCCGCCGATCGCGATGGCGATGCGCCGCCGCGTCGGCTCGTCGAGCGTGCGCAGCACGAGCCACAGCGCCGTCAACGCGACGGTGAGCCCGATGCCCTGCTTGACGAACTCCATCGCCAGGTACACCGAGCTCGCGCTCGTCGACGCGATCGCCGCGGCGAGCAGCCCCGCGCCGCGACTGCGCGCCAGCCGCGCGCCGACGGCGTACGCGGGCAGGGCGATCAGCGCACTTCCGAGGGCCGCGCCGAGCTTGGCACCGGTGATCGGATCGGTCGCCGCCGCGAACGGCGCCATGAACCAGAACGTCAGCGGCGAGGCCGGATACTGGAGCGAGCCGCTCTCCAGCAGCGAGCGGATCTGGATCGGATAGAAGTAGCCGTCGACACCGAGCGGAAACGGCGAGGCCGCGAGGATCTGCCAGCGCTGCCAGAACGACCACGCGACGAGGACGGCGAGCGCCGCGCCAATCGCGGCGTGGCTCGTCCACGCTGGCAACTTGCGCGTCTCGCTCACGGCGAGCACAGCGTGCCACGGTCGCGATCCCGGCGCTCGATCGGGCAAACCCGTGCTCGGGCGCTCGTCGCCACCGCTCACGGACGCTAGTATGCGCGGCGATGGCGAGCGCGGTAATTCTGCTCTCTGGTGGCCTCGATTCGACGACCGCACTGGCCGTCGCGAGGTCTCAGGGTTTTGCGTGCTACGCGCTGACCGTTCGCTACGGCCAGCTCCACCAGGTCGAGCTCGATGCCGCCAAGCGCGTCGCCAAGGCGCAAGGTGTCGTCGAGCATCGCGTGATCGACATCGACCTCGCGCAGCTGGCGGCGTCCGCACTGACGACGTCGGGTGTCGCCGTCCCCAAAGATCGCTCGCTCGCCGAGATCGGCGCGCCCGGCGACGTCCCGCCGACCTACGTGCCCGCGCGCAACACCGTCCTCCTAGCGCTCGCGCTCGCCTGGGCCGAGTCGATCGGTGCGCGCGACCTGTTCGTCGGTGTCAACGTGCTCGATGCGAGCGGCTACCCCGACTGCCGTCCCGAGTTCGTGCGCGCGTTCGAGGCGCTGGCCCAGGTCGCGACCCGCACCGGTGGCTTCAAGGTCCACGCGCCGCTCATCGAGCTGACGAAGGCGCAGATCATCGAGCTCGGCACCAAGCTCGGCGTCGACTACGGCGTCACCCACAGCTGCTACGACCCGACCCCGAGCGGTGGCGCATGTGGCCGCTGCGATGCATGCCTGCTCCGCAAGAAGGGCTTCGCCGAGGCCGGGATCGCC
>JABFXX010000007.1 GCA_013368795.1 Kofleriaceae bacterium
CCGGCCGCGGCGCCCGCGCCGGAGCCGCAGACCGAGCCCGCCACCGAGCCTGCGGCACCCGCTGCGAAGGTCACGCCGTCGAAGGTCGACCCCGCGCATGTCGCGGCGAACAACGGCCAGAACGATCTGCTCGCGGTGAAGGCGCTGTGGTGCACCGACGCCGAGTGCAAGCCGGAGACGGCGACGCCGCTGCAGGTCAAGACAAAGGGCTGCGACGAGTATGTGAAGAAGAAGCTCGAGGACGCGGCCGCGGTCGACGCGCTCCGCACCGCGAGCATCCCGGTCGTGAAGTGCGAGGGCGGCGAGCCATACAGCGTCGCCGACGCCGAGCCGGAGCGCCGCGCGACCGTTCAGCTCGACGAGTCGTCGATGACGATCACGCCGACGCTGCCGACCGACTTCGCCGATCGCATCGTCGCGCACCACACGTGCGAGATGCGCCAGGCCGGCTCGATCGCGACGCTCGAGCACGGTCGGATGCGCATCCTCTGGGTGCTCATCGGCACCGGCCTCGTGTTGATGGTCGGCCTCGCGATGTACGGCATCAAGATGACCCACAAGGTCGCAGGCCCGCTGTTCAAGGTGAGCCTCTACCTCGCGAAGATGCGCGATGGCCGCCTCGACAAGGTCTACAACCTCCGCAAGGGCGACCAGCTGGTCGACTTCTACGAGCACTTCAAGCACGCACACGCGGGCATCGTGCAGATGGAGAAGGACGACATCGAGCACATCAAGGCCGTGATCGCGGCGGCCGACCAGGCGGGCCTCGATCGCGAGCTGATCGACGAGCTGTACACGCTGCGCGCGCGGAAGGAGAAATCCATTGAGTGACGTACCCTCCGCGACCGTGGTGAAGGACGGCAAGCTCGGCGGCGACGTGCCGAAGGGCGATGCCGGCAAGCCGCGCACGCCGTACAAGCGCAAGCTGTCGAACTACCTGCTCGACAAGAAGCTGCAGCTTCGCTACGTGCTGCTCGTGACGATCCTGTCGGGCGTGATCTCCGGATCGCTCGGCTACCTCATCTACCAGCAGCGCCACGCCGCGTCCGAGTCGATCGAGCGCGACCTCGCGGCGCTCACGCAGGACGACAAGAGCCTCGCCGGGTTCCAGCGCCAGGTCGCCGCCGGCATGGCCGCCGAGGACCGCGCGCTCGTCTACAAGATGGTCGGCGTCGGCGTCGGCCTCGTCGTGATCCTGTCGCTCTACCTCGTGATCATGACCCACAAGGTCGCGGGACCGCTGTTCAAGGTCTCGATGTATTTCGATCGGATGTCGGAGGGCCGGCTCGGCAACGTCACGGCCCTGCGCAAGGGCGACATGCTGCAGGACTTCTTCGGCAACTTCCGTGAGATGCACGAAGCCGTGCGAACACGCATGCAGTCCGACGTGATCACGATGGAAGGCGCCGTCGGCACGCTGCGCGCGAAGTCCGTCGACAACGCGGATCTCCGGGCGGCCCTCGAGTCGATGGACAAGCACCTCACGCAGCGCAAGAAGCAGCTGCTCTGAAGTAAGCTCTCGCGCGCATGGCCAACACCGCCGCGCTGCTGGAGCTGGGCGATCGTTACTGGGCGCTTGGACTGCCCGCGGCCGCGAAGAGCGCACTCGTTCGCGCGCTGCAGGCGTCCGACGATCCTGCGCCGGCGCTGCGGCTCACCGCGATCGCGCTCGCGCAGGGCGATGCGGGTGCCGCTCGCTCGTACGCCGGAGAAGCCGCGAAGCGCTCGCCGGGACCGGCGACGAAGATCCTGCTCGGCCGGGCGCAGCTCGCAGCGGGCGAGCTCGCCGCCGCGCGGATGTCGCTGTCGGCCGCGCTCGACTCGCCGAAGGTGCGGCCGTGGGAGCGCGCGCGTGCCCACCTCGAGCTGTCGCGCGCCGCCGAGACCCAGGGCGATGCGCAGGGCGCCGCCGCGCAGGCCGCCGCTGCCTTCGAGTGCGCGGTGACCGCGGCGCAGAAGGAAGCGGTCGAGCTCGGCGTGATCGAGGAGGTCGCCGCATCGGTCGTCGCGCACGGCCGCGCCGCCGACGGGATGGCGACGCTCGACACCGTGCGCGGCCAGCCGGGCCATCACCTCTGCCTCGCGACGCTGCTCTCCGCGCGGCACGCCGCGGGCGACACCGCGGTGACCGACACGATGATCGACGACGCGCTCGCGGCCGCCGAGGCCGAGGCACCGAGCTCGGCGCTGCGGCTGCGCCGGCTCGAGCGACGCGCGCGCAAGCTGTCGCAGAGCGCGCGCAACGAGCTGATCGGCGAGCTCGAATCGCTCGCGTTGACGGTCGCCGGCGAGGACCTCGCACCCGTCGATCGCGCGCGCCTCCACTTCTTGCGCGCGAGCCTGTGCGAGGAGGATCCCCAGACGCGCGACCGCGCCGAGGCGGCGTATCGCATGGGCCTCACGTTCCAGCCCGGGCACACGGCGGCGGCATGCCGGCTCGCGCTGCTCGTCCTCGATCGCGGCGACCAGGCCGGTGCACTCGCCGAGATCGAGCGCGCGCTGCGGATCGACGCGAGCCACGGCATGGCATGGCGCAATGCCGCGCGGATGCTCGACGCGCAGTCGCCGAGCCTCGGCCTTGTCGTCGGTCGCCTGCTCGACGCCGCGAACCCCGGTGCGGGCTCGGCGGCCGCGGGCGTCGCGCCGCGCCTCGTGACCGCGACCGCCGAGGTCGCACGCCACGACGTGCTCGCCGGCGTCTACGCGCACGGCCACCGCGTGAAGAATCTCCTCGGCATCATCGGCGCGCGCACGCGTTCGGCGCGCAAGCTCGCCGGCGATCACGAGGTCGGCGACCGGCTGAAGGATCTCGAGAAGGACGTCACCGCGCTCTACGAGGAGTGGGCGCAGTACCTGCGCTCGATGCAGGCGCCGACGCCGACCGTCGAGCTCGTGACGCTGTCGACGCTCCTGCACGAGACCGTGATCGCCGCGCAGGCGCGCATCCAGCACGTGCCGATCCAGCTCGAGCAGACGGCCGCGCTCCCCGACGTACGCGGCGATCGCATGCTGCTCCGCGAGGCGCTGCTCAACGTGATCAACAATGCGGCCGAAGCGTGTGCGGCCGGCCAGGGCAACGTGAGCGTCCGCGTGCGCTCGATCGCGGGCCCCGGCGCGAGTGCGGCGCCGATCGTCGAGATCGTCGTCGCCGATAGCGGGCCGGGCATCCCGCGCGCGCACCTCGGCCGGCTGTTCGTCCCCGGCTTCACGACGAAGGAGACCGGCTCGGGCGTCGGCCTCGCGATCGCCGAGCGCGTCGTGTCCGCGCACCACGGCCGGATCACCGTCGACTCGGAAGAGGGCAAGGGGACCACCATCACGATCACGTTGCCGACCGACAAGCACGGGCTCGCCGTGCTACCCCGGTGGACGAGCGCGGAGAGAACATGATCGGCACCATCGTCTGCGTCGATGATCAGGCAGAGGTTCGGCGCCTGCTCGGCGACGTGTTTCGCGCCAAGGGCGGCAACGTCGTCAGCTTCGACGACGGCGAGGACGCCATCAAGTGGCTCGGCGGCAACGAGGCCGACCTCGTGATCCTCGACCTCGACCTCGGCGCCAATCGCCGCAGCGGCATCGAGATCTGCAAGGCGATCCGCGCGCGGCTGCCCGATCTGCCGATCATCATCCTGACCGGCCACGGCACGATCGATGACGCGGTCGCCGCCGTGAAGGCGGGCGCGGTCGACTTCATCACGAAGGACCCGTATCTCGAGGACAAGCTCGAGATCTCCGTCGAGAAGGTCGAGCGCATCATCAAGCACGCGCTCGATCGCAAGCGACTCGAGCAGGAGAACAAGGAGCTGCGCGCGACGAACGAGCGGCTCCGCAAGGCCGCCGGTCCGCGCTGGCAGATCGTCGGCAACTCGCCGCCGATGCGGACCGTGATGGCGAAGATCGAGAAGGTCGCCGCGGTGCCGCGCCCGGTGCTCGTCCTGGGGCCGCGCGGCACGGGCAAGGAGCTCGTCGCGCGCGCGATCCACATGCTGTCGCCGCGCGCGAGTGAGCCCTACATCACGATCAACTGCGCCGCCGTCGCCGAGAGCCTGCTCGAGAGCGAGCTGTTCGGCCACGAGGAGGGCGCGTTCACCGGTGCGACGAAGCAGAAGGAAGGCAAGTTCGAGCTCGCCGACGGCGGCACGCTGTTCCTCGACGAGATCGGGAACATGTCGCTCGAGTTCCAGGCGAAGATCCTGCGCGTCCTCGAGTACCAGCGGTTCGAGCGCGTCGCCGGCAGCGAGTCGATCCAGGTCAACGTCCGCGTGATCGCGGCGACGAACGCCGACCTCAAGCAGGCGATGGCCGACGGCAAGTTCCGTCCCGATCTCTACGATCGGCTCGCGTTCGAGGTGATCCATCTGCCGCCGCTCGCGCAGCGCCTCGAGGACATCCCGGTGCTCGCGTCGTACTTCCTCGTCCGGTTCCGCCAGGAGGTCGCCGGCATCACGGTGAAGGAGATCAGCGCCGAGGCGTTCGATCGGCTCGCCGCGTACGACTACCCGGGCAACGTGCGCGAGCTGAAGAACGTGCTCGAGCGCGCCGTGTACATGGCGCAGGGCGAGGTGCTCACCGGCGCCGACGTCGACCTCGCGCTACCGCCGGAGGCGCAGCAAGCTCCCGCACCGGGGACGGGCTTCGCCGACGATCCGCGCCTTCCGCTGCCCGAGCGCGTCGACTCGTTCGAGGCGTGGCTGTGCAAGGACGCGCTGGAGCGCACCCGCTACAAGCAGAAGGAAGCCGCCCAGCTCCTCGGCCTCACCTACGACCAATTCCGGCAGCGTTACCGCAAATACGCGCTAGGCAAAGAGTAAGGGTAAGCTGTCGCCATGGGTATCTTCTCGAAGATCAAGAACGGCATCTCGAGCAAGGCAAACGCCGCGCTCGACAAGGCGGTCGATCCCGAGAAAGAGCTCGCGATGGCGATCATGGAGCTCGAGGAAGGGCGCAAGAAAGCGCTCGCCGAGCTCGTGACGTACAAGGCGACCGCGAAGAACCTCGACAACGACCTCGAGAAGTACAAGGCGAAGGCGGCGGAGTGGGAGAAGCGCGCGATGCTCGCCGTGCGCGCCGGCGACGACGAGGCCGCGAAGACCGCGCTCCGCGAGAAGAAGGCGGCCGAGGCCGAGTACGCGAAGATCGAGCGCGACAAGCACGAGGCCGCGAGCTACGCGATCCAGCTCAACAAGAGCCGCAAGGAGTTCGAGACGAAGCTCCAGATGCTGAAGCTCCGCAAGGGCACGCTCGCGACGCAGATCGCGGCGGCGCGCTCGGCCGGCGGCGACGCGTTCGGCAACGACTCGTCGGTGTGGGA
>JABFXX010000404.1 GCA_013368795.1 Kofleriaceae bacterium
GAAGGCCGACCCGGCCGCTGCTGCTGCAGCGCACAACTTTAACACGGGCTCGTTTGCGAACCCGTTCGCCAACGGCTTCGCGAGCTTCGACCCGATGACGGCGTGGACGAACGCGCAGCAGAACTTCCAGAAGCTGATGAGCGACGCGTACGCCCGCACGCAGGCGTGGGCGGACGAGTACGCGACGATCGAGGCGCAGATGTTCGCGCGCGCGAACCAGGCGGTCGACACGTGGGCGCAGCTCGCGCACGACTCGCTGACGTACACCGCGAACCTGAGCGCGCAGGCGCGCAAGATCGGGTTCGAGGCCGTCCGCAAGACCGGCTTCGGAGCGTAGTCGGTGTCAGAGCTGTACGGTTGGTCGCGGGAGGTCGGGGAAGCGTGGACCGATGTGGCCGCAGACTTCCTCGGCCTCTCGCGACCTTCAGCACCGCCGCTGGCGCAGACGCCGCGCGACGAGATCGCGCTCGAAGGCGGAGCCCGCCTCTATCACTTCCGGGGCGCGGCCCGCACTTCTGGCAAGCCGCTTCTCCTCATCCCGAGTCTCATCAACCGCTGGTACGTGCTCGACCTCCGGCCGGGCGCCAGTCTCGTCGAGGCGCTGGTTGGCGCCGGAATCGACGTCTGGTGCCTCGACTGGGGCGTGCCCGAGGCCGAAGACCGCTATCTCGACTGGGAAGCGGTACTCGCACGGCTCGGGCGAGCGGTCCGTCGGGTGAAGCGCGAGACCGGGGCGAAGCAGATCGCGGCGCTCGGCTACTGCATGGGCGGCACGCTGACGACGATCTACACCGCGCAGCACGCGGACGAGATCGCCGCGCTCGTGACGCTCGCCGCGCCGATCGACTTCCAGCGCGGCGGCCAGCTGCGCTGCATGGTCGAGCCGGCGTGGTTCGATGCCGACGCGATCGCGAATGCCGGCAACGTCGTCCCGCACCAGATGCAGGCCGGCTTCGTCGCGCTGCGGCCGACGCTCGAGCTCGGCAAGTGGATGTCGATGCCGGACCTCGCGACCGACGCGAAGGCACGCGAATCGTTCCTCGCGCTCGACGCGTGGGCCAGCGACAACATCCCGTTCCCCGCCGAGGCGTATCGCCGCTACATCCGCGAGATGTATCAGGCGAACCAGCTCGTCGACGGCGGCCATCGGGTCGCCGGTCGCGACGTGCACCTTGCGGACATCAAGTGCCCGACGCTCGTCATCACGGCGAGCCGCGACACGATCTGTCCGCCGCCTGCCGCGACGGCGCTGCTCGATCACGTCAGCACGACCGACAAGGAAGTGCTCGAGGTGCCGGGTGGCCACGTCGGGGCGGTCGTCGGTAGCAAGGCGGCGAAGGACATGTACCCCGCCCTGATCCGCTGGCTGCAGCCTCGCCTGCGCTGACCTGTCCAGAGCGGCGCGTCAACGTGCCGTCGGCGGCGCGTCGCCGTTGATGCTCTCCGCCGTCACCTTCCAGTGCCCATCGCGCTTCTCCCACGAGACCAGGTGCTTGCCGGTGATCGTGACCTGGTTGCCCTCGGCGTTCGTGATGATGAGCTGGTACGTGCCGAGCTCGTAGGCGATATCTCGCGATCGGGCGACCACGATCTTCGTTGGCGCGAACGTGGGCGCGTAGTCAGGGCGCTCCATCTGCGTCGCGAACCATTCGCGAATCTTTGCCTTGCCCTCGATGATCGGCCGATTCGGCGTGAGGAACACTGCGTGGTCGTCATAGTTCGTCATCACGGCATCGAGGTTTCTCGCGTGCAGCTCGCGTGACCACGTCGCGTCGATCTCGCGAATGCGTTGCTCCTCGTCGGCAACACTCGAGCCGGCAGGCTCACGTTTGCTGCATCCGGCGACGACCAGACAAGCGACGGCACCACAGAAGATCAGGCAACGCATGAAACCTCACTCGTTGGGGCGCTCGCGAAGGTAGCGTCAGATCCCGTGCGACATGCACAGGTGTCTCAGCTGTCGCGTGACCGATGCCACGCGAGACGGCATCACGCGAGCACCTCATCGAGAAACCGCGTGATCGCATGCTGCGCCCGCGATGCAGCACGGGGATCGTAAAGCAGCCCGCGTTCGGGGAACTGCGCACCGGGGAACGTGAACGCGTGCATCGCGTGCCCGTAGGCGTGTAGCTGCCAGTCGGCGCCGGCAGTCGTGAGCTCCTGCGCGAGTGCGAGCACGTCGCTCGGCGGCGCCGTCGGATCCTCCCAGCCGTGCAGGACAAGAACGCGTGCAGCGATCGAACCACCTGGCCAGGGCGGCGCCGACAGCGGCGCATGCACGGCGATCGCGGCGGCGAGCCCGGAGGGCGATGCGCGCGCGAGGTCGAGCGCGCAAAGGCCGCCGAAGCACGGACCGAACGCGACGATGCGGGTCGGGTCGACATACGGAAGGCCGCACGCGAGCTCGAATCCGGCGAGTAACCTGCGGCGCAGCAGCGCTCGATCCGCGAGCAGCGGTGTCATCAGGTGACTGTTGTCGCCGTCGATCCGGCCGCGGATCCCTTTGCCGTAAACGTCGAGCACGATCGCGACGAGCCCGGTCTGCGCGAAGCCGCGAGCCTGGTCGCGCAGGATATCGTTGGGACCGTCCCACGCCGGGCAGATCAGGATCGCGGGTTTGCGCGACGAGACATCGTCGCTGACGACAAACGCCTCGAAGACGCCATTGCCGTCGCTGTACTCGAGCACGGATTCCATGCCGCGAGCGTGGCGCGTGCCCCGCACGATGTCTTGAACGAATGCGACATCACAAGAAGTGCGCGAGCCCGTCGACCGTGAGGTCGGCCATGTCGCTCGTGCGGTAACGCCCGGGCGTCACCGCGAGGTAGCGGCGCCAGGCACGCACCTGATGGGGCTGGTCGGCGTAGCCATCGCGCGCGCTGGTGGACCCACGTTGTGCAGCCTGCAGGCTGCGCTGCAGCCGCGCGATGCCCGCGACGGTTTGCGGCCCGACGCCCGCGTGCAGCGCGAACCAGCGCTCGAGTTGTCGGGTCGAGATCCCGATCGCGTCGGCTGCGCGCGCGATGCTCCGACCCGCTTCGACGAGCCGACATGCGTGAGCGAAGGGCGTGATCTCGGCGCGCGCGTCGACGGCGTCGAGCCGCGCCAGTAACCAGCGATCGAGCAGCGCGGCGATCATCGCGGGTGACGGCGATGCGGCGACAGTTCGCACGATAGCGGACGTATCGCGATCACCGAGCACCGCGCCGAGGTCGAGCTGCAGGTCCACCGCCGCCTGCCCGATGCCGGGAAACAGACGCGCGAGACCGGGAAGCGTCAGCAGCGCCATCGCGAAATAACAGTCGCGATTGGAGTGCCACGTCCGCGCGACGGTCTGGACGCCGAGCAGCGACGCCTGCATCACGGTGGGCGCATGCATCGCGACGCAGGGTCTGCCGATATTGATGGTCAACACGGCACCGGGTCGCGGCGCGGTCTGCACAGGCGTCGCGCGGTGCGCACCTTCGAGATCCGCGATGATCCAGTAGCCGAGCACGAGCTCTGCGAGCGCGGGGCTGGCGGAATGAATCGCGCGATAGGCTGTCGGCACCAATGCCATCACCTGCGGCGGGCTCAGGTCGAGCTCCTGGCCCGCGACGCGAGGAGCCCGGTTGCCGCCGCGAGGTCCAGGTCGGCGACGAGCAGGCCGGCCTCCCCATACGGTTGATACGCGAGGAGAGTACCGTCGGGCCGCGCGATCGCCGAGGTGGTCGGTGACCCCGCGGTCGCGTAGTTCACGCTCGCGAAGTAGCACGTGTTCTCGGCGGCGCGACAGAGCACCGCCTTCTCGTGGAAGCTATTCGCGGGGTCCGCGAACGTCGTCGGTCGATACGAGCCCGGCTCCGCGGCGGAGAAGTGTGGATGGAACACGACCTGCGCACCTCGACGTGCGGCCCAGCGCACGGTCTCGGGATAACGCCAGCCCTCGTGACAGATCACGATGCCGAACGTCAACGCACCGACCGTGAATACGCGGCGACCCTCGCGAGGACTGTAGGTACCTTCCTCGTCCGGATCGATCTGGACCTTGTCCTGGAAGCCGAGCTGCTGGCCACTTGCATCGATCACGACTGCGGTTGCCGCGAGCACGCCGTCGACGATGCGCTCAGAGCCGAGCACGACCGCCACGTTCGCAGCTGCGGCCGCCTCGGCGCACGCGGCCCACGCGCGCTCGAGGAACGCACCATCGGGCGGCGGTGGTGAGTGACCGAGCCCGCGATAGCCCGGCACGTAGCACTCGGGGAAGCAGATGATCTGCGCGCCTTCGGTCCCTGCACGTGCGATCGCTGCCGACGCACGCGCGACCGAGTCGGCGGGCGTTTCCGGAAACGGCAGGCTGGCGAGCGCGACGCGGACGGTCGTCATGCAGGTGAGCAAACCACGAACCGGCGAGGAGCACCACGCGGCAGAACGCGGTCGCGCTCGGATAAGATGCGAGGGTGCCCACAGCACTTGTCGTAGGCTCGTCGAGCGGAATCGGTCACGCGCTCGCACGGCGGCTGGTCGACACCGGTTACGCCGTCGTCGGAATGGCGCGCCGCGACGCCGGCATCGCGCACGAGCGATACCGGCACGTCGTCGCCGATGTCCGAGCCCCCGAGTTTCGCGCACAGCTGACCGACGTACTCGATTCGATCGGCGCGCCGCTCGAGCTGTGCGTCTACTCGACGGGCATCGGTCATCCGCTCGATCTCGCAGACATGACGCACGATGCGGACACGTTCGCGACAAACCTGACCGGGCTTGGAATCACCGCCGAGGTCGTGATCCCGCGCATGATCGCCGCGAAGCGGGGCCATCTGATCGGCCTGTCGTCGCAAGCGGACCGCTGGATCGACGGCGACGCCCCGAGCTACAGCGCCTCGAAGGCCGGCATGTCGTCGTACCTCGAGGGTCTCGCGCTCGCGTGTCGCAAGCACGGCGTGGCCGTCACGAACATCCGGTTCGGGTTCGTCGACACCGAGATGGCCAAGAGCGACATCCGGCCGTTCATCGTGAGCGCCGAGCGCGCGGCGAAGGTCGTCGAGCGTTGCATCCGCAGCCGGCCGATCCGCCACACGTTTCCGCGCCGCATCGCCGTGCTGCTGTGGCTCGCGCGCATTCCACGCGGCATCCGGATCCTGCTGTCGTGATGCACGACGCGATCGTCGTCGGCGCGGGACTGTCGGGGCTCGTGTGCGCGCGCAGGCTCGCGCAAGCCGGTGCGCGCGTCATCGTCGTCGAGGCGCGTGACCGCGTCGGCGGCAGGCTCCTCACCGGAACGGTCGGCGGCCAGCGC
>JABFXX010000443.1 GCA_013368795.1 Kofleriaceae bacterium
GGCGGTTCCCCATCGATCGGGCTCGATCACCGCGTCTACGTGATCGCGACCGACACCGACCGTGTCCACAAGCTCGTCGCGGTCGGCTCGCCGTAGGCGCCGGCCACTCAACGTGGTGCCAGCGCCACACCGTGAAACGGGCCGCAGGAGCCGGATCTGCCCCAACGTGCGCAGAGCCGCGTGATCGTTGTGTCGGACGTCGAACGTGAAGTTACGTGAACTGCCTGAAAATGGTCCGCGCACTGCAATCACCGGGCACATGCGCGTCCTCGGAGTGTCCGTCCTTCTCGCCAGCATCGGTCTCGCGCCGCAGATCGCATCGGCCGGCCGTCACGATGGCCCCGAGGTTCGCGATCACCGCTCGTCAGACAGCGGACACAGCGAGCCCGTCGTTCGTGACCATCGCTCGTCAGATGGCGGGCACAACGAGCCCATCGTTCGCGATCACCGTTCATCCGACAGTGGACAAAGCGCACCGGTCGTTCGCGACCACCGGGACAGCGGCAGCTACGACGGCACTGTCTACTACGCATCGGAGGAGCCGGTGATGGTGAGCGACGGTGGTTCGCCCAGCCTCTTCTCGAGCACGAGCCCCAGCTTCACGTTCGAGTTCGGCGGCCTCGCTCGTCGGTTCCGCGGGCCCGCGTTCACGCGCAGCGGCAGCGTCGAGACCACGAGCGGTGACCTCGCGAGCTACGACCTCGCGAGCGGCACGCCTGCCGCAGGCGATACCACAGGCGGCGCGTTCACGATGCGCTTCACCGTGCCCATGAGCGATCACTTCTACGCGGGCGCGGAGCTCGAGGCCGGCGGCATCACGCGCTCGCCGATCCAGCTGATGAGCGACTCGCCCGACATCCATATCTCGTCGCGCGCGCTGGTCGGGACAGGCGCGGTGGCCGGCGCGCGTATGCGGCACGGCATTGTCGAGCTCGGTGGCGAGCTCGCCGGTGGCCTGCGCATACAGACGATGACCGTGCAGTCGTTCGACGCCGTCGACGGCGACCCGAGCGAGACCGAGACCATGCTGAGCGGGCTCGTCGAGGCGCGCGTGCGTGGCGCGGTGTGGGTCACCCCGCATGTCTTCCTCGCAGCGCAGGCGGGCACGAACGTATTCGATCGCAGCGACATCAATGTCGGTTTGTCGATCGGACTCGCGTCGCGCGCGTTCGGCGCTGCGCGTTAGCGCGCCTGACCTTCGCGATCGACTGACACGGTCCCTGCGGCGGATTGCAGCGCCGCGCCCTGACTGACTACACTCCGCTGTCGATGGTGACGGCTGTGAATCGGTGTACGGAGTGTGGATGGTCGATGGCGGGGCCAACGTGCAGTTCGTGCGGAGTTGCCGCTCGGCTGACGCCCGCGACCGGTGGGCCGCGCATGGACCCGGCCGTCCTGCTCGCGCTGCACGAGGAGGACTATCCGCAGCTGCGCGACGCGTTCGCTGCGTTTCGCGCACGCGACTGGCGCAAGTTCGTCGGGCACTGCATCTATGCCGCGAATATCGACCGACCGCATGCCGAGTCACGCGGCGACGTGCACTACTGGGGTGTCGCGTGTGGTTCGGCGTTGATGGTCATCTCGCTCGACCTCGGCGACAACACGATCGCGATCGACGCGCCGATCGTCGACATTCGACCAGAGACCGAAGTCGCGCTCCTGCGCGCAGCACTCTCGATGCCGACGGGACCAGCACGCGCCGCGCGGCGTGGTGACCGCCTGGTGCTGACCAAGGTCCATCGCATCGAGTCGATGCCGCCGCCGCGGCTCGTCTACGCGATCAGCGACATGGCCCGAGCTGCCGACCAGCTCGACAACCTGTTCGCGCTCGAGTTCGGCGTCCGCATGATCGGCCCGGGCATGCGCAAGGGGCATCTGTTCGATCTGAGCGGCGCTGGAACGCCGCGGCGGCTCCTGAATCTCGAGGCCGCCACCAAGCCCGTCGCTCTCAGGCCTGTCGAGCGAACGAAGCAGCCATCGGCCGGATACGCAACGACGGTCACCGCGGATAGCGTCGCGCGCTTCCTCGACGTGGTCCGCGAAGCAGGACAGCTCGTCGTGTCGCTCGGCTTCACCAAGGATGCCCCGACCGACGACGAGGCGATCCTGCATGTCGCGCTCGCGCTCCGGGCGGCGCACGCCGGCGGGCTCGAGGCCGATGCATCGCGGCTTCTCCTGAACACGGCACTGCAGCTCCGCACGCGCGCCGCCACGCCGAGCGCGATGCGTCCGCTCTACCCTCGCCTACTTCAGGACCGCGGTCATTGTCAGCCGCAGCGTCCCGCGGGCTGGGCGCGGATCGTCCCCGAGCAGGTCAAGTCGGTGCTCGCGGGCTGGGTTACTGCTGCCGCGCGCTTCCAGCTCACCGCGCATCGTCGCGTCGTCCTGCTCGGCGGTCTCTGCGAGCTGATCATGTTCGCCGAGCTGCCGGCAAACACCGTCGAACGCCTGCGCGCACTTCATGCCTCGTCGCTCGGAACCGACGGCGCGAGTGTCGACACCCTCCACCGCACGCTGGAGAGCATCAGCCGATGAGCGCTTTGTCAGCCGACGAGATCTTCCAGCGTGTGCGGCCGTCGATCGTATCGATCCGTTCGGGCACCAGCACCGGCACCGGGTTCTATGCGACCGCGTCCGGCATCATCGTGACCAACGCGCACGTCGTCGGCTATGCCCGCGAGGTCTACATCCTCGACGCCGATCGACGCGAGACCACGGCTTGCGTATTTGCCGTCGACCTCCGCCTCGACATCGCCTTGCTCGCCTCGTCGACGCCGCGGCCCGCCCTACCGCTCGCCGACAGCCGCGCCGCATGCGTCGGCGAGCGCGTGCTCGCAGTCGGTGATCCGCTCGGCCTACCGGCGACCGCGACGCAAGGAATCGTCTCGGCCATTCGTCGCATCTCGCGCCGAACCGGTGTTGCCTATCTGCAAACCGACGCCGCCCTCAACGCGGGCAACTCCGGCGGTCCCCTGATCGACGAGCACGGCTGCGTCGTCGGCGTCAACACGATGATCGCGGGTGCGGCGGACGGTGTTGGCTTCGCCGTCCCCGTCGACGCATTCCGCGGCCTGCTCCAGCCGTTCGAACACCAGCTTCCCGATCCGCTTCCTGCGCCCACCTACGGCTGTGCGGTCTGCGAGCTGGCGCACTCGCCCAGCGATCGATGGTGCGCTGGCTGTGGCTCCAGGCTTGGCCTGCAGAGCAGATCCGAGGACGTCGGCCAGATGCGCGCTGGCTCGCTCACCGCGAACCTGATCGAGGCGCTCGGCTTCGACCCGGCCGCATGTCGCGTGAGCGACAGCGTGTGGCGGCTCGAGGCAAACGGCGCCGAGGTCTGGGTCGACGTCCTGGCCAACGGCCACGCGCTCGCGTTCTCGTCGAGACTCGGCATGCTGCCAACCCACGCGCCCCTTCCGGTGCTGCGCTTTCTCGCAGCGGCCAACGATCGCTCGGTCGGACCGTGCCGTCTCGCGATCAGCTACGACAACGTGATCGTCGCCGAGGTCGTCGAGCCCACGGCGTTCGCCGACATCAAGCAGATCGCGATCACGCTCGGTCAGCTCGCCGCGGTTGCCGCCGAGCTGCGCACGCTACTCACTACCGAGTTTCAGGTCGCACCACCGCTTCATCGATTCGTGACCGGCGGATTCTCGTTGTGACGCGCCCTAGTAGGGCGGCAACAGGCGTCGCAGTCCCGTCGCGAGCACGATGGCGGTGAACAGCGCGTTGCGAAGCGGCACCACGGGCCACCACAGCGGCAACGGCTTCGAGCGTCCGGCGAGCCGCGCAGCCAGCTCGCGAATCCATCGCACCGACCGTGGAAAGTCGACGATCGCAAGCCACTCGGGCGGTATCCCGGACTCTCCTGCCGATGCGCCGGCCAGCGCACCGACGATCGCACCCGTCGTATCGCTGTCACCGCCGAGCATCACGACATCGCCGACGGCTCGACGGAACGCTCGCGGCGATCGCAGCCACGCGTGCAAGCACACCGGCACCGTGTGGTGAACGTATCCGGTCACGCCCTTCGCAAGCCCAAGCTCGTCGGCGAGCTCGGCGGGTTCGGATTGGCGGACCAGTGCACGCTCGACGCGATCGAGCGCGCCGAGGAGCTCGGCATCCTCGATCCGGCGCCGGATGTCATCGAGCACGACCGCCGCGGACACCTCACGCTCGCGAACTGCGTGATGTGCGGCAATCGCGATGGCCAGTGCGCCAGCATGCGCCCGTGGATCGCGATGCGTGATTGCCGTCGAAGCCGCGACAAAGGGTGCGATCTGATCCGGATCGTCGAACCAGGCTCCGATGATGGGCGCTCGCATCACGGCGCCGTTGCCGGCCGATCGCACGCCACTCCGTGCCGGCGAGAACCCGAGCCACAAGCGGACGAGCGAGCGCAGCGTGCCGAGCCCGATTGCCGGCGGCAGCGCGAGTAACCACCAGCGCAACTTCCACGCGAGCGCGCGCGCGAAGGCAGGCGCGTCATCGCCCGCAGCGAGCAGTGCCTGCGCCGTCATGCACGCGTGCTCGGTGTCGTCGCTGAGCATGCCGCGACGGCCGATGAGCTGCTGTCGCAAGCCGCCCGGGTAGAGGCGCGTCGCACGACGCCGGCCGAGTCCTTCGCGCGGAAGACCGAGAGAATCGCCAACGGCGGTGCCGAGCAAGAGCCCCGTGAATCGCTCCACGACGAGCCCACGAGCATCCAGCGTGCCGCGACCTATCTGGCGGATCTTTCTCGACGCACGGCAACCGCGAACGCCATCGCGACGCGATCGGCCGACGAAGCCACGCCGGATTGGCAAGCGCGACTCCGTACCCGATCGAGCGCCGGCGCGCTGGCGAGTCGCTGATTCGTCACGCCGTGCGAGCGTGCCGCACTCGAATCGGTTAACGCTGGGCAAAGGGCACGTTCAAACGGTCCAGATGTTGCTGTGCGCGTAGCGCAAGTGTCGACCACGGTCGGGCTCTTCATTCTGATCGTGATCCTGAACCGGTATGACTTCGGCGTTTACCTGCTCATCACGCGACGCCGCCGACACGACGACACGGTCGATGACTACGAGCCGAGCGTGACGATCGTCGTGCCGCTCTTCAACGAGGGTCCGTCGATCTACAACACGATCGCGAGCTTCGCCGCGCTCGACTATCCCAAGCAGAAGCTGCGCGTCATCATCGTCGACGATGGCTCGACGGACGACAGCTACGAGTGGGCCCTCGAAAGTGCGCGAGCGTTTCCCAACGT
>JABFXX010000301.1 GCA_013368795.1 Kofleriaceae bacterium
CGACGGTGCCGGGCAGCGCGGCCTGCGCCTGCGCCTCGAGCGCGGCGAGCTGCTCGTCGGTGCGACCCGGATCGTGGTGAAACATCACGAGCTGCGGAACGCCGGCCGCGCGCGCGAGCTCGGCGCCCGCCTCCCACGTCGAGTGGCCCCAGCCGACCTTGCTCGGATACTCCTCGGGCGTGTACTGCGAGTCATAGATCAGGATGTCCGCGCCCGCGGCGAGCTTCTTGAGCGTCGGATCGACGCACGAGAAGTGCTCGGTATCGGTCGCGTACACGATCGACTGACCCGCGTGCTCGAGGCGGTAGCCGTAGACCGGATCGGGATGGTTGAGGCGAGCCATCGTGACGGTGATGCCGCCGATCTCGAAGCGATCGTTCGCGCGCAGCTCGCGCGTCGTCACCGTGCCGCCGAGATCATCGAAGTCGACCGGGAAGAACGGCGCGCGAAACAGCGAGCGGATCGCCGCGTCGTGGCTCATCACGCCGTTGGGGCCGCTCGCGATCTCGACGCGATGCCCCGGCACGTAGACCGGCGTGAAGAACTGCAGACCCGCGACGTGATCCCAGTGCAGGTGCGAGAGCAGGATCGTCGAGTGGCGAATGCCCTGCGCCATGCGCTCGTTGCCGAGCGTGCGCAGACCGGTGCCGGCATCGAGGATGATGCGCGTATCGCCCGCAACCACCTCGACGCAGGCGGTGTTCCCGCCGGCCGCCAGACCGGGCACGGCGATCGAGCCGCGGACACCCAGAAAGCGAACAGTCAGATCGTGGTTCATAGCGCTGTCCTCCTCTTCTCTTCGAGCGGGGGTAACAGCAGCTTCGATGCCAACGTAAGTGCGCGATACCGCTGGGAACTGTTGCTCTGGAACGATGCAGCCTGCTCCAGAATGGAGCAGCTAGCTCCGGCGTAGCGCTTTGACCAGGAGCTGGAGCAGATCGCGCGACGACTCGCGACACAGGACGAGTGCGGCGCAGACGTAGGCGGTCGCGCCGACGAGCACCTCGATCAAAACATAGAGCGCCGGGTGGTGGACGCCGAGTGCGACGAGCCCGTGGTGGGTGAGCCACACCGCCGATGCCATCACCGCGCATGCCGCGAGCGGCTGGATGAATCCGATCGCGAGGCGCTTCGGCGACGGACCGTGGCGCACGACCAGCGCGATGCCGCCGAGCGCGTTGAGACCGAACGCGAGACCGACCGCGCCCGCAGCGACGTGGATCCCGAACGGCGCCATCAGCGCGATGCCGCCGACGATGAACGCGACCTTCGCGATCTCGAGGAACATCAGGCGGCCCGTCTTCTGCCCCGCCTCCATGTACGCGGACAGCACCCACGTGATCGGCCGGAACACCGACAGGCACGCGAGGATCGTCAGCAGCGGCGCGACGTCCTGCCAGTCGTTCGCGGGCAGGATCCACGCGATCAGCGGATACGCGACGAGGCCGAGCCCGATCGCGAGCGGGAAGATGACGAGCGAGAGCAGCGCGGTCGAACGCTCGAGCGCACGCGCGCGTCGCTCCCCCGGTAGCTCGGCCATCGACGGCAACAGCACGAGCGCGATCTGCTCGCCGACCTGCACCGCCGGAATGTCGGCGAGGTTGTAGGCCATGTTGTACGCGCCGAGCGGGCCGGTGCCGAAGTAGTACGAGATGGCGAGGTTGTCCCAGTAACGCGACGCCATGTGCGCCGTGCCCTGGACGCAGAGCGGCAGGCCGAACGACAGCATGTCCTTCACGCGCGCGAGCCGCAGCTTCGTCGGGCACCACCAGCTGTTGAAGCCGGCCGCGTGGACGAGGATCACGACGGCGACGATCGACTTCACGATGTTCGCCCACACCATCGACCACCCGCCGTAGCCGAGCGCGGCGAGCGGCAGCGCGGTTGCGGTGAACGAGAACTCGCCGAGTGCGAGCGCGAGCCCCGACGGCCGGAAGTTCATCTGCTGCGTCAGGATGCGCTCGGGCATCGCGCCGAGCCGGCGAATGAATACCGACAGCGCCATGCCGGGCACGAATGCTGCGGCCGCGGGCGCGTCGAAGAACACGGTCAAGCGTCCGGCGAATGCGAGACAGAAGATGAACGAGACGAGCCCGAGCACGACGTAGAAGAACGTCGCGTGCCAGACCACCTCGCGCTTGTCGGCGCCGCGTCCCTTCACGACGCTGTACTGGCCGAAGCCCCAGGTGGTGAGCCACGTCGCGGTCATCGTCAAGATGGCTGCGTCGGAGACCTCGCCGATGACTTCCGGGTCGAGGAATCGGGTGATCACGAGCGTGCCGATCACGCCCACCGCGCGGCCACCCATGCTCGAAATCACCGTCCACAGTGCGCCGCGTGCTGCCTTGTGTGCCAGTGACATCGTTGTGCGGCTGCATTCGTGCAGTCCGCGTGCCGCAAAGCGCGAGCGATACGGTGTGCGCCGACGCTACAGCCAGCGGCGCAGCCGGAACCCGAGCCACGCGAGCGCCTTCGTCCAGAACGGGAGCTTCTTCCACGTGACGAGGTCGTACGCCTCGCAGTTCGGCACGTCCTTGTCGAACACCTCGAGCAGCTTGTCACCGACCGCAGGGTCGAGAATCTCGACGGTGACCTCGAGGTTGTTGAACCGGCTCTGCGAATCGAAGTTGTAGCTGCCGATCGTCGACCACATGCCGTCGACCGTCGCGGTCTTCGCGTGCATCATCTCGCCGCGCCAGCGCCACACCTTGATGCCGCGGCGCGCGAGGTTGCGCAGCGCGTAGAGGCTCGCCCACTCGATGAGGCGCACGTCGGAGCGGCCGGGGACGATCACCTGGATGTCGACGCCGCGCGCGGCCGCACGCACCAGTGCGCGGCGCAGCCCACGGTCCGGCAAGAAGTACGCGTTCTCGATCCGGACGAGCTTGCGCGCTGCTTTGATGACGTGGAGGTACGTACGGCGAAACGTCGCGCGGTTGCGCCGCCGCGTGTTCTCGAGCAGACGCACGACGCTCGGGCCCGTGCCGGTGACGCGATCGGCACGCTGCGTCGGCGGATACACCTTGCCGCCGCAGCGGATCCAGTTGCGCCGGAACAGCCGCGCCATGTCCCTCACGACCGGACCGGTGACGCGGCAGTGCATGTCGTGCCAGCCGGCGCCGCCGTCGTCGACCGACGCGTAGTCGTTCGCGATGTTGAGGCCGCCGGTGAATCCGACCTCGTCGTCGACGACGAGGATCTTGCGGTGATCGCGATGCGACAGGTTGAACTTCGCGCGCCACGGCGCGATCGGGTTGAACTCGATCACGTCGATGCCGGCGGCGCGCAGGTCCGAGACCCAGGCGCCCGACAGGCCGAACGAGCCGACCGCGTCGTAGATGAGACGGATCGTGACACCCGCGCGCGCACGCTCGACGAGCGCGAGCTTGAATCGATCGCCCGTCGAGTCCGACGCGAGGATGTACGTCTCGAGGACGATCGTCCGCTTCGCCGCGAGGATCGCGTCGAGCATTGCGCGGTACGTCTGGCCGCCGTCGCGCAGCACGGTGACCTCGTTGCCGACGCGCCACTTCATGAACGACCGCGCGTACGGCACGAGCGTCGGCGGGAGTTGCACCGCGAGCGCCGATGACGGCTGATCCTCGATCGGCTCGGGAACCGCGTCGCCGGGGCGAGGGGCAGGGGCGGCGGTCATGAAGCGGGCGCGTACCTGATCGCGTTGATCGTATAGGTGATGTCGCCCTTGGGCCGCCTCACGGTGACCTCGTCGCCGTCGCGCTTGCCGAGCAATGCCTTCGCGACCGGCGCCTCCATGCTGATCCAGCCCTTGTCGACGTCGGACTCGTCGGGGCCGACGATCCGGTACGTGACCTCGGTGCCGTCCTCGTCCTCGAGCGTCACCCAGGCGCCGAAGAACACGCGGTTGGGATCGCTCGGCGGCTCGCTGACGACGGTCACCGCGTCGAGGCGCTTGGAGAGGAACCTCACGCGGCGATCGATCTCGCGCAGCCGGCGCTTGCCGTAGATGTACTCGGCGTTCTCCGAGCGATCGCCTTGCGCGGCCGCGTCGGCGACCTCCTGCGTGACGCGAGGTCGTTCTACCGTCCACAGTTGGTCGAGCTCCGCGCGAAGGCGCTTGGCACCTTCCGGCGTGATGTAGCTCTTCTTGCCTGCGGGAGGCGGCGGACGATCCCGCGTCGACATCGCCAGCACCTTATAGCGTATGCTGCGCGCCGACACGAATGGGCATAGAGATCGTGATCGTGCTGGCCTTCATGGTCGGCAACGGATTATTCGCGGGGTCGGAAATCGCGATTCTCAGCGTCAGGACGACGCGTCTACGCGAGTTCATCCGGCGCCGCGACAAGCGGGCCATCGCGATCAAGAGCCTGCGCGACCAGCCGGAGCGGTTCCTCGCGACCGTCCAGGTCTGCATCACGACGTTCGGCACGTTCGCCTCGGTGTACGGCGGTGCCACGCTCGAGCCCGCGATCGCCGAGTGGCTCAAGGGCTTCGGCCTCGGCCACACGACCGCGCTCGTCCTGGTCGTGATCATGATCGTGTACTTCGAGCTCGTCATCGGCGAGCTCGTGCCGAAGTCGCTCGCGCTTCGCTACAGCGATCGCTACTCGTTCCTCACCGCGCGGCCGCTGCAGCTCATCGCGCAGATCTTCCGGCCCGTGGTCTGGCTGCTCACGGTCTCGTCGAACCTCATCCTGCGATTCTTCGGCGACAAGACGACGTTCTCCGAGTCGCGCCTGTCCAAGGACGAGCTGCAGCAGCTCGTCGAAGAGGCCGCGAAGACCGGGTCGGTCGATCCTCGCGCGAGCGAGATTGCATCGCGCGCGCTCGGCTTCGGCGAGGTCACCGTCGCCGAGGTCATGGTGCCGCGCAATCGCGTCGTCGCGCTGCGCCGCGGTGCGCCACCCGACGAGGTCCAGCGCGTGATCCTCGAGGAGGGTCACAGCCGCATGCCCGTCTACGACACGTCGATCGACAACATCGTCGGCTACGTCGTCGCGCGCGACGTCCTCGCGCTGTCCTGGGAGAAGGGCCTCGTCGTCCTCGAGGACATCCTCCGCCCGCCGCACAAGGTCCCCGAGTCGACGCGCGCACTCGACCTGCTCCGCGAGCTGCAGCGCCGCCGCACCCAGATGGCGGTTGTCGTCGACGATAACGGCGGCCTGTCGGGCCTGGTCACGGCCGAGGACCTGATCGAGGAGCTCGTCGGCGACATCATGAGCGAGGACGATGTCCCCGAGCAGTACTTCGTCCGCGAGCCTGCCGGAACGATTCTGGTTCAGGGCTGGGCCGCCGTCCGCAAGGTCAACCGCGACCTGCACCTCGACCTGCCGGTCGGCAAGGACCGGACGACCATCGCTGGCCTCTGCATGTCGCTGGCCCAGGCAATCCCGCAGGCCGGCGAACGACTGACGACCGATAACGGGACCATCCTCGAAGTGATCGAGGCATCACCGCGGCGCGTGCGCCGAGTGCGCATCCATCCCGTAGCTGACCAGGACTCGGACGAGATGTCCGAGACCACGAGCGAGTGAGACCGTCTCTCCCCTCGAGACGGTCTTGGTGCGTTTTACGGCACCCTCGCTCGCAACCTTCCCTCGTCGAGATCCTGTACTATTTCGTTGATGCCGGTCATCGCGCGCGATTCTGTCGCGTCTGACCATCTCGTATACGCCTGGCCGTTTCCGATCGGCCCGGAAGAACACGAGGTGGCCTGCGCGGAGGACGAGCTCGTGGTGATGTGTCCTGCGTGGATGGTCGGCGATCGGCTCGGCCCCGGACGGCATCGCTGGCGCACGCCGGATCCGTCGCGACCGGTGAGCGCGTACTTCGTGCTGACGGCGCCTGTCGAAGTCAGCTTCGACATGATCACGCAGTTCGTGATCCCGATGACCGGCCAGCCCGTGCGTCTGCGCGGCAGCGGCTCGCTGCAAGTGCGCTGCATGGATCCCGCGCTGCTCGTCGCGCAGTTCGTCGGCCTGCCGTTCGACGCGGTCAACGACGGGGTGCTGCGCAGCGTCTCGCGCAGCATCGAGCGCATGCTCGCGCGTCTGCTCACGCGTCGCGTGGTGATGGCGGGAATGCCGCAGGCTGTCACCGATCCACAGATGCTGCCGTCGATCATCGAGGAGCTCGTCGCCTACAACCCGGCAGCCGGCGCGGTGTTCGGGGTCGAGCTCGTGCGCTTCGGTCACCTCTCGATCCTCGCCGATGACGGCTCGCGGCCGTGGCAGCAGATGGCGCCCGTCGTCGACTACTCGAGCAATCATCACGCGCCGCATGCGAACGGCGAGTCGCGCACGCCGGCGTCGCTGCTCGAGACCGTGCGCGCGCCGCGTCCACAGACGCCGACGCTGCAGGCGCCGCCGCTGCAGCAACCGCCGAGCGTGCCGCCCGCCGCCGCACCGGCCGCGCGTCCCAAGGGCGTGTCGAACCCGCCGCCGATTCCATCGATCCCGAAGCTGCCGCGTCCGTCGACGAGCTCCGATGGTCGCAGCGAGGTCTCCGGCGAGATCGGCAGCAAGCAGAAGACGACCGCGCCCGGTCACGCGCAAGCGACGCCACCTGCCGGCGTGAACGCGGTCGCACAACCCGACCTCGCCGAGGGCACGCCGAATCCGAACCGCGCGATTCCGACGCCGGTGCCGCGCCGCGCGGCTTCCGTCGAGGTTCCGCAGTCGACCGACGAGATCACGCACCCCGGGCTCGAGATGCGCGCGAAGGGCGAGATCAACTCGTCGCGCTCGGCGACGGTCGGCGGCGAGATCGGCGGCAACAAGGTCAGCTCGACGAGCGAGAAGAAGACCTCGCCCGAGACGCCCGCACAGGAATCGCGTGGCGCGATCCTCGGCATCGGCGTGGGCCACATCGGCGCGTCGACCACGTCATCCTCGTCGAGCGGCAACGCTGCATCGGGAGAGATCGGCCAGAAGATCGCGCCCGGCCATCGCGTGCTCGTGCCCGGCCCGAACGGCCTCATGCAGTCGGCGACCGTTCGCCAGCTCCTGCAGGGCTACTACGAGCTCGAAGTCGGTGGCTCCGGCGAGACGATCTGGGTCCCGATGAACGGCGTCGTGCCTGAATAATCCGAGCCCGAGCCCGAGCCCGTTCTGATCTTCCTGCCGCGCCTGGACATGGCCGGCGCCGGTCCGCGACGCGCATCGACCGCAAGCGGCTGTGATCGTCTCGTCATCGCCGCGCCAGATCGCGCGCCACTCGCACGCGACCCTCGGACTCATCGAAGACCGATTCGCAGGGGCCGTCGGGGCGTGTCGTCGGACAGCTCAGCAGGCAGTACGTTCGCTCGGGCTCGGGCTCGGGCTCGGGCTCGGGCTCGGGCTCGTGATCAGCTCGACTTCTTCTTGCCCGGCAGGATGTTCATCAGCTTGCAGATGATGCCGAGCATGATCTCGTCGGCACCGCCGCCGATCGAGAGCAGGCGCGTGTCGCGATAGGCGCGCGCCGCGACGTTGTCCCACGTGAAGCCCATGCCGCCCCAGTACTGGAGGCAGCTGTCGGCGACCTCGCGCACGAGGCGGCCCGCCTTGAGCTTGGCCATCGACGCGAGCATCGTGACGTCCTTGCCGGAGATGTACTCCTCGACGGCGCGATAGATGAGCGAGCGCAGCAGCTCGACCTCGGTCTTCATCTCCGCCATGCGGAAGTGAATGACCTGGTTGTCGATCAACGGCTGGCCGAACGTCGTGCGCTCCTTGCAGTACGCGATCGTCGCGTCGATCACGCCCTCCATGCCGCGCAGCGTGCCGACGGCACCGCACAGGCGCTCCTCCTGGAACTGCACCATCTGCATCATGAAGCCCATGCCCTCTTCGCCGATGCGGTGGCGCTGAGGAACGCGGACGTTCTCGAAGAACACGGGGCAGGTGTCGCTCGCGCGCATGCCGAGCTTGTCGATCTTCGCGCCGATCTCGACGCCCTTCGTCTTCGTCGGGATGATGACGAGCGACTTGTTCGCGTGCGGCTTGCCGTCGGCCGTGTTGACGAGCGTGCACAGCCAGTCGGCCTGCGCGGCGTTCGTGATCCACATCTTCGAGCCGTTGATCACGTAGTCGCTGCCGTCCTTCTTCGCGACGGTCTTGATCGCAGCGACGTCGGAGCCGCCCGACGCTTCGCTGACGGCGATCGATGCGATCTGCTCGCCCGCGATCACCGGCGCGAGGAACTCCTGCTTGAGCTCGTGCGCGCCCCACTTCGCGAGCGCGGGCGTCGCCATGTCGGTCAGCACGCCCCACGCCATCGGGATCGCGCCGCTCGCACACGTGCCGAGCTCCTCGGTCGCGACCATCTGATACGAGTAGTCGAGACCGAGGCCTCCGTACTGCTCGGGCTTGTTGATACCGAGGAGGCCGAGCTTGGCGGCCTTCTTCATCACCTCGTGCGCGGGGAACGCGCCTTCGCGCTCCCATGTGTCGATGTGCGGGTTGATCTCCTTCTCGACGAAGTCCCTGACGGTGCGACGCAGCTGGCCATGTTCTTCGGTGAAGCGCATCGCCGCGACGGTACAGGAGTTCAGTGAGGAAATGTCAGCCGTATGCTAGCTACCCAAAATAAACTCAACTGTCCGCAATTCGTACACATGGGCCGGCTTATTTTGGTTTGATCGCCAATCAACTCCCGTGTGAGCGTTAGGTCTGCGGTAGGTCCGCAAGGAAAAACGCATTGCTGCCCATCATCCTCAAAGTTCGCTTGATGACGACGGCCATGGCGGGTTGGACGGCGGCGGCGTCTCCTGTTCCAGTTCCTGCTGATGCGGTCGCGACTCTCGTGGCCGCAAATACGTCATCCCCGGTACCGATTCATTTCTACGACGAGAACGACCATCAAGAGGGAACGGTCGCGGTCTGGCGGGATGGTTCGACCGACGAGATGACGACGATCGCGCTCAAGACGATGTTCCGCTGCCGCAAGACGCACAAGCAGAAGATGCTCGCGCAGGGAACGCTCGCGATGCTTGCAGATCTCGCAGATCGCTATCCCGGCAAGACGTTCGAGTACGTGTCCGCGTATCGTGTGAGCCGCGATGAATCCGCGACCTCGCCTCACCGGCACGCGCAGGCACTCGACTTCCGGATCAGGGGCGTCAAGCTGCGTGATGTTCGCGACTACGTGTGGCGCACGTATTCGCATGTCGGCGTCGGCTGGTACCCGCAAGGCAGCACCGGCGCGTACCTCCACATCGACTCGCGACCCACGCTCAACGACACGTCATGGACGTTCGTTCACGGGAGCAACCGGTACAACCCGTACTGGGCAGAGCTTGCACGCCGGCCCGAGCAGGTGGCGAACAAGACTCACGAGCGCAAGCCAGGCTCCTAGCGCAAGCGTTTCACCCGCGCGAACCATTCGCGCAATCCGGACTATTGTCGCGTGAGCATGGCGGCGTCACAGCAGCTTCCGACGGCCACGCCGTGGAGCTGTCCCACGTGCGGGCGCGAGTACCCGCCCGAGTTCGCCGTGTGCCCGCTCGACGCGACTCCGCGGAGCGACGTCTCGAAGTCAGGCGATCCGCAGATCGGTGTCGTCCTCGCACGGACGTACAAGATCGTGCGGCTGCTCGGTCAGGGCGGCATGGCGCGCCAGTACGTCGCCGATCACCTGCGGATCGACGCGCAGTTCGCGGTGAAGATCATCCACGACGAGCTGTCGCGCGAGCCGAGCATGCTCGCGAGGTTCGAGCGCGAGGCGCGCGCGGCGGCGCGGATTCGCAGCGATCACGTGGTGCGCCTGGTCGACGTCTTGCGCACGCAGGACGAACGGCCGTGCATCGTCACCGAGCTGCTCGACGGCGAGGATATGCAGGCAAGGCTCGATCGCGTCGGCAAGCTGAGCGTCGCCGAGGCGATTCCGATCGTGCGCCAGATCTGCCGCGGCGTCGCGGCGGCGCATGCCGTCGGTGTCGTCCATCGCGACCTCAAGCCGTCGAACGTGTTTCTGTGCAAGCGCGAGGGTGCGCCGCTCGTGAAGATCTTCGATTTCGGCCTCGCGAAGACGGGCGAGGACGACGACAAGCTCACGCGCACCGGCGCGGTGATGGGAACGGCCGCGTACATGCCGCCGGAGCAGGCGAGGCGCGCGACCGATGCGGGACCGCTCGCCGACGTCTACGCGATCGGCGCGATCCTCTATCACGTGCTCGCCGGGCAGCCGCCGTACGGCAACCTGCCGCCGGTGAGCCGCTTCGCGCTGCTGCTCCACGAGGAGCCGGCGCGGCCTCGCTCGATCGAGCCGTCGATTCCCGAGGGGATCGAGTCGGTGATCCAGCGCGCGATGGCGCGCGACACGACGGCGCGCATCCAGTCGGCCCTCGATCTCGAGCGCGAGCTCGCGGTGTTCGACGACAGGCCGGCGGCGCCGGTCGCGATCGAGCGCGCCGCGACCGAGCCGGTCTACGTGCGCAAGCCGGCGGAGACGGTGCAGACGATCACGCTGCGTGCGCGGCTCGCGAGGCCGGCGGCGCTCCTCGTCGCGATCGCGTCGTGTCTCGCGGCCGGCCTGTGGCTCACCTCGATGTTCGGCTCGCTGGCCGAGCCGACGAGCCGAGGCGAACGCACGCTGCTCGCGATCATGGGCGGCGCCGCGGCCGTGGGGCTCGGCGCGCTGCACGTGCGCAGGCTGCGCGGCAAGTGGCAGAGCAGTCCCGCGGTCGGCGTCTACATCGCGCCGTTCGCGCGCGCGCTCATCTCCGGCACGATCGCGTACGGCGCGTGCGAGATGGTGCGGCTCGGCTGGTTCTCGATCGCGCACTCGCAGCTGTTCGGCGTGCGCGTGACGCTCGTCGCCACGATCCTCGCGGCGAGCCTCGGACTTGCGTGGCGCAAGTTGGACCTTCAGACGCGACTGGGCCGGCGGATCGGCTAGCATCGGCCTGCCATGCAGGAAGGCTCGATGATCGGTGGCCGCTACCAGCTCGTGCAGCTGGTCGCCGAGGGCGGGCTATCGACGGTGTGGCAGGGCGTCACCCGATCGAGCGAGGTGTTCGCGCGGCCGATCGCCATCAAGGTCATGAAGCGCGCATTCATGACGGTCGGCGGGCCCTACCTGTCGATGTTCCTCGAGGAGGCGCGCATCGGCGCGACGCTGCAGCACGCGAACCTCATCCAGGTGCTCGACTTCGTCGTCGAGGCGACCGCCGCGGGGCCGGTCTACTGTCTCGTCCTCGAGTGGGTCGACGGCATCGATCTCAAGTCGCTGCTGCGCGCGCACAAGGAGCAGGGCAAGCAGACCGGGTGGGGCGTCGTCGCGGCGGTCGCGCTGCGCGTGCTGCGAGGGCTCGCCGCCGCCCACGAGCGCAGGCTCGCCGACGGCACGGTGTCGCCGATCATTCATCGCGACGTGTCGCCGCAGAACATCCTGATGGCGCAGAACGGCGACGTGAAGCTCGCCGACTTCGGCATGGCACGTGCGCGCGATCGGATCGCCGAGCACACCGATCCCGGCATCGTCAAAGGCACGCTCTCGTACATGGCGCCGGAGCTGCTCACCGGCAATCCCGCGACGCCCGCGAGCGACCTGTTCTCGCTCGCGTGCACGCTGTGGGAGGCGCTCGCTGGTCGCCGGCTGTTCGACGCGCCGACCGACCCCGAGGTGTTCGCGCTCGTGAAGCGCTGCGACGTCCCGCCGCTCGAGAAGATCCGCGAGGACCTGCCGGTCGCGCTGGCCGAGACCGTCCACCGCGCGCTCTCGGCGGATCCCGCAAAGCGCTTCCCGTCGGCGCGTGCGATGGTCCACGAGCTCAACGAGATCCTCCGCGTCGACGATTCGTGGGGCGATGCCGATGTCATCGTCGGCGATGCAGTGGCCGCGGCGCGCGCTACACCCCGAGCATGAGCCGCATCGTCTCTCGCTTCGCACCGTCGACGACGGGCGAGGCCCATCCGGGCACGCTGCTGTCGGCGCTGCTCGTGTGGCTCGACGCACGCGCTCGCGACGGCCGCGCCCTGTTGCGCCTCGAGGACCTCGACACGACGCGCGTCAAGGCCGCGTGGGCGGCCCAGCTCGTCGACGCACTCGCCGAGCTCCGCATGGACTGGGACGAGACGATCGTGCAGAGCGGGCGCCGCGCCGCGCACGAGGCCGCACTCGACCAGCTCGAGCGCGACGGCCGGCTCTATCCGTGTGCGTGCAGCCGCGCCGATCGCCAGGGCGGAAGACGCGCGCCCGATGGCGGCTGGGCCTACGCGAACACGTGCCGCGAGCGGCCGCTTCCCGCCGGCGGCTGGCGTGCCGTGCAGACGAACGTGCGCGTCCGCTTGCCCGACGAGCGCATCGGTCTCGTCGACGAGGGCGGCACCGATCTCTCGCAGACGCCGGCGATCGACATGGGTGATCCGGTCGTGCGCCGCCGCGACGGCGTGATCGCGTATCAGCTCGCGGTCGTCGTCGACGACGCCGACGCGGGCATCACCGACGTGGTCCGCGGCCGCGATATCGCGCCGAGCACGGCGACGCAGATCATGCTGCAGCGCCTGCTCGGCCTGCCGACGCCGCGCTATCGCCATCACTTCCTCTTGCTCGAGGACTCCGGCGACAAGCTCGCGAAGCTGCACGGCTCGATTCCGTTCAACGAGCTGCGTGCGCGCCACGACCCGCGCGAGCTGTGCGGCATCCTCGCGCATGGCGCGGGCCTGCTCGAGGCGCCGCGTCCGTGCGAGCCGCGCGCGCTCGTCGCGGATTTCACCTGGTCGAAGGTGCCGACCGGCGATCGCCTCGCGACACTCGATCCCGCGCGCGGCCTCGTGATCGGCTAGCGCCAGTCGTAGCCGACTTCGACGAGCAGCGCGCGATCGCGCGTGCCGGGCACGAGCTCGGAGAAGCCCTGCTCGAAGCGCAGGCCAACGGCGACCGGAATCGACAGGATCGCGAGATCGAGATCGACGGCGCCGCCGATGCCGGCTCGCGATACCGGCTGCATCGCCAGCGTGTCCTGGATGCGCACCTCGCCGCGCAGCGCGGCACCCGCGAGCAGCACGGCGCCG
Organism: Kofleriaceae bacterium; assembly: GCA_013368795.1. GTDB lineage: Bacteria > Myxococcota_A > Polyangia > Haliangiales > Haliangiaceae > JABFXX01. The sequence goes on from JABFXX010000301.1 coordinate 12,978, forward strand.
GTCGTCTCGACGAGCTTCACCGCGACGCCGGCGTTGATGCCGATCGTGTCGACGTCGCGATGGCTCCAGTCGAGGCGCGCCGCGAGGAACGCGGGACCGTCCAGCGGGCGTGCCGCGAGCCCGGCAACGCCGAACCCGACGCCGGCCTTGCCCTGATCGATCATGCCGGCCGAGAACCGCGCGCCGAGTCGCCAGCGGATCTGCGCGTCGGAGGCGCGCGTCGCGAACGGATCGTCGAGCTGCGGTCCCGCCGGGCCGACCGGGCCGAGGTACTTCTTCGGCATCACGCGCGGCAGCTTCACCGCCGGGGGAGGGCCTTCGTGCGCGCTCTGCTCGGGCGTGTCCTCGGTGAAGTCGACCACGCCGTCCTTGGTCGTCGGCTCCTTCGTTGCCGCGTTGATGATCACGCCGCCGCGGCTGTGCGGCTCGACCTTCGCGACCGACGACACGCCCTTGCCCGCGGCGAGCGCGGCGGCATCCGCGGCGACGACGACGTTGTACGTGCCGGCGCGGGTCCAGATCGTCGCCGGCGTCGTGAACGTCTCGCCCGGCAGTGCGTCGGTCTGGCCGATGAGGCCCGATGGCGTCGTGCTGATCGACAGCGCCGACAGCTCGCTCGCACGGAGCTTCTTCATCACGTCGGCGCTCGCCTTGCCGACCTCGTCGGCGAGATCCGCGGGGAGTGCGAGCTCGGTGCAGCCGTCGAGGTAGAGCGCCGCACGCGGCAGGTCGCCCTTCTTCGCGAATTCGAGCCCCGCGGCGCAGCGATCGGTGGCCGGATCTGCGTGGGCGGCTGAGACGCCGACGACCGCGAGACCGATCACCCATACGTGCTTCACGACTCACTGAAGATGACACGTAGACCGTAGAATGGTTGCGTGACCGCGAAACTCGCCGAGGTTCGCCGACTTCTCGATCGTTACCTGATCGAGGTCGTCGAGGAGTTCGGCCTGTGCCCGTGGGCGCGGACCGCGCGGACCGGCGGCGAGCTCGCGGTCGACGTGCTGTGGGGCCAGCCCTCGCTGCTCGACTGGGTCGAGTCGGCGCAGGCGCTGCTCGACCGGCCGCAGACGCGCGTCGCGATGGTGATCGCGCCCGAGCTCGATGCGGCGCCGCGCAAGCTGCGCGACATCCGCAACACGGTCGCGACCGCGCTCGACGGGGTCGGCATCGCCGACTTTCATCCCGACGCGGGCATGGATGCCGCGACCCCGGCGCGCCTCGTGCCCGCGCTGCGGCGCTCGCCCGATCCGCTGCTGCAGCTCGTGCCGCTCAAGCTGCTCGACAGCGTGCGCGCGACCAAGACTGTCATCGATCGCGAGGACGTCATCAAGATCATCGCCGGCAAGATGGCGCCACCGCGCGGCGACATCGGCGACATCATCGCGTCCGACAACCACGCGCGCGTCGTCGGCGATACCGACAACTTCGTCGCACGCATCGGGGCGATCGCCGAGGATCGCCGGCAGAGCTACGCGCGCGCGGGCATCATGATCAACACGGGCCGGTGACGGTCAGTACTGGCCGGTGACGGTCAGGAGCAAATTGACCGTCTTGCCTGCGGCGGTGCTGATGTTCGTCGGCGCGGTGACCGAGCAATCCGCCGCCTTGATGTAGGCCGGTTGCGATTCGCCGCCGTCGTTCGCGCCCATGAAGAACGAGTACACGCCGTTGCCGTCGGGCGCATCGACCTCGACGAGCAGCTTCGATCCGGCGGGGATCGTCGCGCTGAGCGGCGCGTCGACGGTTCCGCCCGGCGTCGTCGGCGGTGGTCCGGGCGCCTCGACGACCTGCGGCACGGCGACGGTGTTGTTGGAGGCAAGGATCGTCATCGCGGCCATGTCGAGCGTGCCGCCGGTCGCGCCGGTGTACGTCCCGACGCGAACCGCGACCGTCGCACCGGGCGTGCAGTGCTCGATCTGGAACGAGACCTTCGTGACGGTGAATGCCGTCGTGATGCCGGCGGCTGCGAGATCGAACACGCGGTAGTAGCTGTTGGCGCGCGTCGTGTTGTCGGTGTTCACCGCGCATGCGATCGAGCCCTGGGGCTTGATCGTCGGGCTCGTCGTCTGCGACAGCGTCTGCGTCGTCGGTCCCGCGTCGATCATCCGTGCGTCGATCTCGACCTTGCCGTCGACGGGCGCGTCCTGTCCCGCCGACGCGCATCCAGCCAGTACCGCAGCCAATGCGAACGCCCTCATGGCGCGATCGTGCCAGATCTGCGCGGCGGCTGAAACGGCGAACCGCCTACTCGCAGACGGTCGCGTTCAGGTGCAGCGTGTCGAAATAGAACGACGTCGCGTTGAGCCCGTCGTTCGTGGTCGTCAGGTGGACGCGAACCGTCTGGCCCTTCATCTGCGCGAGGTTCGTGAACGGGTGATCGAGCGACGTCCAGGTCGTCGTCTTCTGAGCGTTGTCGAGCGCCTTGATGACCTCGATCGACGTGCCCGCGGTCGTCGTGATCTCCGCCTTGCCGGTGTCGTAGACGGTCGCGCCGCTCTCGCCGGTCCGCACCTCGTAGAAGCCGGTGAGGACGAGCATCGTCGTCGAGGCCGGGACCATCACATCCTGGTAGAGGCGATCGGTCGCGTTCGCCTGCGCGACGCCGCCCAGCCACGCGCGCATCGTCGGGCTGTGCGCGGCGATGCCGCCGCCCGAGTTGTCGCCGACCAACGGATCGTTCGCGACGATCGGCACCGCGGTCCAGCCGGTTCCGGCGCCCTCGAATGTGCCGTTCATCAGCAGGTCGCGCGTCGTCACCGTGCACGGACCCGGACCGGAGTCGGGGCCGCCGGACGTCGGCGCATCCTGGGGGACGCCGCTTCCGGAGCCGGAGTCCTCGGTGCCGCCGGTACCGCTGTCGACGACGCCGACACCCTGCTCGTGGGTCTCGGCGCTGGCGCAGCCCGCGAGGGCGAGGGCGGAGAGGAAGTACTGCGGCCTCATCGCGGGCGATGGTGCCCCCGATGGGCCGGGGTCCGGTCAGGCCACCACTGAGACGTGCTGACCGGATCGAGACGTGGGATCCGAGGTGTCTAGACCGCCAGGCGCACGGCGTCGACGCTGACGTCGAAGGCCGGGCGGGCGGCGAGGCGGGCGTTGGCCGCCATCAGATCGTCGATCGTATCGATTTCAGACGCGTACATCGAACCGATGTCGACGCCGTACAGGGTCGCACCCTCGTCGATGATCTGCTGGAACGAGGCCTCGTAGTACTCGTTCACCAGGCCCTGACCGCGGACGCGGGCGTCGAGCGCCGCGAACAGGCGCTTGGACGAGCCATGTGAAAACAGTTCGATGCCGACCGACTCGCCCATCGCCGAGCGGACGGGGACGTGCTTGCCGATCGCGAGGACGCGGTCCTCGTTGTCCGCGGTGACCTTGACCTCTTCGAGGCCGATGTCGCCGACCGAGCGGACGGCCAGGCAGTCGGGGCCACGCTCGACGAGCTCCTCGACGACCTCGAGGTCGAACACGACGTCGCCGTCGAGCAGGATGAAGGCATCGTTCTCGACGTGCGGCCGGCAGAGCAGCAGCGAGTACGCGTTGTTGGTGCTGCGGAAGTCCGGGTTCGACACGAACGTCACGTCGAGCGTCGGGAACCAGCTCGCGACCGACTCGCGAACCATGTGCTCGAGGTAGCCGGTACCGATCACGAACTGGTCGAAGCCGCAGCGAAGCAGGCTCGTGATGGTGCGACGAAGAATCGGAACACCACCGACCGGAAGCAGGGTCTTCGGGGTGTCATCCGAATAAGGACGAAGCCGCGTCGCACAACCCGCGGCAAGGATAACTGCCTTCATGTTGAGAAGGGCCCCTGCTGCAATTGGTGTGCGCGCACACGTTTCGCGGACTTGAAGGCGTCAGCTGTTCAACTTTCACCACGTCAGCCACGATCGCGCCTTCGGCCTGACAACTTCCTGTCACCCGGCAACGATCCACACGACACTGGCGTGGGTGGGGCGGGGCATGTAGAAGTTGCTTCGCCCGTGGGTGCAGCGGCTGACCGAGAGCTCGAGGCTATCGTGCTCGCGACCGATCCGGTATCGCGCGAGCGGATCGCCGGTCTCTCGGCGCGCGAGCGCGCGATCCGCGTGGCGAAGAGGGTGGGCGCTTCGAAGGTCACGGTCGTCGACGATCCCGCGCAGCTAGAGACGCTGACCCCGGCGAGCGCGTTGCTCGTCATTCGCGCCGACCAGCTCGTTCACACGCCATTGGTCCAGCCTCTCGTCGACCGAGAGCTGCCGCACGACGGCGTCGCGATCGCGGTCGTGCCGGAGAACCCGGCCGTCACGGATCTGACAGTCGGCTCGTACGCCGGTGCGTTCATCGCGACCGGTGCGATGGCGAAGGCGGCGGTCCATGCGCTCGCCGGCGGCGATGACACGTTCGTCGCAAGCGTCGCCGAGCCGCTGCGCGTGCCGCACGGGGCGATCGCGCGTGCACCGATTCGCACCGCCGAGGAGCGGCGTACCGCGCAACGCGTGCTGTACCGGATCCTCATCAAGCCGCAGGACAACGCGATCACGCGCTACCTGTACCGGCCGGTGTCGTTCCCGCTGACGCGGCTCCTCGTGTGGACGCCGATCACGCCGAACCAGATCTCGTATCTCGTCGCCGCGCTCGTCGCGGTCGGCTGCTGGTTCACCGCGCATCGCTCGATGACGATGGCGCTCGTCGGCACCGTGATCGTGCTCGTCGCGAGCTACGTCGACTGCTGCGACGGCGAGGTCGCGCGCGTGAAGCTCTTGTCGTCGAGGTTCGGCGCGTGGATCGACACGATCGTCGACGAGCTCTCGACCATCGGTTACATGGTCGCGATCGGCTGGCACTGTCACCTCTACTTCGGACCGAGGTACTTCGGCGACCTGCCGATCGATCCGTGGACGACCGCGATCGCGGTCTCGTGCGTCACGCTCGTCTGGTGCGTGTACTGTATCTACTACAACATCATCGTCGCGGTCGGCTCGGCGAACAGCCAGGACTACGTCGGCCGCTTCGAGGTCGTGCCCGGCACCCAGCCGAACTCGGTCAAGCTCGCGCCCGCAGCGGCAAAGGCGATCGCGACGAAGGAGCCACTGCCGCAGCCGCTCGAGTGGCTCGCGACCTATGCGCCGTATCTCGTGCGCCGCGACTTCATCTCATGGATTGCCGTGCTGCTCGTCGCGTTGCACTGGACGCACATCACGTTCGCCGCGTTCGTCGCCGGCGGCCTGGTGTCGTTCGTGATCCTGACGATCGACCACATCAAGCTGCGCTCGCTGCGCCGCTCGGTCGTTCGCCGCGGGATGCTGCTCGAAGCGCCCTGATCACTCGTTGTCCGGGCCTGAATCGGGCGGCGGGATCTTCGCGCGCGCGTTCGGCACCGCGACGAGCCACGCGTCCTCGCCGTCCTTCGTCTCGGCGATGCCCCACAGCCGGCCCGCGCGATCGACCGCCGCGGTCTCGCGATCGGCGGTCCACGGACGCAGTGGTGAAAGTCTACCGCGCGCGTACGTGTAGATGGCGTTGCCGATGATCACGCGCGGCAGTGGGCCCGCGAGGAGCCGCGCGTCGTGCGCGTCCTCGAGCCCGGGCGGGTTCTTCACCGGGTGCCACTCCTCCTCGCCGAACTTCTTCCACAGCACGCCGTTGTAACCGGCGCTGAGCGCGTAGTCGCCGTAGAGCTCGACCTGGCCGACGCTGCCGAGGCTGTCGCGCTCGACGATGCCGTCTTCGATGCGCAGCCAGAACACCGGATCGCTCATGCAGTCGGCGGTCGTCAGCGCGAGGTGGATCGTGCCGTCAGCGTCCTGGCGGCCGGTCGCCGTCGACGTCTCCCAGTAATCGATCAGCTCGCGAAACCACCACGACTGACCGAGGTCGGGGCTGACCGCCATGCGCGACTTCCACGTGGCCTCGTCGCCGACGATCAACGCGATGACATCGGGACCGCCGCCGACGAGCGCAGCGGGCGCGTCGTTGTCGGTGCGCATGCCGGGGACCTCGCGCCACGTCTCGCGCGTGCCGTCGCGAACGCCGACCTTGCCGGCGCGCAGCACGATCGGATGACCGAAGCAGTCGAACGTGACGTCGCGAACGTCGCCAGGACCATCGAGCACCTGCGCGAACGTCAGGCCGCCATCGAGCGACACGTGCACGCGCTCGTTGCTCCACGCCGCGATCCAGCCGGCGTTCGTCAGCGACGTCGTCACGTGGCTCACGCCGTGCGGTAGCTCGTGCTTGCGCGGAATCTGCGCCGCATCGGTGCGTGGCGGTGGACAGCTCGCGCGCGCGACGGTCTGCGTGACGGGGGCGGTGTCGACCGGTGGCGGTGGAACGATCGGCGCCGGCGTGATCTGGATCGATATAGGGATTGTGGTGAACGCCGTTGGCGCGGCCGGAGCGCTCGTCGTGGCGAATTGCCGCACGATGACCACCAGCAACAGGCTCCACAACACGAAGAAGCGCGGCGACATAGGTCGCGGAACGCAGACCTCACCCCCGTTATTCCGTGTGATGGAACGGGTTCGTTGACATGTCGCGGGAGCGGGGCTCAAATGTCGTCGTGCTGCTGCGCCGTATCGCGACCGCCGCCTCGACGATCGTCGTGGCGATCGTGCTCGCGGTGTTCGTGCCGGTGGCGCAGCTGCAGATCGTCGCCGAGGCGCCGCCCTGCTGCTGTCCGAACCCGAAGAAGTGCAAGTGCCCCGATCACAAGCGGGGCGAGTCGGGTCCGTCGACGATGCGGGCGTGCAAGCAGGCGCCCGAGGCGGCCGTGCAGGCGCAGCTCCCCGTGTTCGTTCCGCCGGCCGTCGCCATCGCAAGCGCGCCGGCTCGCATCCTCGGCGAGGCGCACGTCGCGCTCGCCGATCCGCATCCCGCACCGGCACCCCGGCGACCCGACGCACCGTCGTAACGAGCTCGAACGTCCACACGTTCGTTTCGTTTCGATCACTTCTCATTCGAGGAGCGCGTCATGCGTTTCGCTATTTCCGTTTGTTTGTGCCTTGCTGCGTTTGCAGTCACCGCCTGCGACGACCACGACCACGACGAGCCCGAGCCGTTCGATACGTTCCAGCAGTGCTTCGACGATCACCACACTGAAGAGGCGTTGCCGACTCAGCAGGCGATCGTCATATGCTGCCTGGAGCACCCGATCGCGGGTGTCACCGAGGTCTGTGGCGCCGATGCCGCATCGTGCATGACCTACCTCGCGACGAATCTCTCGACGTCGAGCGCGACGTCGGCGGAGGTCACGGCCGCATGTACCGACTACGCGACCCAGCTTCACATGTAGCTCGTACGATGTACGTGCGGTTGTTCATCTGCGTTCTCGTCGGCACGACCTCGGTCGCGTACGCCCAGCATCACCACGGCATGGAACATCACCATGCTGAGGGTGAGGGCGAGGCGGAGGCCGATCGATCGGCGTTCGGCGCGGACGTCGCGCTCGTCGCGGCATCGTTCGAGACGATGACGTACGTCGGCAACTACCAGGGCGTCATCCCGGCGCTCCGGTGGGCCTACGCGCGGTTCGGCGTCGGCGCGAACGTGTCGATGTACAGGCTCGAGAAGAACGGCGCCGCCGTGTGGGGCGCCGGTGATGCGATGGTCCACGGCCAGGTGACACTCGTCGGCGGAGAGCACGCGCAGGCGGGCATCGTCGCGGGCGTCTCGGCGCCGCTCGGCAACGAGACATCGGGGCTCAGCATGGGCCACGTCATGCTCATGCCGGCCGCGTTCGGGTCATGGACCTCGGGCCGCATCACGCTCGCCGGCACCGCCGGTTACGGGCGTTCACTCGGCAACATGAGCGGCCACGACCACGGCCTGTGGCCGCTCGTCGAGCCGATGAACATGTCCGAGGTGTCGTGGAGTGCCGGTGGCGACTACGCGATCGTGCCGAACGTGCGCGCGGGGCTCCGTGCGTCGGGCGGCATCCCGGTCCTCGAGCCCGGGCGCAACCGCGTCGTCGGTGCGGCGCGCGTCGCGTGGCGGACCGGGCCCGTCGAGAACGCGGCGGAGCTGCAGGCAGGACTGGCGGGAGATCCTTTCACCGTGAGGGGCGTGGTCTCGACCGCGCTGAGCTTCTGATGAAACACATCCCACTCGTCCTCCTGCTTCTCTGCGCGTGCAGCGGCGGCGACCCGACGCCGACCGGCACGGTGTGCCCGGATCCCGACCCCATGACGCTCACGTACGACAACTTCGGCCGCGAGTTCATGACGAAGTACTGCACGTGGTGCCACGACAGCTCGCTGCCGCGCAGCAAACGCAACGGCGCGCCGCTGTACCACGACTTCGACACGCTGCTCGGCGTGCTGCAGGTGCCCGATCATATCGACGAAGAAACCGGCATCGGTCCCGATGCCACGAACCGGTTCATGCCTCCCGATCGCTGTCCCAGCGAGCTCGGCGGGGTAGCGAACACCAATTGCGCGAAGCCCACCGACGAGGAGCGAAAGCAGCTCGCCGAGTGGATCGCGTGTGAACGAAACCGTCCCCACAACTTCAACGTCGACGCTGGCGTCGACGCTCCGTAGGAGTCTTGTCTATGAAGAAGTCGCTTTTCATCGTCGCCGCTCTCGCAGCACCTGCCGCTGCGCATCCCCATATCGACAGCGGCCCGGCCGTCTCTGCGACCGGTGGCCAGATCGTCCAGTTCGGTGTCAGCCACGGCTGCTCGGGCAAGGACACCGTCAAGATCACGATCAACATCCCGACCGGCATCTCCGGCGTGCGCGGTCTCTACAGCCCGTTCGGCGCACCGACGGTGACCAAGAACGGAACGAACGTCACGTCGGTCACGTGGGAGAAGGCCACGTTCGAGGCCGGCGACAACACGTATCCCGAGTTCGCGCTGCGGCTCACCGTTGCCGACGTGCCGTTCACGTCGATCCCGTTCACTATCGTGCAGACCTGCCGCGATGCGACGGGTGACACGGTCGCGACGTGGGATCAGCCCGACGACTCGACGGGCAACGCGGCGCCTCGTCTGCTCGTCGTGCCGCCGCACGCCGGTGGCTGGAACAAGTACACCGTGCCGGTCGCGCTCACGCAGGACCAGGTGCAGCAGTTCTTCGCGAGCTCGCAGATCGTGTGGCGCGGTACCGCCGCCTACACGCCGAACGCGGCGGTCGCTGGCCTCATTGCCGTCACGCCGGGTGTCACGCCGCTCACCGATGGCCTCGCCGCCGGTGACGAGATCTGGGTGAAGTACTGATGCGGCGCCTCGCTTTCGTCCTCTTGCTCGCCGGCGCGTGCGGCGACAACCACAAAGGCGACCCCGCGCGCGACGACGCCGGTGCCGACGCGTCGGGACCGCAGGAGCTGAAGCACTGCCTCGATTCGGCCGAGACGATCGCGCGTCCGCCTGGCAATGTACTGCCATGCGACCTGCTGCCACCGGGGTTCGGCGAATGAAGCGCGCACTCCTCTTCGCCGCGGTTCTCGCCGGGTGCGGCGACGACGCCCCCACGACGATCGACGCAGCCCCTGCTGCCGACGGCAACATGATCGATGCGGCGCCGCCTCGCGAGCTCATCAGCGAGACGCGAAATCTGGCGGTCGGCGAGCTCGCCGAGGGCATCATGACCGGCGGTCCCGACGACCTCGCGCTGATCCACCTCGAGGCGCCGGTCAGCGAGATGGACTGGAACATCCACGGCCATCCCGACGGCACGACGGTCGTCGTCTACGAGGAGCTCAACAAGATGACGGTCGACTACCCGTACACCCCGAGCGCGCAGGGCGACTGGTTCCTGCTCGTTCGCAACAGCGGGCCGACGAACATGGCCGTGAAGATCCAGGTCGGCCTCTACGGGAACATGCAATGGCAATGGCAAGAGTAGCTGTCCTCGCGCTCCTCGCGCTCGCCGCCTGCGGGCCGGACTCCGTGTTCGGCCCTCCGACGGAGTCGACGTGCCCACAGGGCTCGACGCTGACGTACGAGAACTTCGGCAAGGGGTTCATGACCCAGTACTGCACGAGGTGTCACTCGAGCGAGCTCGTGGGTGTCGATCGCCATGGCGCGCCGTCGTTCCATGACTTCGACACGCTGTTCGGCATCAAGGCGGTCGCCGATCACGTGGACGAGACGACCGCATCGGGGCCGGCTTCGACGAACACGGGCATGCCGCCGGACGGTCCGTTCCCGACCCTCGAGGAGCGCAAGCAGCTCGGCGAGTGGATCGCGTGCGGCATGCCGTCCGACGGCAGCCAGAACGCTCGCTGATTGCGGTCAGTTAGAGGTGTGACCTCGACTGCTCGGTCGTTCACACGATGACAGCACGATGTAGAGCGAGCCGGCAAGCGCAGGCATTATCGTCGGCGCATGAAGTTGGCTCTCGTTACCGGCAGTCTGGCCTTGCTCGTCTCGAACAGCGCTCTCGCACGGCCTCGTGTCGATGCGTCCGGGCGTCTCATCCGCGACGCGCATAGCTGCGGCACGACGCGCATTCCCGCGCCGGTCACGCTCGCGACGCCGTTCGCCTCGCCGGGCACGCGCACGATCTATCTCAACCGCAACGGCGGCACGTACAACATCACGAACGCCGCGACCGACGCGGCAACCAACACCGCCAACGTGATCGCGGCGGGCGACGGCCGCTCGCACATGAACGCCGTGATCCCGCCGCTCGAGTCGACGTTCGACTGGCCGTACATCGTCGAGTGCGTGAAGAAGCAGTACAAGCCGTACAACGTCATCATCACGGAGACCGAGCCGGCGTCTGGCAGCTACGTCGAGGCCGTCGTCGGTGGCAACGGAGCCAGCACCGGGTGGAGCGCGAGCTCCGGCATCCTCGGCGTCGCGTCGGCCGACAACTTCTGCGGCGTGACCGAGAAGGGCATCGCGTTCAGCTTCTCGACCAATCACCGCGGGATCCAGAAGCCCAACGACGAGCTGTGTGCGACCGTCGCGCACGAGATCGGCCACCTGCTCGCGCTCGAGCACGAGATCTCCGCGCCTGACACGATGTCGTACGTGCCGTTCGCGTCGGCCGGGCAGAAGAGCTTCACGAACGCCAACTCGCAATGCGGCACCGACGCGCAGAACACGAACAGCTGCAGCTGTCAGACGACGGGCACCGGCCAGGTCACGAGCTCCGGGATGCGCCTCACGCAGTTCATCGGGCTGCGGCCGATGGAGACGATGCCGCCGACGCTCGACATCACGTCTCCGGGCGATGACAGCAGGGTGAGGCCGACGTTCGCGGTGACCGCGAACGCCGCCGACGAGACCGCGATGGAGCAGGTCGCGGTCTTCCTGGGCGGCATGAACGTCGGCGCGAGCACGACCCCGCAAGGAACGGTCTACACGATCCCGCTGGCGAACGTCGCGGAGGGCTCGTACACGCTCGAGGTTCAGGCGATCGATCTCGCCGGCAACGTCACCAAGCGGCAGCGTGCGATCACCGTCGCGCTCGGTACGCTCGGCGAGACCTGCGCGACGAACGAGGAGTGCAGCGGCAAGGTCTGTGCGGAGGACTCCGACGGCGCCTACTGCACGCAAGTGTGCGACGCCGAGAACGCGTGTCCCGACGACTCCGAGTGCAAGAGCGCGGGCACGGTGAGCGTCTGCGTTCCGGATAGCGGCGGATGCTCGGCCGGCGGCGCAGGCAACGGGGGAGCGCTCGTGCTCCTCCTCGGTGCGCTCGTCTCGAGGCTGCCGCGTCGTCGACGTGGCTAAGTCGCGCGCGGCCGAGCGAGACGCCCGTAGAGGGCCGGGATCACGATCATGTTGAGCGCGGTGGAGGAGACGAGACCGCCGAGGATCACGACCGCCATCGGCGCCTGGAGCTCGTTGCCAGGCTCGCCGCCGGCGAGCACGAGGGGGACGAGGCCGAGGCCGGCGCACAGCGCTGTCATCAGCACCGGTGACAGGCGCTCCATCGAGCCGCGGAACACGGCTTCATCGAACGGCGCGTTCTCGACCGTGCGCAGGTGTTCGTAGTGCGAGATCAGCATGATCCCGTTGCGCGTCGCGATGCCGAACAGCGTCACGAACCCGACCAGCGACGCGATGCTGATGATGCCGCTTCCGAAGTAGATCGCGATCACGCCACCGATCAGTGCGAGCGGTAGGTTGACCATGATCAGGAGCGCGTTGCGTAGCGACCGGAACGAGAGGTAGAGCAGGGCGAGGATGCCAGCCACGACGACCAGGCCCAGCAGCATCAGCGTGCGCGATGCAGACTGCTCGCTCTCGAACTGGCCGCCGTACACGACGTAGTAGCCGGGTGGGAGCCTCACCTTCGATTCGATGCCGCTTCGGATGTCGTCAATGACACTGCGTAGGTCGCGTTCCCCGACGTTTGCCGATACGACGACCTTTCGTTGCACGTTCTCGCGCGAGATCGTGTTCGGCCCGACATCCTCGCGGATCGTCGCGAGCATCTTCAGCGGCACGCGCACGCCCGTTGGCGTGTCGACGACCGTGTTACGGATCGCGTCGAGATCCGCGCGCTGGTCGTCGCGATAGCGCACGATCACGTCGTAGGTGCGCTGCTGCTCGAGGACCTGCGTCACCTTCTTCCCCGCGTATGCCGTCTCGATGACCTCGGCGAGCGCGCCGCTGCGCAGGCCGTAGCGCGCGATCGCTTCGCGATCGAACGAGATCGCGAGCTGTGGGATGTCGACCTGCTGCTCGATGGAGAGATCGACGACGCCAGAGACGTCGCTCATCACCTGCTTGATCTGCTCGGCGGTCGTGCGGAGCTCGCTCAGGTCGTCGCCGAAGATCTTGATCGCGATGCTCGCGCGCGTGCCCGACAGCATGTGATCGATCCGGTGCGCGATCGGACCACCGATCGTGCACACGACGCCAGGGACGGTCGTGAGCTGGCGGCGCAGGGCTGCGAGGAAGTCTTCTTTCGACCGGTCGGCGAGCTTCAAGCGCACGTCGATCTCCGCCGCATTGACGTCCTGCGCGTGCTCGTCGAGCTCGGCTCGCCCCGTGCGTCGCGCCGTCGAGACGACCTCGGGGAATGACCGCAGTACCTCTTCGACGCGGCGACCGAGCTTGTCGGATTCCTCGAGTGATGTGCCCGGCAGCGTGACGGCGCTGACCGTCAACGCGCCCTCGTTGAATTCCGGGAGGAACGTGCGGCCGAGGAACGGCACGATCGCGATCGTGGCGGCGAGGAGCGCGACGGCGCCGATGCCGACGGTGCCGGGCCGCCTCACCGCGAACCTCAGCGCGGGTGCGTACACGCGTTTGAGATGGCGGACGACGAACGGATCTCCGTGTGTCTTGTCGCCGACCCGGCGCAGCACGTACGAGCAGAGCGCGGGCGTCAGCGTCAGCGCGACGACGAGCGACGCGCCGATCGCGACCAGGTACGCGAAGCCGAGGGGCCGAAGCAACCGACCCTCGACACCCGAGAGGAAGAAGATCGGGATGAAGACGAGCATCACGATCAGCGTCGCGAACACGATCGATCCGCGGACCTCGCGCGATGCTTCATAGATCACGTCGTCCGGTTTGCGGCGTTCGGATTCGGGACGCGCGCCGTTCTCGCGGAGACGACGGAACACGTTCTCGACGTCGATGATCGCGTCGTCGACGAGCGCGCCGATCGCGATCGTCATGCCACCGAGCGTCATCGTGTTGATCGTGATGCCAAACGCGCTCATCGCGAGGATGGCGACGAGCAGCGACAGGGGCAGCGACGCGAGCGAGATCAGCGTCGTGCGGACGTTGAACAGAAAGATGAACAGGATGACCGCGACGAGGATCGCGCCGTCGCGGAGCGCGGTCGACACGTTGCTGACTGCGGCTTCGATGAAGTCGGCTTGCCGTGCCTTGTTGCGCTCGATGATGACGCCCTCGGGCAGCGTCGACTGGATCGCGTCGAGCTCCGCGTCGATTCGCTTCGTCAGCTCGAGCGTGTTCACGGCCGGCTGCTTCGTGATGCCGAGTACGACCGCGGGCAGCGCGTTCGACGAGCCCTCGCCGCGTTTCATCGCGGGCCCGACGCTGACGTTCGCGACCTGACCGACGAGGATCGGCACACCGTTGCGTGCGCTCACGACCACGTTGCGCAGATCGTCGAGCGAGCCGACCCGGCCGACCGCACGGATCAGCGACTCCTGCGCACCGTGGACGTAGAACCCACCGGTCGAGTTCTGGTTCGATTCTTCGAGCGCCCTGGTGACTTCGTCGAGGGTGACCTCGAACGCGCGCAGCCGTTCGGGATCGAGCTGGATCTGGTACTGGCGGACGGAGCCGCCGATCGGTACGACCTGGGCGACGCCCGGGATCGCGAGCAGCCGGCGACGGACGGTCCAGTCTGCAGCTTCACGCACGACCATCGGATCGATGCCGTCGCCACGGAGCGCGATGAAGAGCACCTCGCCCATGACCGAAGCGATCGGCGCGAGCGTCGGTGCTGGAACATCCGGCGGCAGATGTCCGCCGACGAGCTGCAGCTTCTCGTTGACGATCTGACGAGCGACGTAGATGTCGGTCCCCCAGTCGAACTCGACCCAGACGATCGAGATGCCGATACCCGACGACGAGCGCACGCGGCGCACGCCGGTCGCTCCGTTCACCGAGGACTCGATCGGAATCGTGACCAGCGATTCGACCTCCTGGGGCGCGAGACCGTGCGCTTCGGTAACGACGGTGACCGTCGGCGCCGTGAGATCCGGGAACACGTCGACCGGCATCTTCAGGGTCGTCCACGAGCCGTAGCCGACGAGCAGGACCGCCGAGATCACGACCGCGAGGCGGTTCGCGATCGACCAGCGAATGATTCGATCCATCAGGTGCATGGCTAGTGCACGTGCCCGTGTGCGGGGACCGAGCCGGCGGAGGACTGCAGCTTGATCTCGTAGGCACCTTTGGTAACGACGTGCTCGCCGGCCTTCACGCCATCGAGTACCTCGACCCAACCGTTCGCGCGAATGCCGAGCCGCACCGGCCGCCGCTCGAACGACTCGCCTTCGATCATGACGAACACGATCGACTTGCCGGCATCGTCGACGATCGCTGAATCGGGGACGGCGAGCGCCTTCTTCGGTGGTCCCGTCGCGATCACCGCCTTGGCGAAGTTGCCGATGCGCAGGTGACCGGCAGCGTTATCGACCTCGAAGATGACCGGCGTCGTGCGCGTCTTCGGATCGATCACGCGACCGATCGTGACGAGCTTGCCGTTGCTGTCGTCGATCGTGAATGGCCGCGGATAGCCCTCGATCGTGAACCACGCCGCGTGCGCACCCTCGACGCGCGGCAGATCCGGCTCGAACACGTTCGCGACGAGCCAGACCTTCCCGAGGTCGACAACGCGGAACATCGACTGACCTTCCTCGACGCTTTCACCGGATCCGACATCGACCGAAACGAGCGTGCCGTCGATCGGTGCACGGACCTGGAAGACCCGGCCGTCGCCACGGCCCGACGCGCCGACGTCGAACTGCGCGAGCCGGCCCTTCGTCCCGCTCACGCGCGCTTCGGCCACCTGCACGCGGGTGCGTGCTTCCTCGACCGCCTTCGCCGGCGCGGCCTGATCTGCGACGAGGCGTTCGGCACGCGCGAGCGCATTGCGTGCCGCCTCGAGCTCGGCCTGGGCGGCAGCGGCGTCTGCGGCCATCGTCGCGCGATCGCCGAGCGCGCCGACGCGCGGCGAGATCGTCGCGAGCAGCTGGCCCTTGGCGGTCGGCATGCCGAGCAATGGAACCGGCTCGGCAAGTGACACGCGACCACCGGCGGGTGCGCCGAGTCGCGCCTCGCGACCTGCGACGGGCCGGATCTCCGCGCTCGCGCGCACGCCGTCCTGGAGGTCGCGCTCGACGACCGCGACGGTGGCGAAGTCGGTCTTCCACTGCTGCTCCTTGAGGAACGCGATGCGGCCGGGTGGCTCGGGTTCGTCGCCCAATGCCTTGCGGGCAGCCGCTTCGTCCGGGAAGACCTCGCATGCGCCCACCGTGAAGGATTGCGTGACCTGCGCGCTCTCGACGTCCATCGAGAGCGTGCACGCGCCAGCTTTCGTCGGCGTGAGCTTCGGCCGGAAGATGCCCGGGTTGGTCGGCGCGTCGACGTTGCCGGAGAGTGCCGTACCGTCGCCGTAACGCAGCATCAGCGTGACGCTACCGGCGGTCACCGCCTTGAACGTCGGCATCTCCGTGACGTGCGCGGCGAACGCGGTCTCGCGGCCGACGACGAGCGGCTTGTATTCCATGAAGAGCTCGACGCGATCCGCCCACACGGTGACCGACTGCCCCGGGAGCTCGTCGGGCTGCTTGTCGGGATGATCGTGGTGATCGCCTTCACCGGGGCTGCCGCCGCGGCATGCGACGAGGAGGAGAACGAGCAATGCGCGTCTCATGGACGTCTCCCGAGTGCGAGCCAGAGGTCGAGCTCGGCGAGGCTCGCGTCGCGCCGCAGCTCCAATTCGCGCAGGCGCGCATCGCGCGCGCTCCGATATGCATCGAGCAACTCGACGATGCTGCCGCCGCCTTCGCGGTAGCCGGTCTCGGCGCTGCGCAGGAGCTGGTCGAGCCGCGCGAGCTGCGTCGACTGGAATACCCTGGCCTGCTCGATCCGCGCGGCGAACGTCTCGTGCGCGGTGCGGATCGCGTTCGGTACGTCGCGTTCGAGCAACCTGGCATCGGCCGTTGCAGCGCGACGTGTAGCGTCCGCGCGTGCGCGGGCTGCAGCGCCTTGACCCGTGATCGGCAGATTCAAGGACAGTCCGGCGACGTAGCCATATCCGCGTTCGGTCTCGAGTTGCTGTGACATCGCGCCGCCGGTGAGCTCGAAGATCGGGACCCACGAGCGGTTCGCGGCCTTCCGCTCATCGGTAGCCGCCTCGATGCGCAGCTTCGCCGCGCGATAGTCACCGCGACGAGCGAGCGCATTCACGCCGAGTGCCTCGACATCCGGCGCATTGCCGAGTGCGAGCTCGCCGGCGGCGTCGACGCGCGATCCGACGCGGCCGAGCAAGGTCGCGAGCCTTCGCTGGGATGCGCGGAGCTCGACCGTCGCCGACGTGATCGCATCGTCGTAGTTGCCGAGCTCGAGCTCGAGGCGCTGTCGATCGTAGCCAGAGGCTTCGCCGGCCTTCGCCCGCTTCGAGACGATGTCGACGGCGCGCACGAGTGCCAGCCGCTCGTTCGTCATCAACTCGATGCGCAGGCGCTGATACGCGGTCTCGCGGAACACGCGCAGCCCTTCGACCACCACCTGGAGACGGCCGAGGTCGCCCTGCGCTTGCGTCGCCCGCACCTCCGCTCGTGCTGCGTCTACGCGAAGGCCGCGACGACCCGACAGGTCAAGCGGGAGAACAACGCGTAGATAGTCCGTATCGAGCCCACCGCTCGAGGGAAACACGTGCTCGCGATCGGCGACGATGCGCGGCTCGGGCCGGATCTCGGCGGACTTGACGTGCGCATGTGCGGCATCGACCTCGGCGGCGAGTCGCTCGACACGCGGGTCGCTGGACTCGAGCGATTTGATCAATGTCGCTTCGTCGACAACCTCCGCCCGAGCGACGCTTGGCAGCGTCGACGCTACTATCAGCGGTAGTAGATGAAGTCGCATGAATATGAACCTCGTGGCGCGGGCAGCGATCAGCCGAGCAGCGTCTCTAGCGCGTGGTGGAGCTGGGACGCGAGTAGCGTCGTGGCGACGATCGCGGCGCCGGCGAGCATCCATACCCGCCAGCCGAGTCGCGTACCCATCGGCGCGCCGGAGAGCACGGCGCGGACGCGATGCTCCAGGGTGGCGGCGCCCGGCATGAAGCTGCCTGGCAATGCTTGCAGGTGCCCTGCGCGGCACATCTGCACCAGAGCACTGGCCACGGTCGCTGGTGCGGTCGCGCGTGCGGCGTATGCATCGCACAGGCGCTCGCTCGCATCTGCCCACTGCATATGCAGCCAGCTACCGGCGAGTGGCGCTGCCACCGTCGACGCGAGCTCGACGACGGTGCTCATCCACAGATCGCCAGAGTCGGCGTGCGCCTGCTCGTGCGCGAACACCGCATCGCGCTCCTCGTCTGATAGTGCGTCCCATGCACGCGAGGACATATAGACCTCGGGCCTGCGCCAACCAGCGACGAAGCAGAACACGCGATCGGAACGGGCGATTCGTACGCGGTCCCCGAGATCGGAGACGCGACGGACCTGCGCGACAGCGCGCCGCGCACGTTCGCGCCGCCAGGCGACGATGGCGATCCGCAGCACGAACGTGATCGTGGAAGCAGCCGCGAGCGCGACGGCCCATGGCCGCTCGAGCCAGGCGGCGCCGTGTACGAGGCAGAAGTGAGCGTGGTGGTGATGCCCGATGCAGTGATCGACGCTACCCGATCCGATCGCTGCGATGACGCCGACGATCGTCACGGCGAGCACGATCGGCGCGAGGAGCGCCCAGGCCGCAGCACTTCGCTCCGCAGCGGGGCCACGGGCGCGCAGCCGCTCCGCCGTCAGCGCAAACCATCCCGTCGCGATCAGCGAGAACGCGGTCACGAGGACGACCGCGAGCACACCGAATCCGACGAGGCTGCCAGGGCTCATTTGCGTCTCTTGTGCTCTGCGATCAACCGCTCGAGCTGCGCGAGGTTGCCCTCATCGACCTTCGCCGCAACGTCGACGAACGCCGCGAGCACCGGGGCTGCACCGTCCTCGAACATCGGTCCGAGCGCTGCTTCCACCACGCGGCGCTGATACTCGGTGCGATCCATGGCGGGCACGTACAGGAAGGCATTGCCTTCCTTCGTGCGCGCGAGGAGCCCCTTCTTGTGGAGGCGATCGAGCGTGGTCATCACGGTCGTGTACGCGAGCTTGGTTCGCTTCAGCCGCGCGCAGACGTCGCGAACCGACAGCGGGCTCTCGTCCCACAAGATCGACATCAGGCGCTCTTCGAGCTCGCCGAGTGCGCGCATCGCCCGCAAGGCCATGTCTGTTGCTAGCCTGCTGTCCTACTACAGTCAATAGTAGGTGGCAGTGGCATACTGAAGCCATGCCGCGCAGTCCGCTCGCCACCGGCGTCCTGCTCGCCGCGCTCGCGGCGGTGGCGTTCGGTGTCGCGACGCCGCTCGTCGCGTGGGCCGGTCGCGATGTCGGCCCGCTGTCGACGGCAGCGCTGCTCTATCTCGGTGCTTCGCTGATGGCGCTCGTCCTCGATCGCGCGATTCGCCGCGACGAGGCCAAGCTTCGACGCAGCGACACACCGCGCCTGATCGCGATCGCGGTTGCCGGCGGCGCGATCGCACCGACGCTGCTCGCGTGGGGCCTCCAGCGCGCGGGTGCAACCGCTGGTTCGCTACTCCTCAACCTCGAGGCGGTGTTCACGGTCCTGCTCGCGCGGGCGTTCTTCCACGAACCGATCGGCCGTCGCGTCGCGGTGGCCGTCGCGTGCATGGCGGCCGGTGGAGCCGCGCTGACGCTGGACTCGTCGAGCGCCGGCAGCTTCGGCCTGCTCGGCGTGCTCGCGGTCGCTGGTGCGACGGCAGCGTGGGCGCTCGACAACACGCTCACGCGACCACTCGCCGAGCGCGATCCGTTCCAGATCATCCTCGCGAAGGGCGTGCTCGGCGCGAGCCTGACCGGTGTCCTCGCGATCGCGCGGGGCGAGCCGATGCCACCGATCGAGCACGCGGCCGTGCTCCTCGCGTGCGGTGCGACGGGCTATGGCGCGAGCCTTTACCTGTACATGCTCGCGCAGCGCCGCATCGGCGCGGGCCGTACCGGCTCGGTGTTCGCGCTCGCTCCGTTCATCGGCGCGGCGCTCGCGTGGGGGCTCGGCGATCGACATGCCGGAGCATTCGGACTTGCCGCCGCTGGCCTGTTCGCGCTCGGCGTCTACCTGCACGTCAGCGAACGCCACGGTCATCGTCACGTTCACGAGCCGATCGAGCACGAGCACATGCATCGTCACGACGACGAGCACCACACGCACGTGCACGTGCCGCCGTTCGTCGGCGAGCATTCACACGTGCATCGTCACGACCATCTCGAACACGACCACGCCCACGCTCCCGATATCCATCACGCTCATCGACACTAGTACGGAGCGGTGCTAGCGCGTGCCCTCGTCGATCATCTCTTCGTGGCGCTCGATCACCTTCCCGCTCTCGGAGATCTCGATCTCGTGTTCCTTACCGTTCGAGATCATGTCGACCTCGTACTTGGTCACGCCGTGTTCGGTCTCCTTCTTGATCTTTTCGATCTGCTTGCCTTGGGCCTCGCGCTCCACGGTCGCCTTCACCGCCGCCGGCAACTCTTCCATCTTCACCAGTTGGTGCTGATGGCTCTCCTCGTTCTTCTCTTGGCCATATGCCGTCGTGGCCACCATCGGCGTCGCGAGCGCATAAGCCAGGATCCATTTCGAGTAATTCATGATTGTTCTCCGCCCCTCGAGCGAAGCATCGAGTGTGCCACCAGGTAACGGACGCTTGCTCCCGGAGCTTCGAGTAGGGTTTGTTCGCGAAAGGAGTCACCATGCGCGCGCGATGGGCGGTCGTTCTGCTGATGGCAGTGGGGTGCACGAAACAAGGGGCGTCGTCGCGAGAGACGCGAGCCGCGGACCCGCCGGCTCCAGCGGCGCCGCCAAAGCCGGCGCCACCGCCGAGCGCGCCCGGCCTCGACACGGCTCGCATCGAGAAGCTCACCGGCGCCAAAGGCACGCTGAGCGAGAAGGACGGCGTGTTCAAGGTGTCGGTGCCGCGCAAGGATCTCGCGGTGAGGATCGGCGGTGTGAAGATGACACCGCCGATGGGGCTCACGGCGTGGGCGGCGTTTCAGAAGATGGGCGACCACGCGATGGTGATGGGCGATATCGTGCTCACCGAAGATCAGGTCAACCCGGTGATGAGCGCGGCGCTCGATAGCGGGCTCGAGGTGACCGCGCTCCACAATCACTTCTTGTGGGACAACCCGAAGGTCATGTTCATGCACATCGGTGGCATGGCTGACGAGACGACCCTCGCCACCGCCGTCGGCAAGGTGTTCGCGAAGCTTCACGCGACCGAGGGGGGCAAGGGCGAAGCGCCGCCGAAGCTCGCGATCGATCCGGCGAAGAGCAAGCTCGATGCCGCGAAGCTCGACGCGGTCTTTGGCCAGAAGGGCGACTACAAGGACGGCGTGTACAAGGCGACGTTTGGCCGCACCACGACGATGCACGGTGTCGAGGTAGGCAACGCGATGGGCGTCAACACGTGGGCCGCGTTCGCGGGTACGGATGCTGCGGCGGTCGTCGACGGTGACTTCGCGATGCTCGAGTCCGAGCTCCAGAACGTGCTGAAGACGCTGCGCAAGGCCAACATCCAGATCGTGGCCATTCACCAGCACATGACCGGCGAGCAGCCGCGGATCATGTTCCTCCACTTCTGGGGGACCGGAAGGCCGGAGGAGCTCGCGGGCGGTATCAAGGCGGCCCTGGACACCCAGTCCAAGTAGCGGCGCGACGAGGGCGCTCGCTTGACACGTCAAGTGGGCCACAGTAAAGCCTGTAAAGGCGTGCGAGTTCTGGTCGCGATCGTGCTGCTGCTCACCGTGACCCCGGGAATGACCGAGGTCGCCGAGGCGGCAGTGCATCTCGTCCTCCACGGCGACTTCCAGCACGATGGTGACGGTCACGAGCAGGGATGCGACGAGCATTCATGCACCGTCCTCGCCCATCACTGCGGTTGTCACTCCGCGATGTCGGCGCAAACGTCGACCAAGGTGGCGTACTCGGATCAGCTCCGAGGCATCACCAGGAGCGAGCTCCGACGCGCCACGACGGCATTTGGCCGCGTGAGCGAGCCGCCGCCGCTGCGGCCACCGATCCGTTGATTCGATCGTGACATCGCGACACTGCGGTCCATTGCGGCCGCAGTGCGCTCGTTGCATCGCGCGGTGAACGACCTCCGTCCGGAGGCCGTACATCGCCACTCACATCGAATCGACGGAGACACATGTCTCGCCAGTGGCCCGCGCTCGCCGCGGTTCTCTCTCTGACACTTTCATCTCAGCTCGCGTCTGCACGTCCGATCACACTCACCGAAGCACTCTCCCTCGCCGATCGCAGTCCCGCGCTCACGGCGGCGGAAGCACAGGTCGACGCGGCACGAGGCAGCCTCGAGCAATCCGAGATCTACCCCTACAATCCCGTCCTCGGCGGCAGCTTCGGGCCTGCGCGGTCCCGGGGCATGACGTTCTACGACTACGACGTCGGACTCAGCCAGACGATCGAGCTCGGCGGTAAGCGCCGTGCCCGCGTGTCCGCTGCCGCCGCAGAACGCGATGCGGCGGTGCAGACGCTCGCCTGGACCAAGGCCGTGCTCCACGCCGAGGTCCGCCGAGCCTTTCAGGAGGTGCTCGTCGCTCAGTCGCGCGTGACGGTGGCGACCGAAGCCGAGACGTTCGCGCGCGAGCTGAGAGAGGCCGCGCTGGAACGCCTTCGACTCGGCGCTGCGACGCAGACCGAGGTGAACGTCGCGATCGCGAACCTCGGGCGATCGATCGTCGCGAAGCGGACTGCCGATCGCGACCTGATCCTCGCGCAGCGTGCATTCGGCGATGCGATGGGCGTCGTCGGAACCGGGCTGGAGCCGGTCGGTGCGTTGCCGACGTTTCCGGTCGCGCCTTCCGACGAGAAGATGCTCGTCGACGAGGCGATCTCGACGCGTCCCGATCTCATCGCGGCATACCGCACGCGGGCGGCTCGCTCCGCTGCGGTCGACCTCGCCGATGCACAGGCTGTCCCCGATCCCCAGCTCTCCGTCAGCTGGGTCCGGTCAGCCGTCGAGGATTCGAGCTCGATCGTCGTCGGCGCGCAGATCGCGCTGCCGCTGGTGAACCGGAACCAGGGGAATCGGCATGCGGCTCGTGCGGCTCTCAAGCGCGCGACCATCGAGCGCGACGCCGCTCGGCTCGCCATCGAACGTGACGTGCGCACCACGCGCCGTCGCTACCAGGCCGCCAGCGAGGCGGTCGCTGCATTCGATCAACAGGTCGTCGGCAAGCTCGGCGAGAACCTCAAGCTCGCCCGCGAGATGCTCGCGGCCGGAAAGCTCGGGCTCCTCGAGCTCAACACGGTTCGACGTGACCTCGTCGAATCTCAGCTCTCGTATCTCGATGCGATTGGAGAGGCAGTCGAAGCGCGCGCAGCGCTCGAGCGGGCACTCGGTCGTTCGTTGGAGGTGATGCCGTGAAATCCATCCTGATCATTTTCTCGCTGCTGGCGGCATGCAAGAGCGGCGACAAGGCGTCGGCATCGCTCGCCGCGGGCGACAAGGGACATGGCGAAACCGGCGAAGCCCACGAGGCAGAGGGGCATGCCGAAGGTGGAGTGACGGTTCATCTGACGCCCGAGCAGATCAAGTCCGCCAGCATCCAGCTCGCCACCGTCGAGACGCGCAAGGAGACGGCGGTCCTCGAGGCGAACGGTCAGATCGCGGCCGCGGACGATCGCCAGGCTCGGATCGGCGTGCGCGTTCCCGGACGCGTCACCGCGATCAAGGCAGCGGTCGGCGACACCGTCAAGAAGGGCCAGACGCTCGCCGTCGTCGAGTCGCCCGAGCTCGGTCGCGCGAAGTCGGACTACGTGTCGGCGGCGGCGGCAGCACGCCTTGCCAAGGAGAACGCCACCCGCGAGAAGCAGCTCTTCGAGCGAAGCATCAGTGCGGAGGTCGAGTGGCGCAAGGCAGAGGCCGAGTCGGTGCGCACGGAGGCCGAGCTCCAGGCAGCGGAGAACCGCCTCCACGCTCTCGGTGTCGGCGACGACGCGCTGCCCGACAAGGTCGCTCACTTCGGTTCGTCGCTCACGGCGGCTTCGCCGATCGCCGGTGTGATCGTCGACCGCGACGTGACGCTCGGCGAGATGGTGAACCCCGAGAAGACGCTGTTCCACGTCATGGACCTGTCGCAGGTCTGGCTCATCGTCGACGTGTTCGAGCGCGATGTCTCGCAGGTCGCGCTGAAACAGAAGGTGAAGGTCCAGGTCACGGCGTACAAGGAGGAGGCGTTCGAAGGCGAGGTCAGCTACATCGGCGCCGTCGTCGAGCCGCGCAGTCGCGCCGTGAAGGTGCGGATCGCGCTGCCGAATGCAGAGGGCCGCCTCAAACCCGGCATGTTCGCGCGTGTCTCGCTGTCCGACACGAAGGGCACCGAACACGAGCACCTGTTTGTTCCCGTCGAGGCCGTGCAGCGCACCGACAAGGGACCGATCGTGTTCGTGCCCGGCGACAAGCCAGGAGAATTTGCCGCGCGTTCCGTCAAGACGGGCCACGAGGCCGGCAACAGCGTCGCGATCGAGACGGGCCTCAGCGCTGGCGACCAGGTCGTCGTCGCGGGCTCGTTCATCCTGAAGTCAGAGCTCAACAAGGAGTCGCTCGGCGAGGGCGGCCACTCCGATTAGGGAGACGACCATGCTCGAAAAGATCATTCGCTGGTCGGTCGCCAACCGCATCATCGTCATCATCCTGTCGCTCGTTCTCGTCGCCGGTGGAATCGTGGCGATGCAGCGGCTTCCGATCGACGCGGTTCCCGACGTGACCAATGTCCAGGTCCAGGTTCTGACCAAGGCGCCCGCGCTCGGGCCGGAGGAGGTCGAGAAGTTCATCACGACGCCCGTCGAGCTCTCGATGAGCGGCCTGCCGGGCCTCGAGGAGGTCCGCTCGACGTCGAAGTTCGGGCTGTCGGCCGTGACCGTCGTGTTCGAGGACGGCACGGACATCTACTTCGCGCGGCAGCTGATCAACGAACGCCTGCAGCAGGCGCGTGAAGCGATTCCACAAGGCTATGGCGAGCCCGAGATGGGACCGATCTCGACCGGCCTCGGCGAGATCTACCAGTTCGAGGTTCGCAACGCTCCCGTCGACGAATCGATCGCCGGCGAGCATCCGGCGAAGAAGTCGCCGATGGAGCTGCGCTCGATCCTGGAATGGGAGATCGCGCCGCGCCTCCGCACGGTGGCTGGTGTCATCGAGGTCAACGCGTTCGGTGGCGAGCTCAAGACGTACGAGGTCCAGGTCCGTCCCGACGATCTGACGCGGCACGACATCGCGGTCGACGACGTCATGAAGGCGCTCGAACGCAATAACGCGAACGCCGGTGGCGCGTACATCGAGCGCGCCGGCGAGCAGTTCCTCGTGCGCGGTGAGGGCCTGGTCTCCACGCTCGAGGACATCGGTGACATCGTCGTCACCAACGATGCCGACGGCACGCCGATCTTCATCCGCAACATCGCGGACGTGAAGTTCGCACCGATGGTTCGCCAGGGCGCGGTGACGCGCGATGGCCGCGGCGAGGTCGTGACCGGCATCGCGATGATGTTGATGGGAGCGAACTCGCGAAAGGTCGTCACCGATCTCAAGGCGGAGGTCGAGAGACTGCGCCCGAGCCTCGCGAAGATGGGCGTGGTGATCGACACGTTCTACGACCGCACGGCGCTCGTGAACAAGACGATCCACACGGTCTCGAAGAGCCTCATCGAAGGTGGCCTCCTCGTCATCGTCATCCTGTTCCTGATGCTGCGGAACCTGCGCGCGGGTCTGGTTGTCGCGAGCGTGATCCCGCTGGCGATGCTGTTCGCATTCATCGGCATGACCCGACTCGACGTGTCCGGAAACCTCATGTCGCTCGGTGCGCTCGACTTCGGGCTCATCGTCGACGGCGCGGTGATCCTGATCGAGAACTCGATCCGGCTCATCGCCGAGAAGTCACATCATCTCGGCAGACCGCTCACACCTGGCGAACGCGCCGAGACCGTCGTCGAAGCCTCGGCCGAAGTCCGGCGCGCGACGCTGTTCGGCGTGATCATCATCTCGATCGTCTACCTGCCGATCCTCGCGCTCGTCGGGATCGAGGGGAAGATGTTCAGGCCGATGGCGATGACGGTCCTGCTCGCGCTGACCGGATCGATGATCCTGGCGTTCACGTTCGTTCCGGCGCTCGCGTCGATGGTGCTGCCGAGGCGTATGGCCGAGAAGGACAGCGTCATCGTCGCAGCCGCGCGCAAGGGCTTCGAGCCGGCGCTCCGGCGCACGATGCGCCATCCGGTGATCACGGCGATCATCGCGGTCGTCGCGCTCGCGGGCACCGGCATCGTCGCGACGCGGCTCGGCGCCGAGTTCGTACCAACGCTCGACGAAGGCGCCATCGCGCTCCAGGCATGGCGCCCGCCGAGCGTGTCGCTCGAGGAGTCCGTCCGCCAGACCACCGAGATGGAGAAGGTCCTCGAGGAGTTTCCCGAGGTCGTCACGGTCGTCTCGAAGACAGGCCGTGCAGAGATCGCGACGGACCCGATGGGCGTCGAGGTCTCGGACGTGTTCGTGATGCTCCGGCCGCACGAGGAATGGACGACCGCGGGCGATCGCGAAGCGCTGGTCGCCAAGATCGACGAACGTCTGAAGGCGCGCTTGCCCGGCACGATGTTCAGCTATTCGCAGCCGATCCAGCTTCGCGTCGACGAGCTCATCTCGGGCGTTCGTTCCGAGGTCGCCGTGAAGGTGTTCGGCGATGACCTCGAAACCTTGAATCGCGTCGCCGCCAAGGTCGTGGCGGTGCTGTCGAAGGTTCCAGGCGCCGCCGAGGTGAAGGCCGAGCAGACCGCAGGCTTGCCGGTCCTCCGGGTCCTGATCGATCGCCGCGCGATCGCTCGCTACGGGCTCAACGCGGGTGACGTCCTCGATGTCATCTCGACGCTGGGTGGTCGCCAGGTCGGCGTCGTGCTCGAGGGATCGAAGCGCTACGCTCTGCAAGTTCGCTTCGCCCCGGAGGCGCGGACGAGCGTCGACGCCGTCAAGCGGCTACTCGTGCGAGCCCCGAACGGCGAGCGGGTTCCGCTCGAGCAGGTCGCCGACGTGGTGATCGAGGACGGCCCCGCTCAGATCAGTCACGAGCAGGGCAGGCGCCGCGTGACGATCGAGCTCAATGTCCGCGGCCGAGACCTCGCCTCGTTCGTCTCCGACGCCCAGGCCAAGCTGCTGGCCGCGGACGTGGTGCCGGCCGGCTACTTCGTCGAGTGGGGCGGCCAGTTCGAGAACCTGGCGGCTGCGAGCAAACGCCTCCTCATCGTCGTTCCGCTCGCGCTGGCGCTCATCCTGGTGCTGCTCTACATGAGCTTCAACTCGATCGCGCTCGGACTCCTCATCTACCTCAACGTGCCGTTCGCGATCATCGGCGGCATCCTCGCGCTCGCGATCCGAGGCCTGCCGCTCTCGATCTCGGCGGGCGTCGGGTTCATCGCGCTGTTCGGTGTCGCGGTCCTCAACGGCCTCGTGCTGATGGGCTCCGTACAGCATCGACGAGCCAGTGGTGTCCCGGCCGCGCGCGCCGCGTACGAGATCGCGCAGCTCCGGCTTCGGCCCGTGCTGATGACGGCCCTGGTCGCGTCGCTCGGCTTCGTGCCGATGGCGATCGCGCGTGGTGCCGGTGCGGAGGTGCAGCGACCGCTCGCGACCGTCGTGATCGGCGGCATCCTGACGTCGACGGTGTTGACGCTGCTGGTGCTGCCGACCGTGTACGCGTGGCTATTCGGACGGCGCGAGCTCGGTGGCCGCGCCCATCACATCGGCACGCTCGGCCCCGGGCAAAAGGAAGACGAGTCGTGAGGAACCCAGACAGTAGGAGAACTTCGATGGCCGTTCGATTCAGCATTCACAAGGTCGTGCTCGCATCCTCGTTGCTGGTCTTCGCGATGGGCCACGGTGGCGGAGGTTGCTGTAGTGACGAGGCTGAAGAGGTGCTCGGACCTTCCACCGAGACGCAGTGCCCGCCGACCTCGACGCTGACGTACGCGAGCTTCGGCCAGCCGTTCATGACGAGCTACTGCACGCGGTGTCACTCGTCGACGCTGACCGGAGCCGACCGGATGGGCGCGCCTGCGTTTCACGACTTCGACACGCAGATCGGGATCCAGCAGGTCGCGGATCACGTCGATCAGGTCGCCGGATCCGGGCCCGCGGCGACGAACGAGTCGATGCCGCCCGACGGCGCGAAGCCGACCCTCGACGAGCGCAAGAAGCTCGCCGAGTGGATCGCGTGCGGAGCACCGTGATGCGGAAGCCGTGAGGGGCACTAGCCCTTGACGACGCCGAGCGGGACGAGGCGCGCGACCTTCTTCGCGAGGCCCGCGCCGGCGACGACGTCGACGACGCGATCGATGTCCTTGTAGGCCTCGGGCGCCTCCTCGGCGAGCTCGGCGTTCGACGGGCAGCGGACCGTGATGCCGTGCGCCTCGAGCTCCTTGCGCAGCGCGTGTCCCGCGACCTGGCGCTTCGCCGCGCCGCGCGACAGGACGCGTCCCGCGCCGTGGCACACGCTCGCGTACGAGCGCGTCTCTGCCTCGTCGGTGCCGACGAGCACGTACGACGCGGTGCCCATGCTGCCCGGGATGAACACCGGCTGACCGACATCACGGTAGCGCTCGGGGGTCTCCGGGTTCGCGGGACCGAACGCGCGCGTCGCGCCCTTGCGATGCACGCACAGCTCGCGATCGCCGTGGCGCTCGATCTTCGCCGTGTTGTGGCCGACGTCGTAGATCAGGCGGAGACTCGCGTGCGCGTGCCGCTGGAACACGCCACGCACGCGGTGCGCGATCAGCTGGCGATTCGCAAACGCGAAGTTCGCGGCCGCGCGCATGGCCGCGAGGTAGCGCTGGCCCTCGGGGGACGACAGCGGCGCGCACGCGAGCTGGCGATCGGGTAGCACGATGCCGTAGCGCGCCTGCGCGGCGTCCATGAGGCGGAGGAAGTCGGTGCAGACCTGGTGGCCGAGGCCGCGCGAGCCGGTGTGAATGAGGACGGTGACCTGGCCTTCGCGCAGGCCGAGCCGATCGGCGAGCCTCGTGTCGAACACGGTCTCGACCGCGCCGACCTCGACGAAGTGGTTGCCACCGCCGAGCGTGCCGAGCTGATCGGCGCCGCGCTGGTACGCGCGCTCGCTGACCGCGTGAGGATCGGCGCCGTCGAGGCAGCCGCCCGACTCGATGACGTCGAGGTCCTCGGTCACGCCCCAGCCGAGGTGAGTGACGGCCTCGCGCGCGCCGCCGGCGAGGACGCGTGCGAGTGCGGCGTGCTCGAGCGAGACGCGGCCGCCGTGGCCGTAGCCGCTCGGGATCGTCCGGCTGATGTCGTGGACGATGCGCTCGGCGAGCGGCTGGAACGTCTCGCGATCGAGGTCGCTCGCGAGCAGGCGCACGCCGCAGTTGATGTCGAAGCCGATGCCGCCCGGCGAGATCGCACCGTCGGGCAGGCGCGTCGCGGCGACGCCACCGACGGGGAACCCGTAGCCCTCGTGCATGTCGGGCATGCCGTAGACAGGACCGTCGATGCCGGGCAGCGACCGCACGTTCGATAGCTGCTGCAGGCTGTGGTCGCGCGAGATCGCCGCGATCAACGCGTCGTCGGCGAACACGTGCGCCGGCAGCGGCGCCGCGGCAATGTCATCGACGAGCTCGAATTCGAATGGCGTGATGGATTCGGCATGAAGGCTCATGGTCAAACATCCAGGATCAGCGTCGCGTGCGTTCCTCGGGGATCCGACGTGACATGCAGGCCGTGCATCGTCGCGGCCTTCACCGCGGTGCGCGTCTCGGCGAACGGCATGCCGCGGATGCACGCGTCGAGGCTCGTCGGGGTGAGCTCGTTGATCGCGACGTCGCGATAGAGCAGGTGATCGATCTCGGTGCGCGCGACGAGCTCGTTCACCCACGCGACGAGCAGTGCCTCGAAGTCGCGGCCGGTGACGGCGACGCGTTGCCACTCGCCGGCCGCCTGGTCCGCGGGCGTTCCGAGCAGCTCGGCGAGCGCGCGCGTTGCTTCGGCGAACAGCTCGGCCGGGTTGCCGGCGTCGAGGCGCAGCTGGACTTCGCCGGTGTGTGGTTCGAATGCGTGCGACGCCATCGCACGAACATCGGTGCGAAGGTCGTGCCTCGTGCGGACGCGGTGGCCGTGGCGTGCGCGATGCATCGCGATCGCTCATGGCCACTGCCACCGCTGATGAGATCGGAGAGCTGCTGGAAGATCGCGCCGACGAGACGATCGTCGATCGGATCGCGAACACCGGGGCGAGCATGGACGAGATCGCCGAGGCCATGGAGGACCTGGACTACGAGCGACGCTTCGGAGAAACGCGCGAGCCCTCGTCGCCGCGGGTCGAGGAGGTCCGCGCCATCCTCGAGGAGGTGTCCGGGCCTGAGGACCTCGAGGACGTGCAGGACGAGGACGAGGAGGACGAGGGTCTCACCGTCGTCGAGATCGACGAGCTCGGTCACGAGCCTCCGTGACGTGCAGCGGATTCTGAGTGCGAGCTTCTCGCTAGAGCAGGATGCCGGTCAGCAAGAGCTTCGCGACGGTGAAGTAGATGACGATGCCGCTGACATCGACGAGCGTCGCGACGAGCGGCGCCGACGCGTTCGCGGGATCCGCGCCGAGCTTGCGCAAGAGGAACGGCAGCATCGAACCGGCGAGCGTCCCCCACATGACGCAGCCTGTGACCGCGAACGCGACGGTGATGCCGACCCACAGATAGTGTTCGCCGTAGCGACCGGCGACGCCCCAGAGCAGCACGCGCACGGCAGCGCACGTGCCGAGGATCGCGCCGAGCGCGAAGCCGATCACGAGCTCGCGGCGGAGGACGCGCCAGAAGTCGGCGGCGCGCACGTGGCCGAGTGCCATCGCGCGCACGATCAGCGTCGACGCCTGCGAGCCCGAATTGCCGCCGCTCGAGATGATGAGCGGAATGAACAACGCGAGCAGCGGGATCAGCGAGCTCTGGAAGAATCCGAGCGCGGTTGCGGTCAGCATCTCGCCGAGCAGCAGGATCGTCAGCCAGCGCGCGCGCTTCTTGATCATCTCGATGCGCGTGTTCTCGAGATAGGGCAGGTCGAGCGCGTCCATACCGCCGATCTTCTGGGCGTCCTCGGTCGCCTCCTCCTGGACGACATCGACGACGTCGTCGATGGTGACGATACCTTTCATCTTGTTGTCGCGATCGACGACCGGGATGACGTTGAAGCCGGTCTCGGAGAACACGCGCGCGACCGACTCCTGATCCATCTCGTCGGTGACGCGCTGGACCTCGGTCTCCATCAGCGACGCGATCGTCGCCGACGGCGGCGCGGTGAGCAGGTCGCGGAACGAGACCACGCCGTGCAGGTGCTGCTCGGCATCGAGCACGTAGGCGACGTAGATGGTCTCGACGCGATCGCGGGCCTGGCGGCGGAGGTAGCTGATCGCCTCGTCGGCGGTCATCTGCGGGCGCAGCCGTGCGAACCGAGGCGACATGAGGCCGCCGGCCTCGTCCTCGGCGTACGCGAGCAGCGCGATGACCTCGCGGCGCACCGGCACGTCGAGCAGCGCGAGCAGCTCGTCGCGATGATCGGCGCCGGCCGCCTGGATCACGTCGGCGACGTCGTCGGGCTCGAGCAGGCGCATCCACTGCCGGCGCTGACCCTGCGGGAGGGCGACGAGCAGGCGCGCCTCGTCGAGCGCGGGCAGGTTGATGAAGAAGTCCTCGGCGGACTCGCGATCGAGGACGAGCAGACCCTCGAGCCGCTCGTCCATCCCGAGGAGCGGCCACGCATCGCGGAGCTCCTCGGGCGTCAGCTCCTCCTCGTCGACGGGCGCCTCGCCCGCGAGGTCGACCAGCTCGATGACATCCGAGTCTTCCCGGGTCTCGGCGAGCGACCGGATCTGCGCGGCGACATCGCGCTCTTCCTCGGTCGGTAGCTCGGTCATCGCAGACACCGTGGGCGAACCGCGCTGCCTCGTAAAGGCGTGATCTCGACGGGAATCACCGTCGAGGCAGGTTGCTCCGACCACGTACGGGAACCCCGGCAAAGTGCCGTGACAATCAGGGAGGCCGATCCGGGCGCGTGTGCCATGCTCCCGCCCATGCAGCCCGCGGAGCAGGAGACTCCCGATCCTTCAGCCTCGTGGTCTGCGCTCGTCGTCGACGACGACCCGGGTGTCCGGCAATCCGTGCGCCTCTGTCTCGAGGCGGACGGCGGACGCGTGCTCGGCGTCGGGAGCACGAAGGCGGCGCTCGAGGCGCTCGAGCGAGGTCGGTTCGACGTGATCTTGCTCGACCTCTGGCTCGGGCGCGACAGCGGGCTCACCGCGATCCCGCAGATGCTCGCCGCGCGACCGAACGTCGGCATCATCGTCATCACCGCGTACGCGAGCTTCGAGACCGCCGTCGAGGCGATGCGGCTCGGCGCGGTCGACTACTTGCCCAAGCCGTTCACACCCGAGCAGGTGAGGTTTGCGACGAGGCGCGTGGTCGCCGCCGAGCGCATGCGCCGCCGCATCGCCGAGCTCGAGCAGCGCGCGCTCGCCGAGGGGGACGACTTCTTCGCGACCGAGAGCCCTCGCTACCGGACGTTCCTCCAGCAGGTCCAGCGCGCGGCGCGGGCAGATGCCGTGGTGCTCCTGCGCGGCGAGAGCGGCACCGGCAAGAACGTGCTCGCGCGCTACCTCGTCTCGCAAGGGCCGCGCGCCGAGCGGCCGTTCGTGATGGTGCGCGGCGGCGATGGCGACTCGCTCGCCGCGAAGCTCGACGAGGCGGCCGGCGGCACGCTCTATCTCGACGAGATCGGCGAGCTGTCGCTCGACGCGCAGAACAGGCTGCTCGCGTGGCTCGGCGACGAGCGTCATGCCGAGGTCCGGATCGTCGCGTCGACGAACCGCTCGCTCGAGGACGAGGTTCGCGCGGGTCGCTTCCGCGAGGATCTGCAGTACCGGCTCGAGGTCATCCCGCTGACGCTGCCGCCGCTGCGTGAACGCATCGAGGACATCGTGCCGCTCGCGCGCCACTACCTGGCGCTCTATCGGCGCCAGCAGGGCAGGCCGACGCTCGAGCTGTCGGCGCGCGCCATCGACGCGCTCGTCGCCGAGAAGTGGCCGGGCAACCTGCGCCAGCTGCGCAACGCGATCGAGCGCGCGGTGATCCTCGCGCCCGGTCACGAGCTCGAGCCCGAGGATCTCGGACTCGCCGGACTCGAGGCGCGCGCGAAGGTGCCGATCCTCGGCAGCGACGTGACGATCGAGCAGCTCGAGATCGAGCACATCGCGCGCGTGATCGCGCGGGCGCCGTCGCTCGAGGCCGCGGCAAAGATCCTCGGCATCGATCCGACGACGCTGCAGCGCAAGCGCAAACGCTACGGATTGTCCTGATGCGCAGCCTGCGCGCGCGGTTCGTCGTCGCGAGCCTCGTGATCCTCGTCGCGACGCTCGTCACCGGACTGTGGGGCGCGATCATGTTCGTCCGGCTCGGCAACGTTGTCGATCGCACGCTCGCCGATCGGCAGTCGATGATCGATCTGACGGCACGGATGACGACGGCGCTCGAGCGCGAGGACGACGCGTTGCTCGTCGCGGTCGCGGGCGATGCGCGACGCGCGCGCAGCGAGCTGTCGTCGGAGCGCCGGACATTCGACGAGGCATTCGACAAGTTCAGCTCGCTCGCCCCCGCCGACGAGCGCGCGATCGCGAGCGAGCTGCACAGCGACGTCACGACCTACCGCGAGCACGGCGATGCGCTGCTCGCCGCGATGAGCGGCGTGACCGCGCAGACGGCACGCGACCGCTACCACGCGGAGGTGAACCCGGCCCTGCGCCGGGCGGTCGCTGCCGCCG
This sequence comes from Kofleriaceae bacterium, assembly GCA_013368795.1. Classification (GTDB taxonomy): domain Bacteria; phylum Myxococcota_A; class Polyangia; order Haliangiales; family Haliangiaceae; genus JABFXX01. Next base: position 46,523 of record JABFXX010000301.1, read on the forward strand.
GCTCGCTGCGCGAGCGCAGCTTTCAGAGCATGAAGGACGCCGGTGTCGCGGCGCGCGACGAGGCTTCCCGCGGCACGCGGATCGTCGCGATCGTCTCGCTCGTCGCGCTCGGCATCGCGATGTCCGTCGCGCTCCTGCTCGCGCGCAGCGTGCTGCGGCCGATCCGCGCGTTGACGTCGTCGGTCGAGGCGATGCGGCGCGGCGACTTCGGGACGCGGGTCGCGCGAGGTGCGCCCGACGAGATCGGCAAGCTCACCGATGGGTTCAACCGGATGGCCGAGAGCCTCGCCGCGTTCCAGAGCTCGAACCTCGGCGAGGTGATCCGAGCGAAGGAGACGCTCGAGGCGACGATCGGCGCGCTCCCCGATCCGGTGATCGTGATCGATCCCGCCGGCCTCGTCGCATCGATGAACCCGCTCGCGCGCGAGGTGCTCGGCAAGACGAACAGCGGCGACGTCCTCGTCGAGGAGGGCCAGTCGTACTCGCGCCTGCCGAAGAGCGCCGCCGACCAGATCGGCGCCGCCCTCGACGGCACCGCGCCGCGCAGGCCCGATCTCGCAGATGCATTCGTCGTCGAGAATGGCGAGCGGCGCACGTTCCTGCCGACCGCCGTGCCGATCCCGTTCGCCGACGGTCCGGCCGGCGCGGTCGCGACGCTCCACGACGTCACCGAGTTCGTGCGCGTCGATACGCTGCGCAGCGAGCTGATCGCCGTCGCCTCGCACGAGCTGAAGACGCCGCTGACGACGCTGCGCCTGAATCTGCTCTTGCTCGGCGAGGAAGCGCGCCGGCTCTCGCCGCGGCACGCCGAGATCCTCGCGATGGCGGTCCAGGGCTGCGAGGAGCTGTCGCGCACGATCGAACGCCTGCTCGACCTGACGCGGATCGAGGCGGGCCGCCTGCACCTCGCGATGGAGCGCGTCGAGCTCACGCGCGTCGTCGACGAGGTCGTCACCGCGCTCCAGCTGCGGGCCGCGGACTCCGAGCTCTCGATCGACGTCATCCGCAATGCCACGGACGCCTACGTGCGCGGCGATCCGATGCGGCTCGGCGTCGTCGTGTCCAATCTCATGACGAACGCGATCAAGTACACGCCGAGCGGCGGTCGCATCACGATCGCGCTGTCGCGCGCCGGCGGCAACGTCGACCTCGTCGTCAGCGACACCGGTCCCGGCGTGCCCGCCGACTTGCGCGAGCGCGTGTTCGAGAAGTTCTTCCGCGTCGCGCACGTCCGTCCAGGCGACGGCAACGAGCCGGCGGGCGCGGGCATCGGCCTCTACGTGTGCCGGCAGATCGTCGAGGCGCACGGCGGCACGATTCGCTGCGAGGACGTCGCGGCGGGCGCGCGCTTCATCGTGTCGCTCCCGGAAGACGCGGCTGCCGAGCCCGACGACGTCGTCCGGGCAGATCGCCGCGCGTAGACGCCGCGCGCTCGGCAAGTTGCCGTGACGTGGCGCGCGACCGTCACGCGACGCCGTGGCGAGATGAAGCCGTGGCGGCCGATCCGGCGTTCCTGTCCCAGATCCAGCTGTTCGCCCAGCTCGACGACGACGAGCGCAACGTGCTCGCGCAGGCGATGCACGAACGCGCGCTCGGCGCGAAGGAGTGCCTGTTCCGCGCCGGCGAGCCGGGCGACTCGATGTTCATCGTCCAGTCCGGCGCCGTCGAGCTCTCGGTCAAGGACACCGCCGGTCAGAAGATCGTGCTCCACACCGCGAAGCCCGGCGACTTCTTCGGTGAGCTGTCGCTGCTCGACGGTGGCTCGCGCACCGCGACCGCGCTCGCCGAGGAGACGACGCACCTGTTCGTGCTCGATCGCGACGACCTGCTGCTCCTGTTCCGCAAGCGCCCGGAGGCCGCGCTCGACATGCTCGCCGCGATGGGACGCATGACGCGCAAGGCGAACGCGCTGCTCCGCGAGCGCGTCGTCAAGAACGTCAACGAGGAGGTTTCCGTCGACCGCGGCGGCATCGTGCTGCGCGTCGCCGACTGGGTCGCGAACTTCTCGGGCAGCATCACGTTCCTCGTGCTCCACGTCGGCATCTTCACGGCGTGGATCGTGCTCAACATGGGCATCCTGCCGTTCGGCGACTTCGACGCGTATCCGTTCGGCCTGCTGACGATGGCCGTCTCGCTCGAGGCGATCATCCTGTCGACGCTGCTCTTGTTCAGCTCGAACCGGCAGGCCGCGCGCGACCGCATCCGCAGCGACATCGAGTACGAGGTCAACCTCAAGGCCGAGCTCGAGGTCGCCCACCTGCACGAGAAGACCGATCGCCTCCACGAGGAGATGCTCGACCGGTTCGCGCGGCTCGAGCGGGCCGTTGCCGCTCGGCGTTGACAGCTCGTAACCCCTCGGCAGCGGCTACCGCGGTTGCACGAGGGGCTAGATCGCCGAAACAAGACGCGGGCTTGCCCGGCACGCCGGGTGAAATAGCGCGCGGCCATGTCCAAGCCCGCTCTCGCCCCCATCGCCCCCGAGGACCTCGTCGCGGTCCACGGCGGCGTCCAGTCCAGCGACGACCAGCTGAAGAACGCGATCACGAAGATCCAGACGGACCTGAAAGACGCGGTCACGGCCCAGAAGAACCAGCCCAACCCGCTCCAGCAGATGATGCCGGTGCTGATGGCGGCCAAGCTCTCGGGCCGAATCTAGGCGACGAGCGGAACGGCCCACACGACGCCGCACGCACACGACGCGAAGCCCGTCGTGATCGCCAGCCAGCGCCGCATGCCGTGACCTCGCGCGATTCGTTGCAGCGCTGCCCCGGCGACGCCGGTCGCGACCGCCATGCCGGCGATCGACCCGGCGCCGAACAGCACCATGTAGACGATGCGCGCGAGGTTATCCGGCAACTCGGCGAACGCGAGCGCGGTGAGCGCACCGCTGCCGGCGAGGCCGTGGACGATTCCGATCGTGAGCGGCCGCCACGCGATCGCCCGGTCGCCGACGTGCACGTGCGCTCCCGCTCCGCGGTGTGCGTGCTCGACGCCGCCGTGGCGGTGCGTGCCGGCATCGCCGTCGGCGTTGCGCAGCCCGCGAACCATCGCCCGCAGGCCGAGAATCACGAGCATCGCGGCGACCGCGAGCTCGAACCCGACGCTCACGCGCGCCGGCAACGCCCCGTCGATCAAGACGAGCGCGATCCCGACGCCGAGCAGCGCGATCGTGTGGCCGAGTCCCCATAGCAGGCCGAGCATCGTCGCGCCGCGCGGGTTCTTCGCGTCGGCGACGAGCGTCGACACCGCGGCAAGATGGTCCGGCTCGAACGCGTGGCGCGCGCCGACGAGCAGACCGAACGAGATCGCCGCCGTGCTGGCCAGCACGGCTATTCGGTTCGCTTCATGATGTGAAAGCCGAAGTCCGACTGCACGACGCCGACCTCGCCGACGTTCAGCCGCAGGCCGAGCTGCTTGAACTCGATCACGAGCTGCGCATCCGGCGACACCGTGTACGCGCGCCCCGACGATGCGCTGCCCGGATCCTCCGAGTGCTGCTTCATCAGCATCGCGAAATCCGCTCCCGCCTTGATCTGCGTCATCAGCGACTTCACGAGCGCCTCTGCCTCCGCCTTCGTGCGCTTCTGCGCGCGCTCGTCGTGGGCAGCGTCGAGGTCCTTCCAGCCGATCAGGATGTGCTGGATCTGCGCGGTGTTCGCGACGGGCTCGCGCGCGAGGATGTCACTCGACACCACGTCGGAGCCCTGTGCGACGGGCTCGGGCGCGTTCATCCGGTTGTTCATGCTCGGTCCGCCGCGCGAGCCGGGACCGCAAGCGGCCACCGCGAGGAGCGCGAGTACTACCAGGCGAATCATGCGGCGACGCTAACACGCGCGTCGGGTACCAGCACGTCGAACTTGGTCAGGTCGAGCAGCAGATCGCCGTTCGGCAGCGGCGTGATCGTGTCGGCGAAGTGGTGGCCGAACACGATGTCCTTGTCACCGTACTGGTGAAGCGTGTGAATCGTCTGCATCGTCACGTCATCGAGCCCCGTGAGTGATACCTCGATCTCGCACTCCGCCTTCGCGAGCGCCGCGCCATCCTTGCCATGGAACGGGCTGGTCTCGTCGATCACGTGCATCACGAGCCAGCCGCGCCGGAGTCCCGACATCCGCTCGCGCACCAGCTTCAGGTCGTGCATCTTGTAGAACGGCCGCCCTTCCGCCGTCACCGTCGCGAATGCGGCAGTCACCGAGACATGCGCGTCGACGATCACGTTCGACCGCTGGTTGCCGCACCGGAAGATCAGCGTCTGCTGGCCCTCGTGGCGCGTGATCACGCAGTTCTTCGTGAACGCGATCCGCCCGGTCGCGCGCGCGAACTTCGTGAACACGAGGCCGGTCGCGAGCGCCGTCACCAGCACGCCGAAGATCGCCTCGACGATCATCACGATCTGCGCCGCCTTCGACACCGGATGCATGACGCCGTACCCGATCGTCGCCATCGTCTGGACGCTGAACGAGAACATGTCGAAGTACGAGTCGTGGCCCGCGCCCTCGACGCCGCCGACCGCCATGTACACGCACGCGAACGCGACATTCGCGAGCAGCAGCGCGATCGCGATCAGCGCCAGCGACGCCGACCAGCGCAGCCGCAGAAACGTGTGATAGGCGTCGCGCAGCACCGCGCGCTCGGCGCCGACGAGCCAGAACGAGTACCCGCCGGCCGTCGGGATACGCCGGGCGCCCGGCGGCACGTCAGGGGGTGCGGACATACGGCCCCTACTGTATAAGACGCCGATGGCCGACGACGTCACCCTGCAGCAGCTTGTCGATGCGCTGCCGCCCCGCATCTGGTACCTGACCTCGAACGGCCAGGACATGTGGTGTCGCCGGCCCTACGGGTTTCTCTTCTCGACCGGGCAGTCCGCCGAGGAGTTCGCGAAGGCGATGGGGACGGGCGAGGAGCTGTTCGCGGTCGGCCTCGACGTTGGAAATCTGATCAGCGACGAGATGCTCGACGGCCTGCGCAACACCGCGGTCACGCGCCTGTTCATCGACCCGGCGATCGATCCCGCGACCGGCGACGTCCACGGCAAGATCCTGCGGCTCTCGCCGCTGACCTAGCTCAGCAGTGCGAGCAGGTCGTCGCGGGTGATCGACGCCGCGCCGCCGGCCTCGCTGAGCGCTGCATCGGCGAGCTTGCGCTTGCGGTCCTGTAGCTCGAGGATGCGCTCCTCGACGGTGTCGCGCGCGACCATGCGATAGACCATCACCGGCTTGTCCTGGCCGATGCGATGCGTACGGTCGGCGGCCTGATCCTCGACGGCGGGGTTCCACCACGGATCGACGAGGAACACGTGGTCTGCCGCGGTGAGGTTGAGACCGGTGCCGCCCGCCTTGAGCGAGAGCAGCATGACCGGCGGACCGGTGTCGGCCTGGAACTCGTTGACGACGGCACCGCGATCGACGGTCGAGCCGTCGAGGCGCACGAACTTGGTGTCGGAGGCGTGCAGGTGCGGCTCGATGAGATCGAGCAGCGACGTCCACTGCGAGAACACGAGCGCGCGGTGACCGTCGGCGACGGCATCGGCGAGAGCCTCCATCAGGCGCTCGAGCTTCGACGAGGACTGCGGAGTCGCCGCGCCGCGCATGCCGTTCGGCAGCAGCGCCTGGTGACATGCGGCCTGGCGGAGGCGGAGCAGGGCCTCGAGCGCGGCCATCACGCCGCCGCCGGACTCGAGGAGCTTCACGATCTCGCGCTGGGTCGCGGCGCGGATCGCGTCGTAGGTCGTGCGCTCGGTCTCGTCGAGCTCGACGTACATGATCGCGTCGGTGCGCGGCGGCAGCTCGGTTGCGACCTCGCGCTTCATGCGGCGGAGCACGAACGGACGGATGCGCTCGCGCAGGCGTGCGGCGGCGCCGGCATCGCCGAGGTTGATCGGCTCGGCCCAGCGCTCCTGGAAGTCGGCGCGGCCGCCGAGCAGGCCAGGGTTCGTGAAGTGGAGCTGCGACCACAGCTCGTCGAGGCGGTTCTCGACGGGCGTACCGGAGAGCGTGACGCGCCAGTTGCCCTTGAGCTTGTAGGCCGCGCGCGCGACCTGTGAGTCGGGGTTCTTGATCGTCTGCGACTCGTCGAGGATGACGGTGTCCCACGTGACGCCGGCGAGGACATCGACGTCGTTGCGGAGGATCGGATACGAGGTGAGGACGATGTCCGCGGTCGTGTCGAGCGCGCGCCGCGTGCCCGCGTAGGTCGCGACCTTGAGGTCGGGACGGAACTTCTGGACCTCGGCGAGCCAGTTGAAGAGGACGGACTTCGGGCTGACGACGAGCGTCTTGCCCTTGGCGGCGGCGAGCGCCTGGATCGTCTTGCCGAGACCCATGTCGTCGGCGAGGACGCAGCCGAGGCCGGCCTCGCGACAGAACGCGAGCCAGTCGACACCGCGCTGCTGGTACGGGCGCAGCTCGCCGTTGAAGCCCTTCGGCAGGTTCGAGGCGCGGATGCCCTCGAAGCCCTCGAGCAGCGGGCGCAGGCGATCGAGCTCGGGCGGCGGCGGCTGATCGAGATCCTCGGCGAGGCGCGCGAGATCGGGCAGCGCGTAGATCGGGACCTTGCGATCGGACGTGCGCGACGCGAGCAGATCGGCGAGGCGCTCGCCGTGCTTGTCGAACCACTCCATCGGCACGCGGCCCCAGCCGCCGCCTTGCAGCGGGACGACGTCGATGCCGGCTTGCCAGGCGCGCAGTGCAGCGCCGACGGAGGCGGCGCGGCCGCCGGTGCCCTCGAGGTCGACGTCGAGCCGATCGCCGTCGATGATCAGGCGGATGTCGAGCGGTACGGCCTTCGCGTTTGCCTGGGCCGCGGCCTTCGCGTCGCTGCGCAGCCAGGAGCCGAGGCCCTGCTGCATCTGGAACGCCTCGCGGCCGGTCAGCTCGACGCGGCGGCCCGGGACGAGGTTCAGCTCGTCGCGCAGGCGATGGACGAGTCGGCGCTCGGCGTCCTCGTCACGGATCGGCAGCGTGCCGCCGAGATGGACGAGCGAGCGGCCGTCGACGCGCGCGCGAGGAGGGTCGCCGTAGACGAGCGTCGGCATGACGACGAGCTTGTCGCCGTCCTGTTCGACATCGAGCTGCATGCGCGGCTGCTCTTTGGTGCCGACCTGCGGCAGCGCGGTCGCGCGAACATCGACGGAGATCCGCTGGGCGAGCGCCGGCAGCGTCTTGCCCATGAGCTCGGGGATCGCAGCGCGAGGGACCTCGAACGTCTGCGGCAGCTTCTCGAAGCGCGTGCCGCCGAGATCGATCGCGCCGATCGGGCGAAGGAAGTCGTCGGTCGTGCGCGCGACACCGACGGCGACGACGTCGCGCACGATCGCGTCGCGCATGATGCGAACGCGCACGCCGTCGGAGGTGTCCTCGACGACCGCACGCGGCAGCACGGGCTCGCCGCTCGTCTTGATCGGGTCGCCTCGCCAGCGGACGTCGCGCGCGTCGGCGAGGATCTCGAGCAGGCGATCGACCTTCTCGCCGCTGACGACGCTGCGCGCGCCGAGGATCTGATCGGCGAGCAGATCGGCCTCGATCGTCGCGATGTGCGAGGCCTTGCCCGTGCCGACGAGCGACAGCAGCGACTGCGTGAGCGGCTGGTTGTTGCCGTCGCGGACGAGCATGCGCTCGACCTTCACGCCGCCCGGATCGGGCTCGAGCATGTAGCGAATCGGTGCGCCGGCACTCGCGCTCTTCGGCAGCGCGCCTCCAGCTTTTTCGGTCGCGAGGACGGCGGCGACGACGTGCGAGCACACCGCCTCCTTGCTCGTGCAGTTGCACTGCCACTCGCCGTTGACCGGGTCGAGTACGACCTCGAACGGCGTGGGCCGACCGGGTACCCTGACCTCGAGCTCGATCTCGTCCCCCGAGCGGCCCCGACCCGACACGCGACCATCCCGCGCGAGTGTGACGCCCTGCGACCAGGTGCGTTCGGTCGCTTCTTCCTTCACTGCTTCTCGGAGACTCATCGAACAGCCGTAGAGCCGCTTTATAGCCGCCAACCACGCAAAGCCAAAGGCTGTGGTACGGTCGCGAGCGCATGGACAGGGGCGACGACGCCGACGACATCGCGCTCGTCGCCGCGATGGCGGAGGGCGACCGGGGTGCGCTCGCCCGGCTCTACGAACGTCACGCGGGAGTCCTGCTGGCGGTCGCGCTGCGTATCGTCCGAGAGCGCCGCGAGGCCGAGGATCTACTACACGACGTGCTGCTCGAAGCCTGGAAACATGCAAAGGATTTCGATCCGAAGCGCGGTCGCGTTCGTACCTGGTTGACGATTCGTATGCGGTCGCGCGCCCTCGACCTCCAGAAGTCCGCCCGCGTGTCCCGCAACGCCGGTGATGCCGGGCTCGAGACCGTGGTCGACGAGGGCGAGCGCACGAGCCCGGATCACGCCCGCGTCCGCACGGCCCTGGCCGAGCTCGGCGAGGACCAGCGCAAGGTCGTCGAGCTCGCCTACTTCGACGGACTTTCGTGCTCGGAGATCGCGGCGAAGATCGCGGTGCCGATCGGCACGGTGAAGTCGCGCCTGGCCGCCGGGCTCAAGCGACTGCGCGACGGGCTCGCCGGCGGAGGTGCGCGATGAGCGACATCCGCGAGCTGCTCCCGCTCTACGCGCTCGGTCTCCTCGAGCCCGCCGAGGCCGCCGAGGTCGAGCGCGCCATCGCAGCCGATCGCTCGCTCGCCGACGAGCTCGACGCCTACGACTCGCTCGTCACGCCGGTCGAGCCATCGCCCGACGTGAAGGCGCGCCTCATGGCGTCGGCAGGGGGTGGCAGATTCGAGCGGTTCGCGAGCCGCATGGCATCGCTGTTCGATGTCACGATCGAGCGCGCGCGCGAGCTGCTCGGCCTCACCGAGCGCGATGCGTCGTGGGAGCGTCCGATCCCGGGGATCAGCTTGATCCATTTCGCTGGCGGACCGGCGTGTAGTGCAGCCGACTGCGGTTTCGTGCGCATCGCACCTGGCTGTACGTTTCCGTGGCACATGCACCGAGGCGAGGAGGTGAACCTCATCCTCTCCGGAACGGTGCGCGATCATTCAGGCAAGCTGCTTGGACCCGGCGACGAGCTGGTCCAACCGACAGGCAGCCAACACGATCTGACCGCTGGTGACGAAGAGGTGATCTACGTAGCCCGCGCGTTCGATGGCATCGAAGTCAGCCCGCCCCGATAGCGAAAAACGGCGCCGCGCGTACTATGGGAGCATGGCGATCGATGCAGGTCTCCGCGTGGTCGGGACGATCCTGACCATCGAGCTGCACACGCTCGTTGCTCGCTTCGAGCACATCACGAGTCGCCAGGTGGCGAAGATCCAGCTCGATATCGAGCGCGCGGTCGATGAAGAAGGCGAAGAGCTCGACGTGCACAACCTCGCCGATCTTCACTTCCAGGGACCGGCCGAGCTCGTGCCGCGATTCTCTGCCGGCGATCGCGTGCAGATCGTGACGAGCCCCGAGTCGAGCCTGCAGATCTCGAGCATTCGCCCGGCGCCGCTGTCCTAGACCAGGGCGCGGACGAGACCGACGACGGCGAGCGCGGCGAGCAGCACGAGCGCGACGTTCGTCAGCACGCGCGTCACGCGATGCTCGCGCGGAAGCCTCGCGATGAACCGTGCGAGCGCGGTGAACCACAACGCCGAGCCGATGCCGACGCCGGCTGCGACCACGAACGCGGCGGCGCGAGGGATCGTCGGCCACACCGCGCCGGCGACGGCGATCCATGCAGCGAGCGGTGCCGGATTCGGCAGCGTGAGCAGGAGCCCGGTGACGATGCCGTAGCGGCGCGGCACCGTCGGCGCGGGCCGCGATCGCATGCGCCACGCGATCGCCGCGTAGGTGCCGACGACGATCGCCGCGACGATCGACAGCGCGCGCGTCGCGTCGGGATAGCGAGTGAGGACGTGGCCGACCGAGGCGAACGCGATCGCCGAGTGCACCGTGTCCGCGAGCGCGCCGCCGATGCCGATGCCGATCGCGAACCGCGTGCGGCCGTGCGTCGCCGCGTCGACGATCGCGACATTGACGACGCCGAGCGGCATGCCCGTGACGACGCCGAGCGACAATCCGAGCCCGGCGGCAGCCGCCAGGTCGGAGACGGTCACCACTCGATCGTTTCTTGTTCGGTGTCGCGGCCGCCGATGATCGTGATCATGAACTCGCGCGCCCGCTTGCCCTTGGTCACGGCCTTGACCTTGTGCGGGCCGGGCGACAGCGGCAGGCGCTTCATCGGCGTCTCGCCGTAGCGCACGTTGTCGACGTAGATCGTCGTCTTCGCGGTCGCGTCGATCGTGAAGAAGCCGAACTTCGAGAGCGCGACGATGTCGTCCTTGTCGAGCTGGTCCTTCGCGTCGGGTGGCGCGACCGGGGCGACGCGCTTCACCGACGCGTCGGCCGGCGCGGGCGCGACGACCCTCGTCTCCTCGCCGGTGCTCGTCGCGCGCGTGAACATGAAGATGCCGACGCCGAGCACCGCGATCGCGACGAGCGCGATGCCGATGTTGCGCAGCGACTTCAGGCGGTGTGACGACAAGAGGTCGGTGCCGCCCTCGGCCATCCACACGTCGGCGCCGACGTTCTCGCTGAGATCGAGCACGTTCTCGAGATCGGGCGCCGTGACCCTGCCGGTCTGCGGCTGCTGGACGATCATCGACGGCACACCGGACTCGCCGGTGCCCGGTACGCCGAGCGAGCCCGTCGGGCGTTTCGCGCGCACCGGCGTCGAGTGATGCATCTCGCCGCTCGTCGCCGCCTGCACGACGCGCTGCGGGATCGGCGGCGGCGTCGCGCGCGGCACGGCGGAGGGGCCGATCGAGATCGGCGCCGCATTTGGATCATCGGCGGCGCGCAGGATCTCGTCGCGCGATGCCATCTCGTCGGAGAAGTCGGTGAACAGCAGGCGCGCGAGCTCGGCCGGCGATGCCGGACCACCGAGCGTCGCGACCGAGTTCTTGATCGCGTTGCCGAATCCCTGCGCGGTGTCGAACCGTCCCGCGGGATCGCGAGCCATCGCCTGGACGAGCGCGGCGCGCATGCCGGGCGGCATGTCGGGCCGGCGATCGCGGATATCCGGGATCGCCTCCTCGGTGATCGCCTTGAACGTCAGGAAGTCGGAGTCGCGATGGAACAGCCGCTTGATCGCGAGCATCTCGTACATGACGACGCCGAGCGCGAAGATGTCGCTGCGGCGATCGAGCGGCTTGCCGAGGATCTGCTCGGGGCTCATGTACGCGTTCTTGCCCTTGACCGTGCCGGTGCGCGTCCGCGAGTTCGCGCCGCGCGCCTTCGCGATGCCGAAGTCGAGCAGCTTCACGGTGCCGTCGGAGGTCACCATGATGTTCGGCGGCGAGACGTCGCGATGGACGACGCCGAGCAACGCGCCCGTACCGTCGCGCGCTTCGTGCGCCGAGTGCAGGCCCTCGCACGCCTGACAGATGATGCCGGCGACGATGCGGTAGTCGAGCATCTTCGATGCCTTCGACAGCTTCGTCATCATGCGCGACAGCGGTACCCCGTGCAGGTACTCCATCGCGATGAACCACGTGCCGCCGAACTGGCCGAACGAGAGCACGTTGCAGACGTTCCGATGGACGAGCTTGGACGCGAGGTCCGCCTCATCCCGGAACATCGTCACGAAGTGATCGTCTTCGGCGAGGTGCGGAAGGATCCGCTTGAGGACCATGAGGTCCTTGGATCCGATCGGCGACGACGACGGACGCGCGAGATAGATCTCGGCCATGCCGCCGGTCGCGAGTTTCGCGAGCAGCTGATAGCTCCCGAAATCACGAGCGTCGCGCGGGACGAGTGTCCCCGCCGGAATCGTCACGTGACAATTATAGCCCGAGGAATATCCCGGATTTAAAGGCCTACCTGGCGAAACTCAGTCGGGTCCCCGGCGCCCCGGGGAGACATTTACCGACACGGCACGGCTCGTCAGGATCAGGTCACGTTCCCTGCAGAACCGTGCTGCAAAGCTGCACCAACCCTGACGGCACGTACGGCCCGTAGGCTGCACGCTGGGCCCATGCAGTCAGCCGACTACACGGGTGAACAGGCGGATCGCCCGCGCTGGGTCGAGAACATCCCCTTCTGGGGTGTTCATGTAGCCGCAGTCGTAGGGGCTATCCTGGCCGGCTGGAGCTGGGCGGCGCTGGCATGGCTGGTCGGCAGCTACGCGGTTCGCATGTTTGCGATCACCGCCGGGTACCACCGCTATTTCTCGCACCGCACGTTCAAGACGAGCCGCGCGTTCCAGTTCGTGCTCGCGGTCCTCGGGATCACCGCGCTCCAGCAGGGCCCGCTGTGGTGGGCCGCCCATCACCGGCGCCACCACAAGTACAGCGACATGCCCCAGGACATCCACTCGCCCCGCCAGCGCGGGTTCGTGTGGTCGCACATGCAGTGGATCCTCGCGAAGCGCCACCAGGCGACCGACTACGATCGCATCAAGGACTTCGCGAAGTACCCCGAGCTGCGCTTCCTCAACAACCACGATCTCGGGCTCGCGGTCGCGTCCGCCGTCCTGCTGTTCCTGATCGGTGGCAGCACCGCGCTCGTCTGGGGCTTCTTCGTCCCCGTCGTCGTCGCGTGGCACATCACGTTCTGCATCAACTCGCTCGCGCACGTGTGGGGCTCGCGTCGCTACAAGACGACCGACGACTCGCGCAACAACGCGCTCCTCGCGCTGCTCACGTTCGGCGAGGGCTGGCACAACAACCACCACCACTATCAGCGCAGCGCACGCCAGGGCTTCTACTGGTGGGAGATCGATGTCAGCTGGTACGCGCTGAAGCTGCTCGAGAAGCTACGCATCGTGTGGGACGTCGAGGGCGTGCCGCGCCACGTCCGCGACCAGGTCGAGGCGCCCGAGCGCACGCGCGTCCGCGAGGTCGAGGTCAAGGCAGCGGCGTAACCCGTCGGCCCAGCTCGACATAGGGATCGCTGGTCGGTCGTTTCTGGGCAACACTTCGTGGGACGGCGGCAACAAGGGGCACGAGGTGCCCCATGTCCCGAGTCCACGCAATTGCTCTCATCCTTGCCGTCGCCGCGTGCGGCGGATCCTCACCGGAGCCCGAGAAGCCGTCGCCGCAGCCAGCCGCGCGTACCGCCGCGGATATTGTTCCGATGTGCCAGCGCATTTTCGCGCGCAAAGCGGCATGCGCCGATGACTATCTGCCCGCGCTACTCGACCTGCGCGTCGAGCTGAACATGCCGCCGGGCATCGGCGACGAGGTCAAGACCCAGGGCCGCGACGCGGTGCTGGCGATAGCCCACACCGAACTGGCGCGCGACACCGAGCCCGCGAAGGTCGACGCGGTCTGCGAGACGGCGGCCACGAAGGCGAGGAACGCGCCCGAGCGTGCCGAGCAGTTGCTCGAGCAAGGCGGCCGGTGCGAGGCGGCCACGGATTGCAAGGCGTTCGCGGTCTGTGCGGTCGCCATGGACCGCGGCTTCATCGCCGGCCCGCGCTGACTCTACGTCGCGACCGGCGGCGCCTTGACGATGTAGTCGAAGTAGTCGCTCGGCTCGCCCTTCTTGCCGTCCATCGCTGCACGCGCGACGTTGAACATCTCGCGCGCGGTGACGTAGTGCAGCTTGTCGCCGCGCTGCTTGTAGCGCTGCAGCGCCTGGTGCATCTCGCGGCCGTCGTTGCCGAGGAGGGACGCGGCGGTCTTCTCGATCGCGCCGTGCGTGTGGACCTTGACGAAGATCCACTCGGGGCGGCCCTCGACGTGGATGCCTTGCTCGACCCACGTGTCGACGCGCTGGGCGGTCGGCGGATCGTTGCCGGTGAGCGCGCCGTTCTCGAGGCGGATGCCGAGCGTGCCCTTGCGCGCGAACGCGAGGGGGCCGGTGATCATGAGGAGACGATCGTCGTAGGCGGCGCCGACCTTCGCGCGCTCGCCCTGCTCGTAGCTGCGGCGCTTGGTGAGGTCACCGACGGGCCAGTAGATCTGGTTGACCTTGTCGGGCTGACACGGGTCGGGCGCGGACGGGAACGTGAGGTCGACGTAGCAGCCGAGCTGGTGGAGCATCACGAGCTCGTCGTCGACGCCGCACCATTTGCCGTCGGGACGACCGTTCGCGAGGCTCCAGTTACCGTGGATGAACGCCCACTGATAGCCGCCGTCCTTTCGCGATAGATGGCCGTGCTGGGCGAAGGTGTCGAGGTGCTCCTGGATGCGCGGCGCGAGCGTGTGCGCGGTGTCGCCGTCGTGATGGAGATGGAACTCGACCTCGCCGAAGCCGGCGCGCACGAGCTTTGCGAGCTGGTCGAGGTAGTGCGGCTTGTACTCCTCGCCGGGAAAGAACCAACCGTGTCGAGGAGGGCGGCCGTCGCTATCTCTGAACTCACCCAGCGAGGGATAGCGGTCGGCCCAGACGTCGACGCGAGCGCGCGCAACGTCGTCGGGAGCGCGACCCCAATGGGGTTCGTAGTGATCGCACAGCGCGAACAGGATGTGCCGTTGTCCACCAGGCTGTGGCGTGCGCGCACGGCGCACGAGGTGCCGTGCGTAATCGGGCAGCCATTGGTGGAGGTTCTTTTTACGGAGACGTGTCAGCACGTGGCCTCGATGTTAAACAAAGACGTCGTTATGGATCTCTACGGTCCGCTGCTCGCAAAGGCGCTTTTCCCTGCATTCGAGGCTGCGCGCGGTCGACCGACGGTGCCTCTTCTCCGGTACCTGCAAGGGACCGAGCGCTGGTCGCTCCAGGCGCTTCGCGATTTGCAGACCGGCATGCTGCGGCGTCTCTTGCGGCATGCATACCAACACACCGCGTATTACCGCGAAGCGATGGACGAGCGTGGGTTGCGGCCGGAGGACTTCGAATCCGTCGACGATATCGCGCGAATGCCGCTACTGGATCGCGACACCGTGCGGGCCACGATGGATTCTCGCCTCGCGGGCGCACCGCCGGGTGTCGCGATCAAGAAGTCGACGAGCGGTACGACGGGCGAGCCCGTTGTCGTGAAGTACAACCACGAGTCGCGGCACTGGCGCGATGCGACGCGCATGCGCGGGTATGGCTGGGCCGGCTGGCAACTCGGCCAGCGCACGATGCACTACTGGGGTTTTGGGCCGCCGGCGAAGACGTGGACGCATCGCAAGAAGATCGCGCTCGATCGGATGATCAAGCGCGACCTGTTCGTCGACTGCACGCCACGCGGCGAGGAGGCATTGCGCGCCGCCGTCGACATGCTGCGCCGGTTCGAGCCGCAGGCGATGGTCGCGTACTCGGCCGGTGCGGCGGCGCTCGCGCACTTCATCAACGAGAACAAGCTGCGCACGTGGAAGAAGTCGTTCCCCGTGCTCGTCGGCGCCGAGCGATTGTGGCCGCACGATCGCACCGCGATCGAGGAGGCGTTCGGCCCCGCGTTCGAGACGTACGGCTGCCGCGAGGTGATGCTGATGTCGTCCGAGTGCGAAGCGCACGCGGGCATGCACACGTCGATGGAGACGATGATCGTCGAGATCCTCGTTCGCGACGCCGATGGCACGATGCGCGCGGCGAAGCCGGGCGAGACCGGCGAGGTCGTGATCACCGATCTCCACAACCTCGCGTGCCCGATGATCCGCTACGTCAACGGTGACCTCGCGGTCGCGCACGAAGCGCAGGTTTGCTCGTGCGGACGCGCGCTGACGAAGATCGGTCCGGTCGAAGGACGCACGACGGAGACGCTGCGCGATGGCCGCGGAAATGCAGTCGGTGGCCTCGTATTCAACATCCTCTTCGGCGTCATGGAGCAGGTCGCGAAGAAGTTCCAGGTCGTGCAGAGGCTCGACGGCAGCGTCGTCATGAAGGTCGTGCCGACGGTGGGCGTGCAGCTGCCCGTCGAGAACAGCAAAGCGATTCACGCGTTCGCGGACAAGTATCTGCCCGGGGCGCCGTTCGAGATCGAATACGTCGAGGACATCCCACTGACGGCGGCGGGGAAGCGTAAAGTGGTAGTCGTGGAGCGTCCCGCATGAGCGATCTGTACGGTCAGCTCCTGTCGAAGACGCTGTTTCCGGCGTTCGAGGCGGCGCGGGGCCGGCCGACCGTTCCGCTGCTCCGTTATCTCGCCGAGACGCAGATGTGGTCACCGGGCCAGCTGCGCGAGCTTCAGACCGGCCTGTTGCGCCGGCTGCTTCGCCACGCCTATCGCCACACGACCTACTACCGGCGCGTGATGGACGAGCGTGGCCTTCGCGCCGAGGACATCATGTCGCCGGCGGACCTCGCGAAGCTGCCGCTGCTCGATCGGCCGACGCTGCGCGCGACGATGATCGATCGCACCGCGAACGCGCCGCCGACCGCGGTGATCCGCAAGGTGACGAGCGGCTCGAGCGGTCAGCCCGTCGAGGTGCTCTACAACGCCGAGTCGCGGCACTGGCGCGACGCGATCCGCATGCGCGGCTATGGCTGGGGCGGCTACCAGCTCGGCAACCGCACGCTGCACTACTGGGGCTTCGTGCCGATGTCGACGACGACATGGTGGAAGCGCAGCAAGGTCATCGTCGATCGCTTGTTCAAGCGCGACCTGTTCATCGACTGCACGCCGCGCGGCGAAGAAGCGCTGATGCACGTCGTCGAGCAGATCCGCGAGTTCAAGCCGCAGTCGATCATCGCGTATGCGAGCGGCGCCGGCGCGCTCGCGCGGTTCGTCAACGATCGCGGCCTGCGCGACTGGGACAACATCCCGGTGCTGACCGGCGCCGAGGGTCTGTTGCCGCACGACCGCGTCGAGATCGACAAGGCGTTCGGTGCCGCATTCGACACGTACGGCTGCCGCGAGGTGATGCTGATGGCGTCGGAGTGCGAGGCGCACGACGGCCTGCACACGTCGATGGAGAACATGATCGTC
>JABFXX010000406.1 GCA_013368795.1 Kofleriaceae bacterium
CGGTTGACGCCGGCAGATCCGTCGACGACGGCGTGGGCGCAGAAGGGCGCGGCGGTCCTCGCGCAGATGGTGACGTTCACGAACTACGCGGCGGACCACGGCTACGGGATTCGCAACTTCGCGACGGGCATGGCGATCGGCTACGACTGGCTCTACGACTACCTGAGCGCGAGCGAGCCGGCTCTCGCGGCGAATGTCATCACGGGCATGAACGGCTGGATCGACTGGTACGACAGCCAGCCGGCCTCGTTCAACTTCCGCCAGCACCCGACGAGCAACTACTTCGCCGGCTACTACGCGGCCAAGGCACTCACCGCGCTCGCGACGGACGGCGAGAACCCGAGTGCCGCGAGCTACTGGACGGCGTTTCTCGGCATGCATCGGACGGCGCTCGGCACACATGCCGGCATCGCGCCGTACTACACGCGATTTCACGACGGCGGCGGCTGGGCGCAGGGCTGGCAGTATGGCCCGCTCTCGGTGCGCAACATGATCGAACCCTCGCTGGCGGCGATGACGGCGAAGGGCATCGATCTCGTGACCGATCCGAGCGCGCCGTATCAGTATGCGGTCAACAACGGACTCCACCTGCTCCACTTCTCGACGCCGTCGCTGACGATGATGGACGATCGCGACGAGCTGGCCTCGTTCAATCCCGCCGATCCGGGGGCGTGTCCGAGCAAGGCGAAGACGCCGGTGACGACGGCGGTCACGCTCACGGAAATGCTGCGGCGCTGGCCGGTCGCGGTACCGAGCGGGGATCCGGTCGCGCCGCGATTGCACTCGTTCGTGCGGGCGGTGCGGCAGATCTATCCGAACGCGCGGTGGAGCGACATGCTGTTCTGGGACGATACGGCCGCCGAGGCGCCATACACCGCGACCCCCGATCGCTCGTACCTCGCGACGAACTACGTGTCGATGCGGTCGGACTGGTCGACGAGCGCGACGATGGCGACGATGCGCGCGATCGCGTACAGCGACAAGGACAACACGCACGAGCACCCGGATGGCGGCTCGCTCATCATCACGCGCGGCAATGGCGGACCGGTCGGCGCGTGGCAAACCGACGTTCCATTCCTGGTCAGCCCGAACTTCTTGTTGCGCTGTTACGGCACGACCGGCATCTCGTCGACCTGGGCGAACAATCTGCGCACCGATCTCCTGACCACGGCCGGTGCGCGCGCGACCCTCAACATCTTCCGCAACACGACGACCTCGGGGCAGAGCCTCGGCATCTACCAGGATGCTGTCCCTGCACCGCAGCCGCAGATCCGGACGTTCGAGGACCGCGGCATGTTCGTACTCGCGCGCGCGGAGAATCTCGACGATCTCTATGCGTCGACGACCAACATCAGCGAGTGGTCGCGCGATGTCGTGTTCGTCCGGCCGAACATGTTTGTCGTCTACGACCGCACGACGAGCGGCACGCCGACCAACGCCACGCCCGCGGACCCGCACCTCAGCTGGCACTTCGCGCCGACGCCCGTCCTCGTGACGCCGCCATCGCCGGGCGCGGTCCGCTACGACGTCGCCGACGCCGGCGTGTTCAAGGGCGCGATCACGACGCTGCTCCCTGCGTCCGCAAACGTGTCGGGGCCCGAGAACGTGTACGCCAGCAACAAGCTGTTCGCGCTGCGCGTGCGTGGTGCGACGACGACGGGAAGCATCAAGTGGCTGACCGTGTTCGATACCTCGACGACGGCGGCCGCCGTGGCGCTCGCGTCTCGCGTCACCGCGCTCACGACGAACATCAACGGCGCGCTGCTGAGAACCGGCAGCTCGAACACGGTCGTGCTGTTCGGCGTCGGCGCGGCGGGTGCGCCGATCGCAGGGACCATCCGCTACACGCAGCCTGCGGCAGCGACGGCCCTGTACGTCACGGACCTCGCACCGAACGCTACGTACGCGGTGACCGCAACAGGCAGCGGCTCGAGCCGCACGGTCACGATCGCGCCGGCGACCACGGGCTTTACAAGCTCGCCGCGCGGGACGCTCTACGTAACGATCGCGGCGACGGGCGCTGTGAGTATCGGAATCTGACGGTGTCGACGGCTCGCTGACATGCGGACATAGTTCGTCGGTAGGTCGGGGGTATCACCATGCAAGAGTCCGGTTCGTCGGAACGCGGCACCGTCCGCACTGCCATCGACGCATCACCGCGCGATCTGCGTCGCGTCGACATCCATCCTGATCATTGGTATCCGCTCGCGTGGTCGGACGATGTGAAGCGCGGCAAGGCGCATGGCGTGCGGTTCGCGGGCGATCCGATCGTGCTCGTGCGTACCGCATCAGGCACCGTGTTCGCGCTCGAGGATCGCTGCGCACACCGGCAGATTCCGCTGCACGATGGTGTGGTCGACGGCGAGACGATCCGCTGCTGCTATCACGGCTGGACGTACGACTGCACCGGCCGCTGCGTGAACATTCCATATCTCGGTCGCAGCCGCTTACCCAACGGCGTGCGCACGTATCCGTGTCGAGAGCTCGCCGGTCTCGTGTTCGTGTTCCCCGGCGACCCGGCGCTGGCGGAGTCGACGCCGCTGCCGTCGCTCGGCTCCTCCCAGAGCAGCGAATACAAGACGCGCCGCTACACGCGCGAGATCGCCTGTCACTACTCGTTCATGCACGAGAACCTGATGGACATGAACCATCAGTTCCTGCATCGCCGCGTGATGGGGCAGATGCGCGCGCACCTGCTCGGCCGCCGCCGTGGCGACGACTGGGTCGAGGTCGACTACACGCTCGCGCGCGAGAGGGGCCGCCGGCCGCTCGGCGAAGCGGTGGTGTTCAGACAACGCCAGCAGACGCTATCGACGAACGGCGACGTGATGACGGTCCGCACGAGCTACCCGTATCAAACGCTGCAGATCCGGACGTCCGACGCGCGCCTCATGCTCGATCTGTGGGCCGTGTACGTGCCAGTCGACCGCGACCAGCGCACGACGCGTGTGTTTGGCCTCGTGTCGATCAAGCGGCCTCGCGTGCCTCTGCTGCTCGACCTCGCGTGGCCACTGCTCGTCTGGTTCACCGAGCGCATCTTCAAGGAAGATCGCTGGGTCGTCGAGCGCGAGCAGGAAGCGCACGACGCGCAAGGCGGTGACTGGAATCACGAGGTCTTTCCGGTCATCAACGAGCTGCGCGACCTGCTGCGCCGTTGCGGAGCGCCACCGCCGCCGCGCGTGATCTCTCTCGAGATGCAGCCGCCGTAGCCGACGAGTTGCCCACAATGTGGCCGTGCGGCTACACGCAAGCGTCGACTGAGCCCTTGTGCGGATCCTCGGGGTGTTGTTGCAATGGCTCTCGCAATCGATGCTTCCTCGCCGCGTCTTCGTCGCCCTGTTCATGGTCCTCGCTCTCACGAGCTGCAGTGATACCCACGCGCCTGCGAGCCCCGATGCGGCTCTACCACCCGACGCCATGTCGGTGTGTGGCAACGGCATCGTCGAGCCGGGCGAGGCATGCGACGACGGCAACCTGAGCCTCGAGACGTGCGCCTATGGCGAGGCCTCATGCTCCGTCTGCGATCCGACCTGCAGAATGGTCGCGGGCGCGACCTCCGTGTGCGGCGACGGCCGTATCGATGGCGACGCCGGCGAAGAGTGCGATGACTCGAATGCCGTCTCCGAGCCGTGTCGGTACGGAGAGACGATCTGCGTGGTCTGTGCCGCGAACTGTCAGATTGGTCCGGGCGTAACCTCGTACTGCGGTGACGGCGTGGTCGACGCCGCCGACGGCGAGGCATGCGACAGCGGCGCTGCCAACAGCGACACGAACGCAGACGCGTGTCGAACGACATGCGAGCTGCCACGCTGCGGCGATGGTGTCACCGATGTCGGCGAAGGTTGCGATGCACGGAGCCTGACCTGGCAGCAGATCGCGGTTTCGGCTCAGTACGCGTGCGGCATTCTCGACGACGGAACGCTTCGCTGCTGGGGCGCCGCGACGTTTCCCAATGGGGCTTCGACGTCCCCTCCGTTCGGGACGTTCAAGCACGTTGCCGTCGAGGAGAATCACGCCTGCGCCGTCCACACCCTGGGCGACGTCGTGTGCTGGGGCGAAGAGCTTCTCGGCGACGGCGAAACGCGGCCTCCCGTTGGACAGTTCACAAAAGTCGAGGTCGGTCTCGCGCATAGCTGCGCGATCAAGGTCGATGGCACGCTCCAGTGCTGGGGCGATCGATTTCTGGCGGGCCGTGTACCGAGCGGAATGTTCACCGACATCGAGGGCTACCGGCACAAGGCGTGCGCGATCGCGTCGAATGGCACCGCGATTTGCTGGGACGGGACCCGCACGGAGGTCCCTTTCACCGACATCGTCGAGCTGGATGCGGGCCTGAACCATCTGTGCGCGCTGCGCGTCGGCGGCGCGGTGAGCTGCACCGGCGACAACACGGCCGGAAAGGCCACGGTCCCGCCTGGCACGTACAAGCATGTCGCTGCTGCATACAGTCATACGTGCGCGATCCGCAGCGACGACACGATCGTGTGCTGGGGTGACGTCTTCGAGAGCATCAAGCGCCCGAGCGTCGCTCTCACGCAGATTCGCGCCGACTTCGGCTACGACTGCGGGCTCGATGCAGCGGGCCACATCTACTGCTGGGGACTCGATTCAATCAGCGGGCAGGCGCGTCCTCCCGGGAACAACGATTTCACCCCCGACGCCTGTCGCACCAACTGTCAGCCGGCGCACTGCGGCGATGGCGTGATCGACCAGCCCGAGGGTTGCGACGACGCGGACGTCCTCGATACCGGCAACGGCTGCAGCACGCAGTGCCAGCGCAACAGCGTCTGCGGCGATGGCCAGGTGCAGGCGCTCTTCGAAGCCTGCGACGACGGCAACACGGTGCTCGAGAGTTGTGCGTATGGCGTCGAGGACTGCCCCACGTGCGACGGGACTTGCAAGATCGCACAGGGAATTCGCAGCTTCTGCGGCGACGGAGCTCTCGACGCTGCGAACGGCGAGGAATGCGACAACGCGAACCTCAACAGCAACACCGCGGCCAATGCGTGCCGCAGGACCTGCAAGCAGGCGGGCTGCGGCGACTCGGTCATCGACACCGGCGAGAACTGCGATGACGGCAATGCCGTGACCGAGGTCTGTGCGTACGGCGAGACCTGGTGCGCGGTCTGTGACAGCACCTGCATCCGGACGGTCGGCGCGACGTCGTACTGCGGTGACGGCGTGCTGGACGCGGCAAACGCCGAACAGTGCGACGATCGCGAGCGTCACTACCGGTCAGTTGCTCGCGGTAGCGACTTCACGTGCACCGTCGAGGCTCCCAACGGAACGGTTCATTGCTGGGGCCAGAGCGCGCAGGGCCAGACGACAGCACCCACCGGATTCTTCACGGCGGTAACGGCCGGGCAGGCGCACGCATGCGCGCTTGGCAGCGGTGGGGAGATCAAGTGCTGGGGCGACAACAGCTCTGGTCAGGCTCCGCCGCTCCCGCTCAGCGACGTCTACGTTCAGGTGTCAGCGGGCGGAAAGCACACGTGCGCGATCCGAGCGAGCGGTCGCACGATTCGCTGCTGGGGACTGTCCTCGCTCGGCGCGACGTCACCACCTGCGGGGGCGTTCCAGCAAATCTCCTCGGGCTCGGTGCACAGCTGTGGCTTGCGTACCGACGGAACGATCGCTTGCTGGGGCTACAACGGCTCCGGCCAGACGGCGGCGCCGGCGGGCACGTTCAGCCAGGTCTCGGCGGGCAACAACCGGTCCTGCGCGCTCACCAGCGCCGGCGCGATCGTGTGCTGGGGCGATGCGACGCAAGGCGCTCCGCCGAGCGGGACGTTCGCGGAGATCTCGGTCGGTGGTGAGCACAGCTGCGCACGCAGGACGGATGGCACGCTCGTGTGCTGGGGTTCCGATGTCGAAGGAGTACTGGCGGTCCCAGCAGGAACGTTCACGATGCTGGCGAGCTCGATCTACTCGCACGACTACAGCTGTGCGATCCGGACAAACGGCGAGCTCGCATGCTGGGGAAGTCCCGGCGTTCCCGAGGCGCAGGTGCCGGTCTCCAACAGCGACTTCCGCGCCGATGCGTGTCGCCTCGTCTGTCAGCTCCCGTCGTGTGGGGACGGCGTGATCGACAGCGGCGAACAGTGTGACGATGGCGGTACGACGCCGGGCGATGGCTGCAACGCCGAGTGCGAGAGCGAATGAGCGATCACGAGTTGCGCGGCGTGCGAGCGATGCACGCCGTGCTGTAGCCCAACGAGTCGGCGATCGATACCGCGAGCGTCGAGAGCGTCGCGCTGGTCGCGAAGAAGCGCCGCATCTTCGCGCACGACGCTGCGCGCTGAGCATCGGGATCCCGAGCGAGCCGCGCCCAGCGCGGGTTGTACTGGTTGTCGGCATTGGGCCGGGCTTGCGTCCACGACGTGTCGTGCACGTCCGGACGGTAATCGAGGTGAATGAAGCCGCTCGTCGGGTACCAGCCGATACCGACGTCGCGATGGTTCTTCCACATCACGTCGCGGACCTCGGTGAGCTTGGCGTCGCGCACGATGAGATCGATCGCGTGGCCATCCCAGTGCTTCGAGTGCTTGATCCCTTCGCGGCTTCGCTCCGGCTCGGCGCGCACGGCGGACACCACCTCGATCTCGTGACCCGGGTATCGCGCGGCGACATCGGCAAGTAGTGCGAGCGTTCCGCTGGCAATGCGGCGCGTGCGGCCGCTTTCCGGGCAGCGCATCAGCCGAGCGATCTCGTCGGCGTCAGTCGCCGACACCTTGCCGTCGAGCGGAAGCTCGAGCTCGAGGCGCTTGTGACCGCGCGTCAGCACGACATGAACCGTGGTCGGGACGGGTGCCTCGACGATCGGCGGCGACGGAGTACGGACCACCGGCATGTGGACGACGTCCGGTTGCGATACAGGCTCGGCCTTCGCTGGGTACAGCACCAGGACGGCGAGGCAAACGCACGGCGCGAGCCACACGGCATGGCGCGCGCGGAGTTGGTTCGCTTTCATACAGGGTTCTCCTTGTACAAGCGCCGTGCCGCGTCCATGTGCCCGAAATCTCGACGGTCTGCTCGGCGCGAGGTCTCCGGAAATCGGAGACCCCGGCCGGAAATCGCGCAGGTCGATCGGTTTGACCCGGGAGTAGGTGGCCCCTACGATTGATGCGTCGCTTTGGCCTCCAACTCGACCCACGACGAGACGTTGACCCTTGTCGTCCCGACGCCGCGCGCCGCAGTCGCCGCGTGGCTCGTGATCGAGGCGGGCACGTCCGACGAGCGACGGATCGAGCTCGGCGAGAGCCCGATCTGCATCGGCTCGGACGCGGCAGCGCAGGTATGCGTTCCCGATCCGCACGTCTCGCGACGTCACGCCGAGATCGCATGCGCGGGTGGGACCGTGGTCCTGCGCGATCTGCAGAGCCGCAACGGTACCTACGTCGACGGCATCGCGGTGAAGGAAGTGATCCTCCACGGCCCGGCGACGATCCGGATCGGTGGGACGACGATCCGGTTCGAAACCGAAGCGCAGAGTCCGGCGACCGGACCGAGGCGCATGGGCGACGCGGTCGGAGCGTCGCCGCAGATGCAGAGCATCTTCGAGATGCTCGAACGCCTGGCCCCGTCGGATCTGACGATCACGCTGCTCGGCGAGACCGGCGTCGGCAAGGACGTGCTCGCCTGTGCCGTCCACGACGCAAGTGCTCGGAGCTCGGGTCCCTTCATCGTCTTCGACTGCGGCGCCGCAACGCCGACGCTGATCGAGAGCGCGCTGTTCGGGCACGAGAAGGGCGCGTTCACCGGCGCGAACGCGGCCGTCGCGGGCGCATTCGAGCGCGCGCATGGCGGGACGCTCTTCTTCGACGAGATCGGCGAGCTGAGCCTCGAGCTGCAGCCCAAGCTGTTGCGTGCGCTCGAGCAACGCAAGATCCAGCGGATCGGCTCGTCGGTCGAGCTCCCCGTCGACGTCAGGATCCTGGCGGCGACAAATCGTGACCTCGAGGCCGAGGTGGCGCAGGGCCGGTTTCGCCAGGACCTGTTCTTCCGGTTGTCGACGGTTGTCGTCGCGGTGCCGCCGCTGCGCGACCGGCTCGCCGATCTGCCCGAGCTGGTCGAGGCGATCCTCGCGGCCGAAGGGCTGCGGTTACGCGTCACGCGCGAGACGCTGGACGCGCTCGCCAGCTACGACTGGCCCGGCAACGTCCGCGAGCTTCGCAATGTCCTCATGGCCGCCGCTGCGATGGCCGACGCCGACCTGCTCGAGCCGCGTCACCTGCTGTTCTTCAAGCAGCGACGGCGCGATCCGACGCTCGCGGACTTCCCGCTCGGTGGACGATCTCTCGAGTCGATCGAGCGCGCCGCGATCGTGCAGACGCTGAAGGCGGCCGACGGCAACAAGGTCAAGGCGGCGAAGGCGCTCGGCATCGCATCGTCGACGCTCTACGAGAAGATGCGCCGGTACGGCATCGCCTGACGCTCGTCGTCGAGGCATGACGCTTGCGTGCGCCATCGAGCATGGACAGCACGAGGACGAGTAGCGATGCCTCGCGGCCCACGGAGTTTCACAAGCGCGACCTGAAGGCGGTCGCCCGCCGCACGAAGACAGAGATCAAGAACGACAATCTCGGGCTCCTCGCGGCCGGCGTGAGCTTCTACGCGTTTCTTTCGATCATCCCGGCGCTCACCGCGCTGGTATCGATCTACGCGCTGTTCGCAGATCCCGCGCAGGTCGAGCATCAGGTGGAGGCCGCAGCGAGCGTCATCCCGAGTGACGCGCGGAGCGTGATCCAGTCGCAGCTCCAGCGCATCACGCAATCATCCGGCGGATCGCTCGGCCTCGGCGCAATCGCCGGCATCCTCGTCGCGATCTGGAGCGCGAACAAGGCGACGAAGGGTCTCTTCCAGGCGCTCTCGATTGTCTACGGCGAGAAGGAGGAGCGCTCGTTCTTCAGGATGAACGGCCAGTCGTTGTTGATGACGCTCGGGCTGCTCGTCGCCGCGCTCGTCACGATCTTTCTCATCACCGTGTTCCCGGCTCTCGTCGGTGCGCTCGGCCTGGGGTCGGTTGCCGAGACGCTCTCGACGTTTGCACGCTGGCCCGTGTTGATCGGTCTCGTGCTGATCGCGCTCGCCACGCTGTACAAGTTCGCGCCTGACCGCGATCAACCGCAATGGCTGTGGGCCTCACCGGGCGCGCTACTGGCGACGGCCCTGTGGCTCGTCGCCTCGATCGGGTTCTCGCTCTACGCGCAGCACTTCGGCAGCTACAACAAGACGTACGGAGTTCTTGGTGCCGTCATCGTCCTCATGCTCTGGCTGTTCATCTCCGCGTACGTCGTGCTGATCGGCGGCGAGCTCAACGCGGAGCTCGAGCATCAGACGACGCACGATACGACGCGAGGCCCGGAGCGCCCGATGGGACAGCGCGGCGCACACGTCGCCGACACGACGCCGACCTGATCTGAGGTGTCGTTAGAAGAAGTCGCCGCTATCCGGGGAGGCCGGGCGCATCGGGGGGCGGACGAGATCGAGTAGCTGGCGTCCGAGCGCCACGGCGTGCTGCACGTCGGCGCGCTCGTCCGCGGTCAGCAAGGACCACTCGAGGACGAGCTCGTCGATCTGATCGTTGAGGCCGGAGAGGCGTTCGCCTTTGACAAAGGCCTGCTCGATCACCTCGCACACGACGTCGGGCAAGACCGCGGCGAACTTGAGTGCCCGCTCGAGGTCGCCCGCAATCTTGGCTTTCAGATCCGTGTCATGCTTGATGAGCACGCCACGCTGGGACACGAACGCCAGCGAGTCGAGGTACTTGTCGAACCCCTCGCAGTCGAGGCGATTCCGCGCCACGTCCCCGTTCGTCAGGGTTTCCCGGAACTGCCCGAAGTCGCGGCGAGTATCGGAGCGCAGGTAGTAGAACGCGTCGCTGTCGACGAAGCCGCCCACGGCGTCGACGATGCGCAAGTAGCACGTCTCCGCCACGTCGGGCGGCGTTGCACGAGCTTGAATCCGGCCGTTGAGCTCGCGTACCTCGCGGCGTAGCTCTGCCAAGGCGCGCCGGACCGCCAGCGCCTTGCCGAGCGTGTCGCGGTGCCCCGGAACCATCCGCTCTGGCTCGGCATAGCCGAGGAAGCACTCGTACACGGTCGTCATCACCGCGAAGACGCCGTCCATCAGTCCCGTCGTCGCGTCGTTGAGATCGCGAACGGCCTGCTCCTTCCGATCGTTCTTGAGGGCATCCGAGAACCGGCGTTCGAATTCCTTGAGCTCGGAGCCGAGCCCGTACTGCAAGGTGACCATTTCGCTCGACAGCGCGCTCCACCTCTCCTCGTCCGACCGCTCTCGATGGGCAACGATGCCGCGCGTCGAGGCTGGGCCGGACTTTCGAGCCGCGGCAGGACCGTCGAGCTCGAGCTCCACGTCCCCTGTATCCGTGCTCGCGCGCGCACTGGGCGCGACCATCCCGAGGTACTCCAGCAGCCGCCGGAAGTGGCTCAGGACTGCATCGGAGACGATCTGGAGCTGCTCCTCGCCGTCTTCCCGCAAGTACAGGGCAGCATCGAGCTCGCCGAGCGCGCGCACCGCTTCTTCGCCGAGCTGGAGGAGCTTCTGGACCTTCCTCCGGGTTCGCCGATCCGAAATCGTGGCTAGCAGCCCGGCAAGGGCCGTATTCTCGGGCGCCTCGGAGTCCAAACCTCGATGATACGACTCGGCGAGCTCGAGATCGAGTGTGTCGCTGCTGGTCGGGGCAGGCCGTGCCGAGCCCCTGTAAAATTCTCGGCTACCATCAAATCGCAGCCATGAGTCTCACGTCATCGAGCTCAGGAGCGCTCTCGGGACGCACGCTCACGCTCTATGTCGATGGTTACTTCGTAAACCAGTGGGATGCCTCGTGTGTCGTGGCGCTCGAGGAGAAGCACCTCGTCTACTCGACGGCGCGCGGGCTGCTGCGTGACGGTGGGGGCGTGCCACCAGCGCTGGCCGAACGCACGAACATCGGGCGGGTCCCGGCGCTGCAGCACGGTGATCTGTGGCTGGCGGAGTCGTTGGCGATCATCGAATACCTCGAAGAGGCGTTTCCGCCGCCGGAGTACCCGCCGCTGCTGCCGGCAAACGCGCACGCGCGCGCGAAGGCGCGCCAGTGGATGAGTTTCGTGCGGTCGGACTTGAATGCGCTGCGCGCGGAACGCTCGTGGTGGATGTGCGTCTACAACGAGTCACGACCGCAGCCGCGACCGCTATCGCGCGATGCCGAGCGCGACTCGCGCGAGCTCGTCGCTCTCATCGAGCGCCTCTGCGCGGCAGGCGAGCTCGCCCCCTCTCAGTGGAACATCGCGCATGCCGACCTCGCGCTCACCCTGATGCGCCTCGCGTACACGGAGTATCCGCTTCCCGATCGCGCGCGCGCGTTTCTCGACGCGGCACTGGAGCGGCCATCGCTGCGCGCCTACATCGAGCACCCACGACCGCCATTTCCACCGCCCGACAAGTACGCTGCCGGTTAGCGGCAGCGGCACGGGCGCGCTCATCGCGGACCTCGACGCGATGCTCGAGTAGCGACGTTTCCTGCCAGGAACTGCGCGACGCGCGTCGCGTATCCCGCGCGGCAACGCAGTCGCGTGATCACGCGCGGATACACGCGGTACGGCGGCTGCAGAACGGCGCGAGCAAATGCGTAGATCGAAATCGAACCTCATTTCCTCTCTCGCCTTAGGCTCGGCGCTCGCGGGCGGGTGCCAGATCGCCGATCCAGAAGACGCGGTCATGCCGGTCGGAGAGACGTCGCAGGCGATCACCGGCGGATTCCGTCTCGACGCGAAGACCCAGTTCATGGAGAACGGGCCGTTTTCGCGCTACGTCGACTTCGACGGCGACGGCAAGGCAGAGTTCTTTGCCACCAACTTGCCGGCTTCGCCGGACCCGCAACTGGGCGCCGTGGGTGCGAAGACTGGGATCGTCACCGCAACCCTGGCGTGGGCGTTCACGCGCGCGATCGACGGCGCGACGCTGGCCACGGGGGTGATCCAGGCCGCGTCCGACCTCACCGGCGACGCGAAGTCTGACCTCGTCCACATGGACAGCAGCCGCGGCCTCCGCGTCCTCCAGCGAAACTCCGACGGCACGCTGCGCGGCGGTGCATTCCACCCGTACGGCAACTACGTGAACGACTGGTTGCTGCGCTACGAGGACGCGTACTACGGCCCGGCAGACGTCGACGGTGACGGCAACCAGGAGCTCGTCATGGGGAGCAGCGCCGGCTTCGTCGTCTTCGACGTGAGCGCGACCGGTGCGCTATCGGTCTACAACACGGCGCAGCGCGGGAGGTATCTCGAAGGTGGACGCGCGTACATCGACAGCCTGACGCACGTGGTGAACGCGGGGCGGTTCTGGGGCGGCAGCGAGGAGCAGCTGCTGCTCCGCTCGTCGACGGGGTTCTCGATCGCGTACGTGCCGTCGCGCTCGAGCGGGTACACGAGCTTCGTCTCGATCGAGTACGCGCCGTTCGGCGAGATGCAGACCGGCGGCTGGCGAATCGGCTCGGACAACTACGTGCACGGCATCGGTGATGTCAACGGCGACGGGCGAGAGGACTTCGTGCTGAGCAGCCCGTGGGGCATCGGCGTGCTCACGGCGGGCGATTGGTTCTCGGGCGGTACGTCGTTCAAGACGATCGCGGTGTTGCCGTGGGGCACGAGCGTCGACGGCCTCGCGGTCAACGGCTTCACC
Organism: Kofleriaceae bacterium; assembly: GCA_013368795.1. Taxonomy (GTDB): domain Bacteria; phylum Myxococcota_A; class Polyangia; order Haliangiales; family Haliangiaceae; genus JABFXX01. Next base: position 12,682 of record JABFXX010000406.1, read on the forward strand.
TCCGGGACCTCGTGGTACGCGAAGTACGACGCGGTCGACGACTTCGACGGCGATGGTCTCGCCGACATCCTCGTCTCCGACACGGCGAACGCGCGCGTGATCCTGTTCAGCTACGACCCCGTGACGAAGACGCTGAAGAAGAAGGCGGCTCTCGGCAAGGGACAGGTCGCGCGCGGCGGCTGGAACTACGACGGCTACACCGACGTCTACCGCGCGGTCGGACGGTTCGGTGACGCGACGCGCGCGTCGATGCTCGAGCGCAGCGGGTGGGGCGTCGGCATGCTCGGCGTCGATGCGGCCGGCTTCTACCTCGTCGCGGCGACGCCGTACGACGCGACGCCGACCTGGTGCGGCGACGCCGCGTGCAATGGCGGCGAGACTTGCATGACGTGCGCCGCAGACTGCGGCAGCTGCCCACCGCCGCCGTCGTGCGGCGACGGCATTTGCAACGGTGGCGAGAGTTGCTCGACGTGCGATGTGGACTGCGGCAGGTGCCCGCCCCACGACGTCTGCGGAACTGGCGTCTGCGACGCGAGTGAGACGTGCTCGAGCTGCCCGTCAGATTGCGGCCACGACTTCAAGTTCTGTATGTGGTGCCCGACTGGCGGCACATACAACAAGTGGCCGGTCCCCAAGCACGCCTGCTCGTACGAGGCCGCCTTGCGCGATGCGGAGGCGGGTATCAGCTGCACCGGCGGCACGATCTCAGACGGAGATTGCCCGTCGCCCTGACGCGTCAGCTGTCGCGCCGGCGCAGGCCGTGCTTGACCATCAGCTTGTACAGGTAGACGCGGCCGATGCCCGCCGCCGCCGCCGCGTCGATCATGCGGTCGTGACGCGCGAGCAACGTCTCGAGGTACTGGCGCTCGAACTCGAGCGCGGCGCGGTCGCGAGCAATGGTGAGCGGCTCGGCGATCATCGCAGCGTCACCGGTGCGCTGCGGCGCGCTCGGTAGCGCAGGCTCGGCGCCGAGCGGCAGTGCATCCTGGAACACCAGGCAGCGCTCGAGGTAGTTGCGCAGCTCGCGCACGTTGCCGGGCCACGCCGCGCTCGCGAGCCGCTCGTGGAAGCCGGGCTGTGCGAGCAGCGCGAGCTGTTCGTCGTCGGCGCCGAGCCTGCGCAGCAGAGACTCGGAGACGAGTGGCAGGTCCTCGGGACGCTGGCGCAGCGCGGGCAGCGCGCAGCGCACGACCGCGAGGCGGAAGTAGAGGTCGGCGCGGAATCGACCGGCGTTGACCTCGGCGCGGAGGTCGCGGTTGGTCGCCGCGACGATGCGGACGTCGACCTTGACGGTGCCGGTGCCACCGACGCGGCGCAGGGTGCGCGTCTCGAGCACGCGCAGGAGCTTGGGCTGCAGATCGGGCGGCAGCTCGCCGATCTCGTCGAGGAAGATCGTGCCGCCGTTCGCTTCTTCGAACGAACCGACGCGCTGCGCGGTCGCGCCGGTGAACGCGCCGCGCTCGTGGCCGAACAGCTCGCTCTCGAGCAGGTTCGCCGGGATGGCACCACAGTCGACCGTGACGAACGGGCCGGATTTGCGCGCGCTATTGCGGTGGAGCGCCTCGGCGGCCTCGCCTTTGCCGGTGCCGGTCTCGCCCTCGAGCAGCACGGTTGCATCGCTCGCCGCCGCACGTTCGAGCAGCGCGAACACGTGACGCATCGCCGGCGACGCGCCGACGAGCTGGCCAAACGCACGCCGCTCCGACGTCAGCACGCGATTGATCTCGGGCGCGAGGTCGAACCGGATCACGGTCTTGCCGAGGCGAAGCAGGCTGCCGTCGCGCAGGTACGCGTGCTTGATATGGACGCCGTCGAGAGTCGTGCCGTTCTTGCTGCCGAGGTCGATCACCGCGGCGCGGCTGCCCTCGACGACGATCTCGCAGTGATAGCGGGACACCGTCGGGTCGGCGACCTGCAGGTCATTGCCGTCCTGCGATCCGATCGTCGATCGATCTTCCGACGACTCGCACTGTTTGCCTGCGGCGGGTCCTTCGACGACGGTCAGGCGGAATCGTCGAACCTGGACGTTCACGCCGTCGCCATGGGCCATCGTCGCGATCGGAGGGGTAGGGGAATCGGCGCTCACCAGCGGCGCACGTATATCACCGAGTCGGCGGTGCAGAGGGCGGAGAATCAGGGCCAGGGACGGCAACGTAGTCGCCCATGCGGAACAGCTCGACGATCTCGTGGGTTCCGTCGGGCGCCGATACCGGCCAGCTCGCCGTGCGGCTGGCGGCGACGATGCAGTCGCGGAGGTCATCGCGCAGCCGCCGGCTCGTGGCGACCTCGGCGGTCTCGACGTGCGCGGTGCCACCGGCGACGCGAATGCGGAGCGTGAGCTCGAGCCGGCCCACCGTGTCATCGGGCTGCCCCGGGGCGACTGCCCGAGGGGCACGCGCCTGGAAGCAGCGACGCCCGATTTCCTGCACCGCCGCATGCGTCGAATCAACGATCGGGTTCCGATCGTCGGCGCTCGACGGTAATGACGGTGAATGTGGAGGCGCGTGCGCGGTCGTGGCCGTCACCGAGCTGCCCGCCGATGCGCGGGACGAGGTCGTGTCGCCGCGCTCGCGGAGCAGATACCAGGCGACCAACGCGAGCAACGCCGCCGCGGCGATCACACCGGCGACGCGCATCAGAAGTGGATTGGCGTGATCGGTGGCAGCGCGATCGTCTGGCGGCGCAGGTTACCGAGGCGCGCAGCCGGGTCATTCATGCCGTCACCCTTGAAGCACGCCCAGTACGTCGTCGCCGGCGCGATGGCGGCCCACGGCGCGCTGCTGTAGTTCGGGCACGTGACGGCGCCGCCGTTGAGGCGCTCGCACGCGATCCGGACCGCGCCGTCCTCGTTCCACGTCGCCTCGTACATCCAGTACGGCGTGCCCGCCATCACGGCCGTGTTGACTCCCATGCGATCGTAGACGTCGATCTGCGTACCGGTCGCCGTCCACGGGTGACCGTCGCCGCAGTAGTCGGCGCGGACCATGCGCGTGCACGCCTGGTGCTCCGCCGCGTAGTCGCGCAACACCGTGCCATAGGGACCCACGATGGGAGGAGTCCACGGCTTGTAGCCGAGTGCGTTCGGGATACCGAGCAGCGAACAGATGCCCTTGTCGGTGCAGTCGGCCGCGCACTTGCCGAGCGCACCAGACGCGCATGCGAACGTGACGCGGTACGGACTGTCGCTGATGTGATCACCTCCGACGGGCGAATACTCGGCGAGGCTCCACTCGCCCCGCAGCGCGATCGCAGGAACCGGCGATTGCGCGCCGAAGAGGTTCGTATACGTGCCGCACATCGGGACCCACGTCTCTGCGCCCGAGGCGTCCTTGCTTTGCACCTCGATGTTGTGCAGCAACATGCCGACGCCGTACTCGGCGTACGACGTGACGTCCGCGATCCGGACCGTGATGGTCTCGGTCTTGCCGGTGTCCTTGTTGTACAGGCCGGCGGGCATCACGGTGCCCTCGAACCATTCGCCGCTGCGCCAGACCCAGCCGCCGACCGCCCACTCCCACGCCCAGCCCGCGAGGCCCGTGCCCTCGATATGCGGGTAATAGAGGTAGTGGCCGGGCTTGTAGGCCTCCCAGGTCGGACGCACGCCGTCGATCGTCTCGTCGCCGAACACGGCCGCCGTCACGTAGCCGCTCGAGAGGCTGCCGGAGTTGACGAAGATCCCGTTCATGACCTCGGTGTTGACGAAGATCCCGTTCTCGGCGGGCGTCGCCGACGCGACGGACGGCAGGGCAAGCAGCGCGATCAACAGCAGGCTCGTGCGCATTTGGGGATAGCCCGATAGCACGGCGCGTACCGAATTACTTCAGTTCGCAACGTCGGCGCAGATCCGCAGTCCGACCGCGACGTCGCGCATCGCGGGCTCGAACTGCTCGTGAAGCTCGATCCGCGCGGCAATCGCCTGAAAAGCGTATGCACCGCCGCGGACATACTGCAGATCCGGCGAGGTCCCGGCGACCAGCTCGAACGCGTTGCCGGCGAGATCGTGCACGCCGAACGGGCTCGCGGAAGCGGGATGAGAGCCGACCTCATCGGGGCCGCGTGCCGCGGTCTCCGTGCCGTACGTATCCTGGTGGTTAGCATCGTCGAGGCCGAGATGTTGCCCGCCAGGAAACATCCGGCCGTCGGCGCCCCGCGCTGCACGCTCCCACTCGCTCTCGCTGCACAGCCGGGCGCCACGTAATCCGCGTGAGGCACGCCACGCTGCATACGCGCGTGCGTCGACCGCCGACACACCGGTGACCGGCATCGCGAGCCAGTCCTGTTCGGCGCGGTGCGTGCGATGCGGATAGCGAACGCGCTGCCCGGCGCGCGCGACGAGCGGCGTCCCGGTTGGTGAGAGGTGGATCTCCCAGCCAGCGGGCGTCGCGCGTAGCTCGACGCCGTTCGCGACGCCGGCACGCGCGCCCGATCCGGCGCTGACCGGCAGATGCTTCGCACGCTCGGCCGGCGACAGCGCGTCGAGGAATTCGATCCACTCGCGCCATGTGGTCTCGTGCCGCGCGATCAGATAGGCGCCGGTCGTGCTCGGGTGGAGCGGCGCCGCGCGGAAGAACCCGGTGCGCTGACTCTCGTCGGCGACCACGCCGGTCAGGTACGCGCCGGCCGGGACGTACACGAACCCCGGCGCGATCGTGCTCGCGCGCGGCAGCTGCAGCCGCAGGCTCAGGTGCGCACCGCGCTCGACGAGGAACGGCAACGTCGTGTCGGCATGCTCGGGCGCGTGCGCGATCACCCGATACGAGCCGGGTGGCAGCGTCCACGGGGCGGCGCCGTTCGCGAGTTGCTCCCAGCGCGGCTCATCGCCGTCGACGAAGCGCTCGACCTCGATCGTCGCGGTCGCCGGCGTCACCGCGAGCTCGACGTGACCCGGGCTCTGCCAGCGCGCGGCGCGCGTGCCGCCGGTGTCGTGCAGCGCGAGGCGCGCCAGGATCTCGGCGACATCGGTGGCGCGGTGGTCGCGCTCGGCGAGCAGCGCACGCTCGACGAGCGCGTCGGCGAGCAGCGTGCGAGCGTCGGTGCGCGTGGCGTCGACGAGCAATGCGGCCTCGGCGGCGTTCGCGGCATCACTCCACGCGACGTCGACCGCCGACGCGCGTGCGAGCACGTTCGCCCACGCCGCATCGCCGCCCGCTTGATCACCCGAATCGAATTGCGCCCACGCGGCGGTGCGCGCCGTCTCGAGCGTGTCGCGTTCGCTACGGGCACGTTCGAACCGCGTGCGCGCCTCTGCGACTCGCGCGTCGACGCGCTGCTCGACGGTTCGCTCGGCCGCATGACGGCTCCAGCCCCACACCCCGAGCGCGAGCGCCGGCACTGCAACGCTCGCTGCGGCGAGCGCGAGACGCCGTCGGCGTCGCGAGGCACTGGAAGCCGCGACGAACGCGCGCTCCGTCGGGCCGAGCTCGTCGCCCGGCAGCCGGCGCGCCTCGTCGAGCCGTCGATCGCGCCACAGTCCGGCAGCGGCGCCGCCGAGTCGCTGCCACTCGGCAGCTGCGCGCACGAGCCGCTCGCGGACCGCGCGCCGGCCGACGCCTTCGTCGAGCCAGTCGCGCAGCGTCGGCCAGCTGGTCGCGAGCCGCTCGTGTGCGAGATCGTAGATCACGCCGTCGGGCGTCGCGCGCGCGACGACGAGCCGGCCTGCAATCAACGCGTCGAGCGCGGTGCGCGCATCGTCGCCGCCGAGCTCGCTCTCGGTACGGCCGGCGGACACTCCTTCGGCGGCGACCAGCGCGAGCAGGATGCGGCGTGCGGCGGCACGCTCCACTGCCGGCAGCGCCGCGATCACGCCATCTGCGTGGCGCGACAGCGCGCCGATGACCCCGCCGAGCGCGTCGAGTGCAGCGCGCGTGATCACACTGCGCGTGCGATCGCGGTTCTCCCACAGCGCGGCGAGCGCGAACTCGAGCAGTGGCAGTCCGCCTTCCGCGCGCCCGGCGGTGACGAGATCGTCGACGAGCTCCGGCGACTCGAAACCCACAGACGCGGCCTCGGCGGGCTCGACGATCGCTGCGCGCAGACCGACGTCGTCGAGCGGTGCGAGCACCTGCAGCGCGCGCGGGACCTCGGTGCCGAGCCCGGGCAAGCTCGCGACGCGCGTCACGAGATCGCCGCGTACTGTCGCGAGCACCGCGAGCGGTCCCGCTCCTGCCGCGACCTCGGCGATCCACCGTGCAGCGATCGCAGCCTCCGCCGGATCGGCGCGCGTCACGAGCTCTTCGAGCTGATCGATCACGAGCAGCACGCCATCGCCGCCCGCCGCGGCGAGCACGGCGCGGAGCGATTCCGCGGCGTCGGCGAGCGCGACCGTCTCCGCTGTCGTCCCACAGGCGCTCGCGAGCGCCTCGGCGATCGCTGCGCATGGGCGCCGGCCCGGCGAGCACACGGCGGTACGCCAGCGCCGTGTCGTGCCGATCGCACCGGCGGCGATCGCCGGAAGCACGCCTGCGCGCACGAGCGACGACTTGCCGACGCCCGAGTCGCCGGCGATCACGACGAGCCGTCCTGCTCGCAGACGATCGACGACCGCGGCGGTCTCGTCGCGGCGGCCGAAGAACAGCGCGGCGTGCTCGGTATCGAAGCGCGCGAGGCCGCGGTACGGGTTGCCGGTGACGATTGCGCGCGATGACGCCGGCGCTGCGATCGCCTCGAGCGCGGCGCGGACGTCGCTCGCCGAGTCGAACCGCGCGCGGGGGTCTCGTGCGAGACAGCGATCGATCACCGCGGCGAGCGCTGCATCGACGTCGGGGGCGCGGCTCGCGACCGCGGGTGCGTCGTGCTCCGGCACGACCGTCGACAGCTCGGCGAGCGCGACGTCGGCAAATGGTGGTGTGCCGGCGGCGAGCTCGAACAGCAACGCACCGAGGCTGTAGACGTCCGAGCGCCGCGTGTGGGCTTCGCCGCGCCAGCTCTCCGGTGCCATGTAGAACGGCGTGCCGAGCACGGCACCGTGGCGTGTCATGCCGGCGACCGCCATGTTTGCCGGGCCGCCATCGTCCGCTACGAACGACATGGTCTCGGTGCCGTCGTTGTTGCTCGCGATGGTCGCCGCACGCGGCGGCACGAGATCCGTCGCGACCGGTGTGTCGCCGTCGAGCTTCGCGAGCCCGAAGTCGAGGATCTTCACCGTGCCGTCGTCCGAGACGATCGCGTTCGCGGGCTTGAGATCGCGGTGCAACACGCCCGCCTGGTGTGCCGCGGCCAGCCCGCGGGCGAGCCCGATGCCGAGCTCGACGACGCGCCGCCATGGCAACGGGCGCGGCAGCTTGTCGAGTGGCTCCCCTCGCACCCACTCGCTGACGATGTACGGGATGCCGTCGATCTCCGCGACGCGGTGGATCGAGACGACGTTGGGATGCATCAATCGCGCGGCCGCGCGCGCCTCGACGAGGAAGCGCCGGCGCTGCGCGGGATCCGGCACGAGCGAGTCGACCAGCTTGATCGCGACTTGCCGCTCCAGCAGCTCGTCGATCGCGAGCCACACCTGGCCCATGCCGCCGCGACCGAGCTGCCGGATCAGTCGGTACTCGGCGAGCCGGGGCGGCGGTGTCCACGCGGGCGCGACCATCGGGGCGCGCACTCTGGCACGCCACCGCAGCCGCCGGCTAGTACGGACCTAG
>JABFXX010000039.1 GCA_013368795.1 Kofleriaceae bacterium
CGCCGCAGCCGCGGTCGTAGAGGGCTCGGTGTTCTGCGACGGCGCGGAGCCAGGTGCCGAAGCAGCGGTCCCGACTGCAGGCGACGGCGCGGAGCGCAGCGCTGCCGTGCTTGGCCTGCCGGTCGAGCTAGGCGCGGGCGGTGGTGGTGGCGGCGCGGGTGGCGCTGGCGGCGCGGGCGCGGGCGGTGTCTTCGCGTCGTGCTCCGCGGCCTTCTCGGCGGCGCGCCGTGGATCGGGCAGCTTCAAGCCGTCGCGTGGGTGAGGCATGCGCGCGAACGGATCGATGATCCTGCCCTTCGGCTTGTCGTTGGCAGGCGCGTTCTGTGCGAACGCGACGTTCGACAGGAGACAGACGAGGAGCAGCGCGGCGCGACGCATCGACGACGCGAACGAACCTATCCGCTCGACGAGGATCGTGTCGATGTAGGAGATCATCGACGGAGCGCAGCATTTTGTTGCACCTCCAACGATGCGTTGTGCGCACTCGCACGAGTACCCGATCGAGGGAGCTACCGTGCCTGATAGCTCTCGTAGACCGGCTTCGGCGGCGCGGCCGCGGGAGCGCCACCGGCGACCGGCGCGGCCTTGAGCATCACGCGCGCCTTCGCGGCCTTGTCGCCCTTCTTCATGTCGCTCGATGCGTAGTCGGTCTCGTACGCGCGCTCCTCCTGCGCCTTCTCGGCGTCGGCGATGAATGCCTTCACGTCGGCGGCGGTCGGCGGCTTGATGTCCTTTGCCTTGGTGACGTCGATCGCGTCGGTGATGTAGCTGCGCACGAGCTTGGTCTGCAGCTTCTTGAACAGTGCCGGCGAGTCGAACACGTCGACGGTCGCGACCTTGCCGTTGACCGCGACCGCGAAGCCGACGAGGTGCGCCTCCTTGGGCAGCTTCGCGAGCGCGGTGTCGACCTGCTTGCTCCATGCGTCGAGCGTGCCGTCGGACTGCTGCGTCGCGACCTTGCGATAGGTGTCGGTCGAGGACTTGGTCTTGCGCTTCTCGTTCTTCGCAGCGACCTCCTCCCAGACGTCCGATTGCGTGTCGAAGTTCGCCTTGCCGCGCAGGCGGCCGTGCGCGAGCGCCTTTGCGGTCGTGAACTCCTTGCTCGAGTTGTCCCACCGGCCGTGCTCGACGCAGAACACGGGAACGGTCAGCGTCTTCTTCGGCGGAACGATCGTGTTCTTGCCGATGATGCGGTCCTGCTTGCCGCCGATGATCACTTCACCGGCGAGCAAGAACAGCGGCTGGTCGGCCTTGTTCGTCAGCGTGAGGTTGTTGACGTCCTCGTCCTTGACCTCGTGGATGCGCACGAGCTTCTTGCCCATCGCCTCGTCGAGGACGAGCAGCTTGTCGTCCTTGGGCTTGGCCTCGGTCGACACGATCGGCGTGAGCGTCAGGTTCTCGACCTGGATCGGATCGAGCATCTTCGCCGAGGCGGAGAGCGACGCCTCGGCTGCGGGCGGCGGTGCAGGTACGGCCTTCTGCGGTGGTTGCGCGGACGGCGCGGCGATCGCGAGGCTCGCGGCGAGCGACGTGAGGGCGATTGCGGACAGACCTGTGGCGTGACGCATGAAGCCTCCTTGTGGTGGAACGCGCCATCGACACGGAGGATCTACGGCGGTTGCGAAACATCAGGGCGCAGGCGCGATTTCGTTGAAGTCCCCAGCACGATCGCGGCGATAGCGCGCGGCCGTAGTCGGCGTGCCCGAGCGAACCGTGACCACGCCCTTCGCGAACGAGACCTCCGACACCGGGTCGGCGGCCGGGATCGAGCCGAGCAAGCGCGGCGCGCCGTCCACCAGCGTGTAGATGTAGACGGTCGTCGACGAGGACGGCGTGTCGCGCGACGCGAACCGCGTCGTGTGCTGGAGGATAATGGCGGCCTCCCGCTTCTTGTCACCGTCGAGATCGCCGTAGATCACGCCGCGCAGCGTGCGCGCGATCGTGTCGTGCGGCTCGCCGAGCTTGCGATACAGGTGTAGCGAGCTGCGGCCGGCAGTGAGCCGCGAGCCCTTGCCGCCGCCATAGTCGAAGTTGCACCAGTCGACGTCCGCGATCGCTTTGGCGGCGCGCGGCTTGGCAGCGGGCTCGCTGCAGGTCGGCTGCTTCACCGTGTCAGCCGAGACGCGCGACGCCAGCGACAACAGGCCGCTCATCACCAGGATGGCTGCACACGCACGCATCGCGACGAGCATGCGCGATGGATCGTACAGATGCCACGTGTTACGCCAGCGGCCATGCGTAGCGCCCTCTCGATGATCTTGCTTGCCGCCGCCCTAGCTGCGTGCGGCTCCGGAAAGACTCCCGCCGCACAGCCGGCGCCGCCCACCGGTGGCGAGCCTGCCGCGGCACCGCCGACCGGTGGCGAAGAGGCCGCCGCGCCCGCCGAGCCGAAGCCAGCAGGCCCGACAAAGCCGGTGACGAACTCGAGCCTCGCCGCGATCGGTCTCGATCCGGCGGCGCTCGATCGCACCGCGGATCCTTGCGAGGACTTCTTCCAGTTCGCGTGCGGCAACTGGATCAAGAACACCCAGATCGCGCCCGACAAGCCGCTCGCGATGCGCAGCTTCGTCGACATCCAGGATCGCAACTACGAGTACGAGCACGAGATGCTCGAGAAGGCGATGAAGGATCCGGGCAAGGATCCGCTCCTCCAGAAGCTCGGCGCGTACTACGGCGCGTGCATGGACGAGGCCTCGATCGAGAAGGCCGGCCTCAAGCCGATCCAGCCGATGCTCGCGCAGGTCGCGAAGGTGAAGGACGCGAAGTCGCTGTCGGCGACGGTCACGTACCTGCAGGCGCAGGGCGTCAACGCGCTGTTCGGCTTCGGCCCCACCGAGGACTTCGTCGACGCGACGAAGGTGATCGCGAACATCGATCAGGGCGGCCTCGGCCTGCCCGATCGCGACTACTACCTGAAGGACGACGCGAAGGTCAAAGCGCTGCGCCAGGCGTACACGGACTACGTCACCGCGGTTCTCGTCGAGGCCGGTCACAAGCCCGACGTCGCGAAGCAGGAGGCGGCCGACATCCTCGCCCTCGAGACCGAGATGGCGAAGGTGAGCAAGGACCGCGTGGCGATGCGCGATCCGAAGGGCGTCTACAACAAGATCGATCGCGACGGCGTCGCGAAGGCGATGCCGCACTTCGACTGGAATGGGTTCTGGAAGGGCGTCGGCCTCGCCAACGTCAAGGACGTGACGGTGACCGCGCCCGACTTCCTCACCGGTGTCGACGCGCTGATCGTCAAGACCAAGCCCGAGGTGTGGCGCAGCTATCTGACGTTCCACGTCGTCGCCGATTCCGCGCCGCTCCTCACCAAGAAGCTGCAGGACCTGAACTTCAAGCTCGAGCAGGCGTTCACCGGCCAGGCCGAGCAGAAGGCGCGCTGGAAGCGCTGCATCGACTCGACCGACAGCTCGCTCGGCGACGTCCTCGGTCAGGTGTTCGTCCGCGATCGCTTCCCGGGCGCGAGCAAGACCGCGGCCGAGGACCAGGTGAAGGCGATCAGCGCCGCGATGAGCGCCGACATCGACTCGCTGCCGTGGATGGACGCGGCGACGAAGGAGAAGGCGCACAAGAAGCTCCAGGCGATGGCCTATCAGATCGGCTATCCGTCGAAGTGGCGCACGTACTCGTTCAAGATCGGCAAGAACACCTACGCGGCGAACGCGATGGCCGGCCGCAAGGCCGAAACGCAGCGCCTCATCGCAAAGATCGGTAAGCCGACCGACCGCGAGGACTGGCAGATGAGCGCGCCGACGGTCAACGCCTACTACAACCCGAACCAGAACAAGATGGTGTTCCCGGCCGGCATCCTCCAGCCGCCGTTCTACGCGGTCGATCACTCGATCCCCGCGAACCTCGGCGCGATGGGCATGGTCGTCGGCCACGAGCTCACGCACGGCTTCGACGATCAGGGCGCGCAGTTCGACGACGTCGGCAACATGAAGGACTGGTGGCAGCCCGAGACCCAGAAGCAGTTCAAGGCGCGCACCCAGTGCGTCGTCGATCAGTACAGCAAGTACGAGATCGCCGGCGTGAAGCTCAACGGCGCGCTGACGCAGGGCGAGAACATCGCCGACATCGGCGGCATCAAGCTCGCGCTCAACGCGTACCGCACGCTGCGCGCACCGGCGAAGGACACCATCGTCGCCGACGGCTTCACCGAGGACCAGCAGTTCTTCCTCGCGTTCGGCCAGGCGTGGTGCGCGAAGGCTCGCCCCGAGTACGAGCAGCTGCTCGCGAGCGTCGATCCGCACTCGCCGGCGCGCTGGCGCGTCAACGGCACGCTCTCGGCGACGCCGGACTTCGCCAAGGCGTTCAGCTGCAAGATCGGCGCGAAGCTCCGCCCGCGTAACGCCTGCGTCGTCTGGTAACCACGGCGCGACGTACGGCGGCCGTCGTCGCCGTCACCGAAGGCGACGCAGATGTAGCCCGCGCCGCCTTCGCGTCGAGGATCGCCGTCGCCCCGATCGTCTCTGGTCAGCCACGGGCGAAAATAACGGCGGCGAGATGACGGCGGTCGTCGTGCTACCGACGGCCGCCCGCGTTCGATCACCTGATGCCTTCGCGTCGAGGATTACCGTCGCCCAGAGCTCTGGTCAGCTGCGGCGACGAGATGACGGCGATCGTCGTTCTACCGACGGTGACGCCATGCAGCCGTCGCCGCCGCCCGCGTACGATCACCTGACGCCTTCCGCGTCGAGGATCGCGGTCCCCGCGACCGTCTCAGGCCAGCTACGGCGCGACGTACGGCGGCGAGATGACGACGCTCGTCGTGTTCACCGACGGCGACACGATGCAGATGTAGCCTGCGCCGCCGCCACCGCCCGCATTGGCGATCACAGGTGACGCCTTCGCGTCGAGGATCACCGTCGCCTAGACCTCTGGTCAGCTGCGGCGACGAGATGACGGCGATCGTCGTTCTACCGACGGTGACGCCATGCAGCCGTAGCCGCCGCCCGCGTTCGATCACCTGACGCATTTGCGTCGAGGATCGCCGTCCCCCGATCGCTCAGGCCAGCTACGGAGCGACGTACGGCGGCGAGATGACGCGGCCGTCGTGTTCACCGACGGCGACGCGATGCAGATGTAGCCCGCGCCACCGCCGCCCGCATTGCGATCACAGGTGACGCCTTCGCGTCGAGGATCACCGTCGCCCCGATCGTCTCTGGTCAGCTATGGCGCGACATACGGTGGCGAGATGACGGCGCTCGTCGTCCTCCCGACGGTCGC
>JABFXX010000254.1 GCA_013368795.1 Kofleriaceae bacterium
GGAAGCCCTTGCCCCAGATCCGGCCGGAGCCGACCGCGTAGATTGACTGCTGCGTGTGCCAGCACAGCTTCGTCGGCGCGACGCTGCAGTCGACGAACGCGAGGATCCGATTCTTCTGGTAGTCATGCATCTTCTCCCAGAGGATCGGAATCGCGAGCAGGCCAGCGGTCGTGATGTAGACCATCGGCCACACGCTCGGCATCGCGAGGAAGCCGACCGTGAGCACGATGAGGACGAGCAGGACCGCGGTGCCGAGGTCGGGCTGCGTCGCGATCAAGAAGATCGGGACGAGGAAGCAGGCGAACTTGATCGCGATCGTTTTCGCGGTGTAACGGCTGGCGTCGCCGTCGGAGAACACGCGCGCGAGGACGAGGATCATCGCGGCCTTCGCGAGCTCGCTCGGCTGGATGCTCATACCGCCGAGGTAGAGCCAGCGGTGGGTCTTGCCGTGGAGGTCGTCGTCGATCGAGCCGAAGATGCGCGCGAGGATCAGCAGCACGACCGCCACGCCAAGCGCGGCCCAGGCGCCACGAACGAGCGTCTTGTAGTCGATGACGGTCGCGACGACGAACGCGATGCCGCCGAGGAGCATCCACTGGACCTGCGCCTCGAACTTCGCGGTGTGGCGGACGCCGCGGGTCGCCGAGTAGAGGTTCAGAAGGCCGATGCCGCACAGCGCGAGGACCGTGAGGATCAGCGGCCAGTCGACCGCGGCGCGGAATCGACGCCAGCGCGACAGGCCGATCGTCGCGCGCGGCAGCTGGAGCCCGACGCCCTTCATCGCTTCACCCCGGGTGCCTTCGGTGCGGGCGCGGCAGGCGTCGCCGGGTCCTTCGTCTTCCGGCTGAAGTAGCCGTCGAGGACCTTCTGCGCGATCGGCCACGCGTTCGTGCCGCCGCCGCCGCCGTGCTCGACGAGCACGACGACCGCGAGCTCGGGATCCTCGGCCGGCGCCCAGCCGGCGAACCACGCGTGCGACGCGTTCGGGTTCCACTTCTCGAGGTCGGTGTGGTCGCGGTCCTTGTAGTGCTTCTTGACCTCGCCGGTGCCGGTCTTGCCGATCACCGTGACGATGTCGCTGTGGCCGTGCTCGTACGCGGTGCCGCCCTTCTCGTTGTTGACGAGCCACATGCCGCGCTTCCAGGTCTCGACCGCGTCGGCCGGCGCGTGCACGGTGCGCGCGACCTTCGGGTCGTACGCGACGATCGTACGGCCCTCGTGCGACTCGACGCGCTCGACGACCTGCGGGACGAACAGCTTGCCGCCGTTGGCGAGCGCGGCGTACGCCATCGCCATCTGCAGCACGGTGACCTCGACGTCGCCCTGCCCGATCGCCGCGTTCGCCGCGTAGCCGATCTTGTAGCGACCGTTCTCGTCGTACCACTGCTTCGTCGGGATGCGGCCGCCGGCGTCGCCGTTGATGCCGAGGTTCGTCGGCGCACCGAGGCCGTACTCGCGCGCGACCTGCGCGATGCGATCGAGGCCGATGCGCTGCGCGAGCGTCCAGAAGTAGACGTCGCACGACTTCTGGATCGCCTTGAGGAGATCGACCTTCTCGTGCGTGCCGTGGCAGCGGAATTTCGTGCCCGACAGGTTGTACACGCCGGTGCAGAACATGTTCTCGTCCTCGGCGGCCTGGCCGTCCTCGAGCGCGGCGAGCGTCGTGACGAACTTGAAGATCGAGCCGGGCGGATACGTCGCGCGCAGCGCCTTGTCGATGAACGGCTTGCGCGGGTCCTGCATCAGCAGCGTGTACTCGGCGTGCGTCAGGTGACCCGTCATCGTGTTCGGATCGAACGAGGGCTTGCTGACGACCGCCTTGATCTTGCCGGTCTTCACCTCGACGACGACGACCGCCGCCGCGGCGACGCGGCTGGCCGCCTTCTCGGCGAGGCGCTGGAGATCGCTGTCGATCGTGAGGATGAGGTTCGCGCCGGGCACCGGATCGATCACGCGCTCGCCGTGGATCAGCGAGGACACCGTGCGGTCGTCGAGGCGCTGGCCGCGTGCGTCGACCGCGTAGTGCTCGACGCCACGCTTGCCGCGCAGGTAGTTCTCCCACGCAGACTCGAGGCCGTAGCGGCCGACGAGATCGTTGACGTCGTAGCCTTGCGCGGTGAGTCGATCGGACTCCTCCGCGGTCATCTGCGTCATGTAGCCGATGAGGTGCGCCGCGAGATCGCCCTGCGGGTAGTAGCGATACGGCTCGTGGCGGACCTCGACGCCGGGCAGACGTGCGCGCGCCTGCTCGACGAGCGCGGCGCGATCGCGGCCCTGATCCTCGAGCACGAGGATCGGGCTCTTCGGGTCGCGCTTGCGGCCGACGGCGAGGCGCTCGTCGATCTTCGCGATCTCGTCATCGGACAGGCCGAGCATGCGCTCGAGCTCGGCCTTCGCCTGCGGCGTCAGCTCCTTCGGCGTCGCGTAGAGGTTGAACGCCGGGCGGTTGTCGGCGAGCGCGACGCCGTTCGCGTCGAGGATCTTGCCTCGCACGCTCGGCAGGTAGCGCTCCTTCACGACGTTCGAGACCGTGCGCTCGTAGTAGCTCTCGCCGCGCATCACCTGCAGCTGCCACAGGCGGCCGACGAGCAGCGCGAACGCGGCGATCACGAACAGCGCGAGCCAGCGCAGCCGCTTGTGCAGCTCCGGCAGCGCAGGGCCGCCGGTCGGCGACGAGAACGAGTTCCCGATCACGGCGTGAGTCCCTCCAGTGCAGCGTCGCGCTCGCGATGCGTGCGCGCGTATGCGGCGTCGATCCGGCGGAACAGGCGCCACACGAGCGGCCCGACGAGCGCGGTCGCGAGCGCGATCAACGCCATCTGCTGCAGCTCGAGCCCGAACGTCGGCGGGCGCGGGATGCCGAACACCACGCACACGATGACGCGCGCGATCGATGCGAGCACCGAGATGAACGCCGAGTACGCGATCGTCATCGTGGTGCCGCGGACGAAGATGCGCTGCTGCGTCGTGCGCGCGACGTCGTGCGTGACGCCGAGCACGAGGCACGACAGCCCCGTCGGCGTGCCGCTGACGACGTCCATCAGGTAGCCGAGCACGACCGAGCCCGCCATCGACGGCGCGCGATACGGGCGCGTCGTGTGGCCGAGGTACGCCGCGGTCAGCGCGCCGATCGCGGGCACGGCATCGCGCGTGAAGCCGGGCATGAACCGCCACACCGCGGCGGTGATCACGCACAAAACGTACGCGACGAGCACGATCGTCGCGATTCTCACAGCGCTCTCCCACCGAACGCAGGCTCGCTGCGCCGCTTCGTCTTCGCGTCGGGATCGGGCGGTGGCGGCGGCGCGAGCAGCACCTCGACGGCGCGCACGCGCGACACGTCGACGGCCGGCGCGACTTCGACGCGCTGGAACATGCCATCGTCCTTCGAGACCTTGGTGACCTTGCCGATGAGCAGGCCCGCCGGGAAGCTCGCGCCGAGGCCGCTCGTCACGACCTCGTCGCCGACCTGGACCTGCGCCGAGGCCGAGCCCGTCGCCGTGCGCTCGAGCCACTCGATCTGACACGCGTACGAGTCGCCGCGCCCGAGGCCCGTCAACAGGCCGCGACCGCCGGTGCGCGGGATCAGGACCTCGACCGACGAGCTCGGATCGCTGATCAGCGTGACGTCGGCGTAGTCGCCGAACACCTTGTTGATGCGGCCGACGGGACCGGTGCCGGTGATCACCGGCATGCCGACCTGGACGTCCTTGTTGCCGCGATCGATCCGCAGACGCAGCACGCGGAACTGCGGCGACATCGGCGCACCGATCACGCGCGCGCCGAGCGTGTCGGCCGGCGTCGTGCGCTTCACGACCGCGAGATCTTCGAGCGCGCTGACGTCGAACGCGCGGCGAGTCATCGAGGCGAGCTCGCGGCGCAGCTTCTCGTTCTCGGCACGCAGCTCGCGATTCTCTTCCTCGACATCGACGAGCGCGACGTAGCGGCCCCACATGCCGCCGACTCCCTCGACGACCCACGACACCGCGGCTTGCAGCGGCGCGGTCACGCGCAACAGCGCCTGGTCGATCGTCGATGGCGTGCTGCGCGCGAGGCTCGCTCGAAGCACGAGGACCGGGATCAGCACGAGCAGACCGGTAGCGGTCCAGTCGACGATCCTGCGCTTCAGTGTCGTCATCGTGGCCATCGCCGCGCCCCGCATGCAGAGCATGCGGTGGGGATCACCGCAGCGCGATCTCCCGCAGCAGCGACAGCTCGTCGAGAACCTTGCCCGTGCCGAGCACGACCGCGAGCTGAGGGTTCTCGCACACCATCACCGGCAGGCCGGTCTCTTCGCGCAGCAGCACGTCGAGATTCTTCAGCTGCGCGCCGCCGCCCGAGAGGACGACGCCCTTGTCGACGATATCGGCCGACAGCTCCGGCGGCGTGCGCTCGAGCACCGAGCGAACCGCATCGACGATCGCGTTGACCGGCTCGGTCAGCGCCTCGCGGATCTCGTCGGAGTTGACGAGCAGCGTCTTCGGCACGCCGGCGACGAGATCGCGACCCTTCACCTCGACGGTGAGCGGCTCCTCGAGCGGATACGCCGAGCCGATCTCCTTCTTGATGATCTCGGCGGTGCGCTCGCCGATCAGCAGGTTGTACTTGCGCTTGATGTACTGGACGATCGCCTCGTCCATCTTGTCGCCGGCGACGCGGATCGACTTCGAGAGCACGACGCCCGCGAGCGCGATCACCGCGACCTCGGTCGTGCCGCCGCCGATGTCGACGATCATGTTGCCGGTCGGCTCGGTGATCGGCAGACCGCCGCCGATCGCCGCGGCCATCGGCTCCTCGATCAAGTAGACCTCGCGCGCCGCGGCCGCGAGCGCCGAGTCGCGCACCGCGCGCTTCTCGACCTCGGTGATGCCCGACGGCACGCTGACGATCACGCGAGGACGGACGAGCGTGCGACGCTGGTGCGCTTTCTGGATGAAGTAGCGCAGCATCGCCTCGGTCACCTCGAAGTCGGCGATGACGCCGTCCTTCATCGGCCGGATCGCGACGATGTTGCCCGGTGTGCGACCGAGCATTTCCTTCGCTTCTTTTCCGACGGCGAGGACCTTCTTGGGTCCCTGCGATACCGCCTGCACGGCGACCACGCTTGGTTCGTTGGCGACGATGCCGCGACCTTTGACGAACGTGAGAGTCGTGGCCGTCCCGAGGTCGATGGCCAGGTCGTTGGAAAACATTCCGTAGACCCAATCGAAGAGCATGGTGATCCTGGTAAACGC
>JABFXX010000721.1 GCA_013368795.1 Kofleriaceae bacterium
GCCACCGCGAAGACGAGACAGCAAGCACCGCACCTTCTCCCCCGACCACCATCGCCGATCTCGGCTGCGGACCGGAGAAGTTCCGAGCCACAGCCGCCTGACGATCGATGCATGCATGGCTCGCCTGCGACACCCGACATCGCGCTACAACCGTAGGCCAGTGCGTTCCGCAGCTGTATCCGTGACGCCGAGGGCCGTGTGCAGCCGATGCCGGCGTGCACAATCGGTCTGCTACTGCCACAAGATCTCGCAGCTTCCGACGAAGACGAAGGTCGTCATCCTCCAGCACCCTCGCGAGCGCGACAAGGCGATCGGCACGGCGCGCATGGCGAGCCTGTGCCTGCCCGACTCCGAGCTGCACGTCGGCGTGCGCTGGGGCGAGCATGCCGCGCTCGCACGCGCGCTCTCCGACGAGACGCGGCCAGCGGGGCTGCTGTTCCCGGGCCCCGGCGCGAAGAACATCCTCGCGGAGCGGCCGCCCGGACCGATCACGCTCGTCGTCGTCGACGGCACGTGGTCGCAGGCGAAGACGGTCGTCCGCGACAACCCGATCCTCCAGTCGCTGCCGCGCTACGCGTTCGCGACACCGGAGCCATCGCAGTACCGGATCCGCAAGGAGCCCAACGATCAGTTCGTGTCGACGATCGAGGCGCTGATGCACGTGCTCGGCGTCCTCGAAGGTGATCCGGCTGGCTTCCGCGCGCTGCTCGATCCGTTCCGCGCGATGGTCGACATGCAGCTGCACTGTCAGGCGACGCGGCCACAGCGGCGGTTCCGGCAAGAGCGAGGCCCCAGGCCCGAGCGGCCGCGGCTGCCGACAGCGCTGACGAGCCGGTTCGAGGACCTCGTGTGCGTCGTCGGCGAGGCGAACGCGTGGCCGTACAAGAAGGACGCGAACCACGAGCCCGACGAGCTCGTGCACTGGGTCGCAGTTCGGGTCGCAACGGGCGAGCGATTCGAGCACGTCGCGGCGCCGCAGAACCGACTGTCGCCGAACACGGCGTTTCACGCGCGACTCGACGAGGCGACGCTTGCGGCCGCCGGTTCACGGGCGGCGCTGTTCGATGCATTCGCCGCGTTCACGCGGCCGAGCGACATCATCGCCGCGTGGGGTCACTACGGGCCGAACCTGTATCGCGAGTGCGGCGGAACGCTGGAGCCGCATATCGATCTGCGTGCCCTCTGCCAGCGGCTCGTCAACAAGAAGTTCGGCTCGCTCGAGGATGCAGCTGCGTCGGTCGGGTCACCGCGCGAGCCGCTCGGGATGGGACGCGGCGGCGTGCGGCTCTCCGCGCTCGTCCAGCTCGTCGAGCACTGGCGCGCGACGTATCCGCGTTAGTGCTTGACGATCGAGTGGGTGCGGACGACCTCCTGCAGGCCGAACGCCATGTCCCGCTCGAATGCCCTGCGCGGATACATGCAGAGGATCACCATGTGCTCGACATCGACGAGCTTCTTCCACATATGTTCGAGGCGGATCGTCGCCGCGTGCTCGCCGCGCGCCCAGACGACTGCGACGATCTCGCCGATACAGCGAACGACTCGGCCCGGCATGCGCCCCCGCTGCAGCACCTCGGCCATCACCGTGTCGAAGCAGTCCTGATCGGGCCAGCCCTGCGACAGCAGCGTCGGATACACGTCGTTCGTGTCGAGCTGGATGTAACGTCCGACGAGCTCCGCGGCCTTCACGTCGATCTGGAGTCGCGCGTACTCGATATCGAGCTTGGCGAGGTGTTCGCCGGTCGCGACCACGACAACCGAGTCGCCGGCGTCGAGGCCTGCCTTCACGAAGTCCGTCACGATCGAGAGGAACTCTCCGTCATCCTCGAAGAACGTCACCACGTGCGCAGGTGGAGTGACTTGGCCCGCGAATGTTCCCACTCGCTCTCCCGGCGCCCTGGTCGTCGTCGCGGATGTCGTTGACATCCCCTCACTCTACCGCTGGCGCGCAGGCACGCTCGTCCGCAGGTCGATGCGGAAACCTTGCTCAGCCGACGGCGTGCGTCGCCTTCCGAGCCCCGGCCGCACGACGGCGCGACAGCTCGACGCCGATTGCAGCGAGGCCATGCGCGTTCGCGGCGGCGAGGATGCTGCCGAGCCCGCAGAACGGATCGACGACCGTGCGCACGCCGATCGATGCGACGAACTGGATCGCCGCCTCGCACGCCGCACCGCCCATCGCGCGCGACCAGCTCATGGTGCCGAGCGCGGGAAGCACGTCCGGCGTCGACGCGCCGGGCGAGAGACGACGTTCGCGACTCGCGCAGATCATGTGCGCGTAGGCCGGGCGGCCAAACGTCGTCGTGCCGGGCGGCACGCGGCACACGATCTTGTGCCAGAGCACGTGGCTGTTCGCAGCGTCGAGGCCGCGCATCACGAGATGTCCCTTGTCGACCCAGCGGCCATCGTGCTTGACGTCGGTCTGGTAGAAGATCGCGACGGCGTCGTCGGCGAGCGCGTCGCATGCGAGCGCGACGGTGTCGGAGAACCACGTGCGCCAGCCGTCGAAGCCGAGCGCCGGCAGCTCGCTGTGATCGGGCAGCGACGTGATGATCGCGTGATCGTCGGGCAGTCGACCGCGACGCAGGAACTCGAGCCCGTCGCCGTGATGGACGACTCGCGAAGGCGCGGCATGATCGTCCGGCAACATCACCGCGACGCTACAACATAAGCGCTAGGACGCGGCAGCGAGCGCGGGCGCGTTCGCGGCGGTCGCGGCACGGACGGCGCGCCACCACGGGTTCGGCCCGTCGACGTGCGCGGGCTCGAACGGCCGGCCGAGCATCGGCGTCAGGATGCGTGCACCGGCGGGCTCGGCGAGTGCGAGCAGCGTCTCGGCCGGCTCGTCCCACGGATGGAGGCCGAGGTCGAACGTCCCCCAGTGCACCGGCAGCATCGTGCCGCCACCGAGCATCTGGAACGCGCGCAATGCGTTCTCGGGGCCGAGGTGGATGTCGCCCCACGCCGGATGCCACGCGCCGATCTCGAGCATCGTCACGTCGAAGCCGCCGAACTTCGCGCGGATGTCGGCGAAGCCGTCGTGAAACCCGGTGTCGCCGCTGAAGAACAGCTTGTGATGATCGGTCTGGATCACCCACGACGACCACAGCGTCGTGTTGCGATCAGTGAGGCCGCGACCCGAGAAGTGTTGCGCGGGCACCGCGGAGAACTTCAGGATGCCGCCCGGCAGCTCGTGCTCCTCCCACCAGTCGAGCTCGGTGACGAGGGCCGGATCGACGCCGAGGCGCTCGAGGTGGAGACCAACGCCGAGCGACGTCACGAATGGCACGTGCAGCTGCGCGAGCTCGCGGATGCTTGGCGCGCACAGGTGATCGAGGTGGTCGTGCGAGACCAGGATCGCATCGAGCTTCGGCAGCTGCGCGATGGTCGCCGGCACCGGGTGGAACCGCTTGGGGCCGGCGAACGACACGGGCGAGACGCGATTGCCGAACACCGGATCCGTCAGCACGCGGACGTTGCCCGACTCGAGCAGCATCGTGCTGTGACCGAGCCACGTGATGCGCAGGTTCGACGCGCTCGGCTTCGCCCACATCTCGAGCGGGCTCTCGATCGGCAGCGGCGACTGCGGGACGCGTCGCTTGCCGCCGAAGAAGAACTCGCGCGTGATCGCGAGCGTGTTGCCCTTCATGACCGGGCGCACGTTGCTCGCGTTATGGAACTTGCCGTCGCGGAACTGCGTCGAGGCCTTCACCCGTTCGAGCCGCTCACCGGAGAATCGCGCCATACTGGTCATACTTGACAACCAATACCCACTTTGTCAAGGTCGTACACAGGTGCCCCGCCCTGCTGTCCAGACCGGCGATGCCGACGAGGCTCGCCGCCGCCGCCTGCTCGACGCCGGCCTGGCGACGTTCATGCGGTACGGCTACCGCAAGACCTCGATGGAGGAGGTCGCACGCGCGGCGGGCATCAGCCGCCAGGGCCTCTACCTCCACTTCGCGACGAAGGAGGAGCTGTTCCGCGCGGTCGTTCGGCACTACCTGACGACGGGGCTCGAGGGCGTGCACGCGCGCGTCGCCGAGCACGCGCAGTCGGTCGAGGCCAGGCTCGTCGGTGCGTTCGACGAGTGGCTCGGCCGCTTCATCGGCATGCTCGGCGCGGACGTCACCGACCTGCACGAGGCGACCGATCAGCTCGTCGGCCCGATGATCGCCGAGCACGAGGAGAAGTTCGTCGACACGATCACGAAGGTGATCCGCGGCTCGAAGCTCCCGGGCGCGTACAAGCGTGCCGGCGTCAGCGCGCGCCAGCTCGCCGACACGCTGAATGCGACCGCGATCGGCCTCAAGCACGCGTGCAGCTCGCGCCGCGACTTCGCCGAACGCATGGGAATCGCGGTCCGCGCGCTGTGTGCGATCGGCGACGCCTCAGAATCCTGAGACCTCCGCGCGCCAACCGCTGGGAATCGCAATCGCTCGGCGATGGTGCGAACCTTGCTCCGAGGGACACCCAATGCGTTGCCTAGCTCTTGCCGCGCTCGTGTTGACCGGCTGTGTGTACTTCGACAGCGACGACGGTGACGACAGCTGCGTCATCCTCGACATCGCCCCTGCTCCGCTTCGCAATCCCGATACGCTCCAGTGCGAGACGTTTGGCGGTGGCTGCGATCCGGCGTGCGGTCCCTGCCCCGCGGTCGCCAACCAGCCGCTGCCATCGTGGCCGGTCTGCGGAAGCCCGTGCGAGTCGCTCGACCCGACCGCGTGTGCGGCCGATCCGGGCTGCCGCGTCGTCGAGGATGCCGCGTGCTCGATCGGTCTCAACTGCTTCACGAACTTCGTCGGCTGCTATCCGATCGACACCCTGCCGAGCACGAGCATCGACTGCTACACCGCCGACGCGTGGGACTGCTCGCGCGACAACGCGTGCACCGCGTATCACTCGTACGAGACCTGCCCGACGGACGCCGAGTGCGACCGGCCGTTCGAGCTGTGCACGCCCGAAGGCCAGGCGCCCGGCCGTTGCTACGATCCGGTCGCGTGCGATCGCGCGGCGCCTGCGTGTGGCACCGGCAAGGTGCCCGGCGTGAGCGGCGGTTGCTACACGGGCGCGTGCATCCCGGTGCACCTGTGCGAGGCGATGTAGTGATACGAACGGGGGATGCGTTCGGCATCCTTCGTTAGCCTCCTGTTCCTCGCAGCATGTCCCGCCGGCAAGGCGGCGCAAACCGTGCAACCCGCGCAGCCGAAGGTCGGCGA